>NZ_DBDF01000009.1 GCF_002293435.1 Bacteroides sp. UBA939 | reverse complement strand
CCCCGCAAGAGGGGAGGTGGTAGGCAGAAAGAATTCCTTAGAGTTATGATTAATAGGTATTTATTTTCCCTACCACCTCCCCCTGCGGGTACTCCTCCTCCCGGGAGGAGGAGAAGCAAGTTACTTCTGCTTATAAACTCCTGAAACATGAATAATACAGGCTAAAAAAGAGGGAAATTGCAGCGGAGAAAAAATCTCCGGCAATTTCCCTCTTCCGGTTTCTTAACCTGCATTATTCATTATCATTAGTTATTATCATCCCAAAGCAGATACCAACAAAAAAACAAATTCTGCTGCAACTTTTCTGCGACTAATTACGTCTAATGAATAAGAGCGAAAGCTAAACAAAAAAAATAATAATTAAAAAATAAGACTTATGAGAACTAAAGGTTTATTGAGAACAATTGCAATGATGGCTATTATGGTGGCATGTGTTTCTAATTCCGAAGTAAAAGCCCAAGGTGAGTTTATAACCAACCAGGTAATGAACGGTGAATTAGTGGAATCGCAGACTATATTCAAGAAAGATGGCTCGTATCTTCTAAATCACTTGCGGTACGTCTTTGCTTATGACAACGAAAATCGCATGATAAGCAAAGAAGCATTCAAGTGGGACAGTGCCAAAAGTAAATGGGTACCTCATTTTAAAATGACTTATCAATATGGTGATAAGGAAATAACCCTGACCCATGCCCTGTGGAATGAGTCGCACAAAGCATACGACAAGAATATGCAGAAAAGTGTGTATGAACTCAATGAGCAGAATATGCCGACAGCCTCTAAGACATATAAACAAGGAAAGACAAATGATTCGGACTGGACTTAAACGAATCATAAACATATAGATTGCACGACAGACAGCATTAAATAAAGATATAAATAGAAACTTTTAGGGAAGCACGGACCGTGAGGTTCGTGCTTTTTCGATATGTAAGTACTTCGTTGCAACGATTTTGTACTATAAATGAGAGTTTAGTATTCGGATGCTTCAATCCGGTTGCTGCGCAATACAATCAATTTTTCAGACGCGGATGACGCGGATGACGCGGATTTCTTTTTTACCTTCCAGATGAGTTAACATAGTGCAGCATTTAAAAATCCGTGTCATCCGCGTTATCTGCGTCTGAAAAGTAAACTCTCATTTATAATACAAACCGCTAATAACGAGTCACTGAACTGCGAGCTGTAAAAATCAGAGCGCCTCTTCTCCCTTCAATGTAGCCGAACTTGCTTCGGTAATCTTCACCCTAACAAAATCGCCGATACGATGCGTGCCCCGGTCGAACACCACCACACGATTCTGTTCCGTACGCCCCACAAGTTGCTCGCGCGAACGCTTGGATACCCCTTCCGCCAACACTTCATACGTCCTGCCGATGCAACGGGCGTTGGACTCGGCGGAAAGACGATTCTGCAAAGCAATGATTTCATTCAGGCGACGTATCTTTACCTCCTCCGGAACATCATCCGGCAAATGTTTGGAAGCATACGTACCCGGACGCTCGGAGTATTTGAACATGAAAGCGGAATCATATCCACATTCCTCCATCAGGGAAAGCGAAAGTTGGTGATCTTCTTCCGTTTCGGAATGGAAACCCGAAAAAATATCGGTCGACAAACCGCAATCCGGAATAATGCGGTGAATGGCATCCACCCGTTCCAGGTACCATTCGCGGGTGTATTTGCGATTCATCAGTTTCAGGATACGCGAACTTCCGCTCTGGACGGGCAAGTGGATATGCTTGCACACATTAGGCACTTGCGCTATGACCTCCAGCGTTTCGTCGCTCATATCCTTGGGATGTGAAGTGGTGAAACGGATACGCACCTTCGGGGCGGCTTCGGCAACAATGCGCAGCAACATGGGGAAAGATACGATTTCCCCGCCCGGTTTCTCAAAACGGTAGGAATTGACGTTCTGCCCCAGAAGCGTAATCTCCTTATAACCCTTCGCCACCAGGTCGGACACTTCATTAAGGATGCTTTCCACATCACGGCTACGTTCGCGACCGCGAGTATAAGGAACAATGCAATACGTACAGAAGTTATTGCATCCTCGCATAATGGATACGAATCCGGAAATGTGATTGCCGCAGACACGCGAAGGAATAACATCCCGGTAAGTCTCTGTCGTGGAAAGTTCCACATTGATAGCTTTTTCTCCTGCCTCTACAGCGGCAACCAACTCGGGAAGAGTGAGGTAGGCGTCGGGACCCACCACCAAATCTACATGGTGGTTGGTAATCAAATCATCTTTCACCCGCTCGGCCATGCAACCCAGTACACCTACTATCAGATTGCGCTTCTTTTTCTTGAGTGAATGAAAAAACTCCAGGCGGTTCAAAATCTTCTGTTCGGCATTGTCGCGGATAGAGCAGGTATTCATAAATACCGCATCCGCTTCTTCCAGTGTTTCCGCCGCCGAGTATCCCGCCATTTGCATCACAGAGGCTATTACTTCACTGTCTGCCACATTCATCTGGCAACCATAAGTTTCAATGAACAATTTCTTGCTGTCATCCGTAGTTGCAGATTTAAAGTCTGCTCCCATTACTTCTTTCATATTCTAAATCTATTTTTTAATTGAAGAATCGGTTGCAAAGATACTGCTTCGGTACTGATTTTGAATCTTAAATGACCGAAAAATAGTTCTTAATGCTAACAAGTTGCATAGATTCGCTAATTAATGTTAATGCATTGAACATTTTCAGGGTAGTTATTTGGTATATTAGAAATAATTCGCACTTTTGTCCACTGAAAGAAACATTAGATTTTTTCATAGTTAAGGTTTAGGTTAAAAAATGAAGGGGAGCTGTGAAGCTGCCCTTTTTTCATTCCCTAAAATGAACTCTAATTCAGATAAATTAGCTACCTTTGGCGGTGAAAAAGGAAACAAGTATGGAGGATATCTTACAGTTTTTAGTAATAGCAAGCATAATCGTTGTTGGGATTGTCAGGCAGTTTAAGAAAGAAGCAAAGAAAAACGCCGACAACAGGCCTGCTATGCCCATGCCGAAGAAGGAAAATAGTGATAACACAATGCCTGTTCCTGAAAGCTGGAGAAAGACTTATGGCGGATATATCCCTGAAGGCCCGGCAGAAGAAACCAACCCCGTTCCTACAATGAAAAGAGAAGTAACTCAAAAACATAAATATTCCCCTTCCTCAAAATCTTTCTTGCCGGGAGAACCTGCCAGGACTTCTTCTTATAGTCCTGTAGTCTCTCCGGAAGAACAAAACCCTCCTCCTCCGTCCATATCGCAAAGCTCCGATATCGAGTCTGAATACAGTATTCAGTCGGCAGAAGAAGCGAGAAAAGCGATTGTCTGGTCGGAAATACTACAACGGAAGTATTGAACATAAATGGAGAATTGAAAATAACTAAATAACATTATGGCATTTAATTACATCTCGGCAGCGGAAGCTGCAAGCCTGATCAAACATGGCTATAACCTTGGTTTGAGCGGATTTACTCCTGCGGGAACACCTAAAGCCGTTACGGCAGAATTAGCAAAAATAGCAGAAGCGGAACATGCAAAAGGAAACCCTTTCCAAATAGGTATTCTTACCGGAGCCTCTACGGGTGACTCTTGCGACGGTGTACTGACGCGCGCCAAGGCTATCCGCTATCGTGCTCCTTACACCACTAACTCTGATTTCCGCAAAGCAGTGAATAACGGTGAAATCGCTTATAATGACATTCACTTGTCGCAGATGGCGCAGGAAGTTCGTTACGGATTTATGGGCAAAGTGAATATCGCTATCGTTGAAGCCTGCGAAGTAACTCCCGACGGAAAGATTTATCTGACCGCAGCCGGTGGTATTTCTCCCACTGTTTGCCGCCTTGCAGACCAGATCATTGTAGAGCTGAACAGTGCGCACCCCAAAAGCGCTATGGGGCTGCACGATGTTTACGAGCCGCTCGACCCTCCTTATCGCCGTGAAATACCTATCTATAAACCGAGCGATCGCATCGGAAAACCTTATATTCAGGTAGACCCGAAGAAAATTGTCGGCATTGTAGAAACCAACTGGCTGGACGAGGCGCGTGCCTTTACTGAAGCCGACCCGGTGACTGACCAGATAGGCCAGAATGTAGCCGACTTCCTGGCAGCGGATATGAAGCGCGGTATTATTCCGTCAACATTCCTGCCGTTGCAATCCGGTGTGGGTAATATCGCCAATGCTGTGCTCGGTGCACTGGGACGTGACAAAACAATTCCGGCATTCGAAATGTACACGGAAGTTCTTCAAAACTCGGTAATCAGCTTGATTCGCGCAGGGCGTGTGAAGTTTGCCAGCACTTGTTCGCTGACTCTCACCAACGACTGCCTGCAAGATATTTACGATAACATGGATTTCTACCGCGATAAGGTGGTGCTTCGTCCATCGGAGATTTCTAACAATCCGGAAGTGGTTCGCCGCTTAGGTATCATTTCTATCAATACCGCCATTGAGGTTGACCTTTACGGAAACGTGAACTCTACTCATATCAGTGGCACTAAAATGATGAACGGTATCGGTGGCTCTGGAGATTTTACGCGCAATGCTTATATTTCTATTTTCACGTGCCCGTCGATTGCCAAAGAGGGTAAAATCAGCTCCATTGTTCCGATGGTATCTCATCATGACCACAGCGAGCACTCCGTAAATATCGTTATTACCGAGCAGGGTGTTGCCGACCTGCGTGGCAAAAGCCCCAAAGAACGTGCGCAAGCTATCATCGAAAACTGCGCACACCCCGATTACAAAAACATCTTGTGGGATTATCTGAAACTGACCGATGGCAAGTCGCAAACTCCACACGCCATTCAGGCTGCTCTGGGAATGCATGCTGAACTTGCACGGAGCGGAAGTATGAAGAATGTGGACTGGGCGTCTTTTGATAAGTAGCTGGTAAATAGTAGTTAGTAGTCAGTAGTTAGTAGTAAGTAGTTACTATCTCCTACTTACTACTAACTACTTGCTACTTACTACTGCATCGCAGACAGCCTTACTACTAACTACTTACTACTTACTACTGCATCGCAGACAGCCTTACTACTAACTACTTACTACTTACTACTACATCGCAGATTGCCTTACTACTAACTACTTACTACTTACTACTACATCGCAGATTGCATCCTGGAAATTACGCGCCTCAACTCCTGAAAGCACATTCTGGTTCATTATGGCAAAGGCTATCTCATGGCCGTTTGCAGCGCGCAGGTAGCCCGCCAAACAATTGATGGCGGTAAAAGAGCCGGTTTTGGCATGTACGTTTTTGTAGGAGGGAGTTCCGCGCTTCATCCGGTATTTCAACGTTCCATCCACGCCGCCGATGGGCAAGGCTTTATAGAGCTTCCGGAATACATTTGTTCGCGAATAGGCATATTTCAGAAAGGTAACCAATAAATTCGGAGAGATATAGTTGTAGTTGGAAAGGCCGCAACCGTCAGCCAGCTTGTAGTTATCGGGGTTTTCCCCTAATTTCTTCATCAGCATACGTATAGCCAAAAGCCCATCCTCATCGGAAATCCGTTTCCTACCCGTCACCTGTGCGCCCAGGCGGCAAAGCAATGCTTGGGCATTCAGGTTATCGCTTTCTTTCATTATCTCATTAATAACGGCTTGGGTGGATGTCTCATAGAGAGCCATCCGTACGGCAATACTATCCTTTTGCAACTCATTGAAGCCATAATGGGCAGGGCAGTATATCCCTTTTGCCTGTAATCGCTCGAGAAAAGTATGCATGAAAAAATCCTGTGAAGAGTACATGTTAACCATTCCTGTTCTTTTGCTTTCCACATTTCCCTTTACGATTATATGATTGCCGTTTAGCAACCAGTCACGCGAAGCGCTGAAACGCCCGGCAGCAGGAGTGCGGGATTGGGTTTCATTGGTTAGGGTGTAATAAGAAGAGGACGGGGTGCAATTTATACTGGCCGTATCTCCCCGCTCGCCTGGGGAGGCGGTTACGGTAACCACTCCCTTATTCAACATTAACGGGGAGAGGTAGGGTTGATAGGAAGACGGCGTATCATCCCATGCCCAACCGCTTCCCCAATAAATGGAATCTTTCATGGAAACATCGCCATATACATTGCCGGCTATTACCGAAAAGGGAAAACGGTTCACCGTATTTACCAGTGAATCTAATGCTTCATCGTCAAACTCAGGGTCGAATCCGCCGACAACGTATAAGTCGCCTTTGAGTGTATCCTGTTCAATCACTCCCTTGTACCACACTTCTGTCCTGAAAGGTTCGTCTGCGTTGGGGCGGTCAAGAGCCGTTATGGCAGTCAGTAACTTCATGGTTGAGGCGGGGCGTGAGAGTTTGTCGGGCTGATAGGTATATAAAGATTTCCCGGCAGTCAGGTCGTAGATGGATATGCCGACGTTGGATCCGGCAGGAAGCTGGTGTTTTATCAAGGTATCCAAGCGGGAAGAAAGAGTCTCTTTCTCCACGGTTTGCCCTTGCAATTCGCCGGAAACAAATAGAAAGACGGGAATAAGACAGCGAAAATATTTCTCCATAATGATTTTACATATACAATGATAATTGGGGGATGATGAAAATGATAACCGGGAATGTTGGCTCCGTATCATCTCCGTACCACCTCCGTATCAGCGCCGTCTCTATAGAGTACGGAGATGATACGGAGCAGATACGGCTCTGACACGGTGTTGATAGGTATCGGAGATTTGCAAAAGCTTCACGTTTCTCCTACAATGCTTCCTTGAAGATTTCGGAAACAGTAGGATGGGGGAATACTATTTTCTTCCACTCCGAGGTGGTTAGTTTCAGTTCGATAGCCATACCTGCCAGTGTGATGATTTCCGATGCCGGGTTGCCCAGGACATGTGCTCCTAACAAGGTATCATCTTCGGCAATCAGGAGTTTGCAAACTCCATTTACCCCTTCATTCTCGGCAACGAAACGGCCGGAGTAGGCCATCGGGAGCTTCACAACACGGTAGGAAACGCCTTTTGCCTGCAAACTTTCTTCCGTTTGCCCCACTCCTGCAATTTCCGGGTTGGTGTAAACCACACCGGGAATGGCACGGTAACTCATGGCATCATGTTTTCCTAAAAGAGTATGCACCGCTACTTCGGCTTCGCGTACGGCAGTATGTGCCAATAAGGAGAAACCGGTTAAATCGCCACAGGCATAAACGCCGGGCAAGGAAGTCAACATCTGTTCGTTTACCTGGATATTGCCCCGATCTGTTTTCTCGAGATTAAGATTCTCCAATCCGAAACCTTTCGTCACCGGACGACGGCCTACGCTCATCAGCAGTTTGTCGGCAAGTACGATACCCGTACCTTCGGCGTTCTCATAGCTGACTTGTACCTTCGACAGACCTTCATCGGAAGGAACTTGGGCAAGCGATATGACTTTGGTATCCGGCATAAACTTGATTCCCCGTTTGGCATATTCGGCACGCAGCATGGCTGAGAGTTCCTTATCCATACCACCCAGGATTTCATCGAGCATCTCGATTACAGTGACCTGCACTCCAAGGCTATTAAAAAAGGAGGCGAACTCTATACCGATAACTCCGCCACCGATAATGGCAAGCGAGGCGGGAAGTGTTTTATTGTCCAGAGCATCACGATGAGTCCAAAAGGGTACGGTATCTGTTCCGGTAATAGGCGGGATAAATGTCTCGGAGCCTGTACAAAGAATCAGGTTCTCGCACTCGTAAGTTTCTCCGCCGCATTGCACGGTATTCTTATTAATAATGGTAGCTTCTCCCTGTACGATGTTTACTCCGTGTGCAGTCAGTTTACCTTTGACTCCCAGCACCAGCTTACGGACTACTTTCTGCTTGCGGGCAATAATCTTGGGCAAATCAAACGAGGCTTCCGCAACGTTGACCGCATATTTGGACGCATGGCATGCGGCGTCATACGTTTTTGCCGAATACAATAAAGTCTTGGTAGGAATACAGCCCTCGTTCAGGCAAACTCCACCTAAATTCTGTTTCTCAAACAATACTACGCTTAATCCGGCTTTTCCGGCAGTTTCGGCAGCGGTGTACCCCGCAGGGCCTCCGCCAATAATGGCAACTTGGTATTTCATAGGTTTTATTTATTTATCAAAAAGGTTATTTGTAAAAACCGCCGCAAGTTAATAAAAACCTCTCTTATATGCGCAAAAGAACCACCCTTTCTTTATCTTTCTGGAAAAAGAATATGGTTGACGGTAACTTACAGTATGAGTAATACAAGGTAAAAACGGATGTGACTCATGCTTCGGGCACTTTTTCTTTCGAGCGTTCATCAAGGTTTTCGAAATGTTTATTTAGCCTGCATTATTCATACTGTAGTTAAAGGGGGTATCACTTCGTTAGTAGTTAAGGAGTTAGAGCCGATACTCCGTGAATCATATAGCAAGGCTATCGGCTTTAACTCCTAAGCCAACTTGTTGGCTGATAACTCCTTTAACTACTCTGACTCCTGAAGTCTGCATTATTCAGGTTAACATCTTCAAACGTTCATTAAGCGTCTTGATGAACAAGTCTTCCTTAACCGGAAGCAACACGGCGCACTCCCCTTTCGTTCCATACTTTACCAATACATAACGCATCACGGCGAAGCGCCCTATTTTCATAGACGAAGCACGCTCAACAGAAATGATTTCATTCAAAGGGATTTCCTTCGGATGGGAAAAGCGACCATAGAAAAGAACAAGTTTATGATCAACCGTCAGGGTATAAGTGGTGTGGATGAGGCGTTCAATGGCGACAACCAGCAAAAGCATGAAGACAATGGCCATAATGACATGGTTCATCCATAATTGATGGACAGTGATTGCCGTTGCCGGTAATAAGAATAAATATTGCCCTGCTGCAATGCGGGCGTGGAATATTCGGTTCATTCGGTTATGATTTTGCTGCTAAGATACGTCTTTTTTTGCGATACCTCAAAAAAGGTACTTCTATTAATAGCGCTTCCTGCTTTTTTATAAAACACGAACTAAAAGTTTAGGTGACTTCAATAATAAAATTATAATTATCCTTATTTTTGCGCCTTATTACCTTTACATATAGCAATGAACGATTGGACGGATGTTTTGACTGTAGAAAAGCATGGCGGATGAAATAACTGATTTTGAACTGTTCAACAGCATAAGGCGCCGGGATAGAGCAGCATTCGATGCGCTATTCCGGAAGTATTATGCGCCGCTTTGCCGCTTCTCTTTTGCCACCTGCCTCTCGCAGGAAGATGCCGAAGAAAATGTTCAGGATATGTTTGTCCATCTATGGGAGAAAGCGCCCGTACTCAACATCGACCTCTCCGTCAAAGCCTATCTGTACACCTCTACCCGGCACTATACGCTGAATGCCATGCAGAAGCAACAAACGGCGCTCCACCACCTGAACGAATATTCGGATTATGCCGAAAGCGGAGAACAGGACGAGAAAATACCGGATACTGAAATCGCCGAACTTATCCGCTCCGGCATCAGCACACTACCTGAAAAGTGCCGCGAGATATTCATCCTTTGTAAACAGGAAGGACTCACTTACGAAGAAATATCAGCCTACCTGAATGTGTCTGAGAAAACAATAGACAACCAAATGGGTATCGCCTTGCGCAAACTGCGCGAATATCTTCGCCCCAAACTGAATAAACTGTTGATTACCCTGTTATTAATCTTATTCTCTTAGGGGATGTCATTTCGGGAATTGTCATATATGCAAGTTAATACAGAAACTTATAAACGATAAGCGCAACGATGAATACTCCTTATGAATTGATAGGCCGTTATCTTGCCGGAGAATGCAACGATAATGAAAGAGAGCAGATTCAGCAATGGGCCAGGCAACATCCTGACCTGATGGATGAGTACGTCAGGTTATGGCAACAAGCTTCCGGCAAGGAATTTCATCCCGATGTGGAGCAGGCACTGCGAAAGGTGAATCAACGCATCGATAAGAAGGAAAAGAAAACTCCCAAACGGCTATATCTCGCCATCAGCAGCGTTGCCGCCGCTGTCATTCTGCTGTTAATAAGCGTTACAGGAATCCGGTATTGGGACGCAGCGAATGACGTGAGAACATCGGTCAACCTGCTGGCATTGGAAACCGGTATCCGTGAAACCATCGAATATGAATTGCCCGACGGGAGTAAAGTATGGCTCAACCAGGCATCTGTAGTACGCTATCCGGAAACATTTACAGGAAACACGCGTGAAATCTATTTAGAGGGCGAGGCTTTTTTTGATATCGCCCCGGATGCCGGCAAACCGTTCATTATCCATGCCAACGGCACGCAGACTCGCGTAGTAGGTACTTCCTTCGGCATCCGCGCCGTAAAGGAAGAAGACGAAGTGGTGGTCACCGTATCTACAGGAATCATCAACCTTTCTGCCGAAGGAAAGTCCGGATATGTGGAACTACGGAAAGGAGAACAGGGAACCTGCCTTCCCAAAAAACAACTGTTGGAGAAGAATGAAACCCCCGACCCGAATCTGCTGGCCTGGAAAACCAAGATACTCACATTCAAACAAACACCTTTAGCGGAAGTCGCAAAAGTCATTGGAAATACCTATCACATCCCGGTTACGGTAGACCCATCCATCTCCCGCCTTCAACTCACCAGCACATTCGAACAACGAAGCATTGACGAAATTATGGAGATCATTGAATTGTCACTGCAAGTCACTGCAGAGACTACGGATGGAGGGATATTGCTGAAAGAGAAATAAAAAACGCACTTCAACAAAAAAAAGTCTACGGGGTTTAGGGGTATTGCATCCCGCCTTTGTCTTAAGAATAAAAACAAGTTGAAAACAATAGCATTCATACTATATCTTTGTATAGGAATACTTCCTATCGCTGCGCAGCATACGGCCTTGGAGAAACGTATCAGCGTGGCACTGAATGCTGTACCTATGGAAGAAAGCATAGAGCGAATTGCAGAAGCCGCCAATATCCATGTATCCTATTCAAGCGACCTGTTATCCGGCTGTACCTCTGTAACACTCCATGCACAAAACGAACTTCTGCTGACGGTTTTAAACCAACTGCTTGCCCCATACAAGATTTCATATACCATCCATTCCGGACAACTGATTCTCTTTCCTAAAAGAACGATGGTTGTTAAAGAATATACCCTCAAAGGGAATATATATGAAGAAGCCACCCAAGAACCCATTGCTTATGCAACGCTGCAAATCAAAGGAAAATCCAAAGGAGTGGTAGCCGACCATAAAGGCTTCTTTGAACTCAACCTTACCGAGATGGAGCTGGCAGATAGCCTGACCGCTTCCTGCGTGGGGTATGAACGCCGCACGTTCCTTGCGAAATCCCTGGTTTCCAACTCCGGCACCACCATCGGCCTGAAAGAGAAGTTGGTCAACATCGAAGCCGTGACAGTGACCGAGGCTAAACTCCGCAAGAAGAATAAGAGCATCGGAAACCGCAACTGGCTTACCGCCGGCTCAATCTATCTGGACACCCACGGGCAACAGATTGCACTATACATTGAGAACGATAAACAGGTGAACGGATATATCCGCAAAGTAAGCTATCATCTGTCTGATAAAGGTAATGTGGAAGCCCCTTTCCGGGTTCGTGTACTCACAGCCGACAGTCTGAATCAGTCGCCCGGAAAAGACCTGCTTCCCGAAATCCTGGTGGTGCAACCGCCGCAGGACACGGACGGATGGTACGATGTAGACCTGTCGGAATACCGTATCCGCATTCCTTCAACCGGATTCTTTGTAGGTATGCAGGGTGTATTCCCCAACGATTACAGCTTCTATGCCGGAGATGCCGGTTTCATTGAGATTGGCAAACGCCAACCCGAAAACAAAGACGATTTCATGCCCAAGTCCATACACTATGGCCAACGGGTGAGTTACTCGGACAAGAAAGGTCGTAATACATGGCATTATTCATTGTCTCACCAATGGTTTCAGATGGAGAGACATAATTATAACGTAAAGATCTCTGCAGAGATTGAAATCTATTCAAAATAATAACCGAATATGAAACAAGTTAGTTTACTATGCCTGCTAATCATCTGCCTCAGTCACGGACAGGTGAATGCACAGTGCGGAAACGCACTGGTAGAAAAGGCGGCTTCGCAAAGCGGCGCCGACGCTGTGTACTTGCGGGAGTTCAAAGTAAAATTTGATGGTTCGGAACGCGGGAAAGCCATTCCCGTAGCCAAATTTCCTGTCTTGTTAAGTAAGAATACCACCTACCGGTTCAACGTATGCAGTGCGGAAGAATTTGAAGGGAAAGTGATATTGCAACTCTACTTAAAAGATAAACTGATTGGCAGTACATTCGATACGCAAACCTCGACCGACCTGCAACACTTTGACTTTACCTGCAAAAAAGCGGCGACCTACGAAGTCGTCATGTCATTCAATGAAGGCAAACCCGGTTGCGCAGTGGGGATACTCTCCCTGATTACAGCGCAAACGCCGGAGCCGGAGGATGAAGAACTGGATATCCTGTATGCTGCGGCAGACAACCCTGTCATGATTTACGATGATGAAAACGAATACGCCAAAATCGAAGTATCCATCGACAACGGAACCGTCACCCGGGTTGAAGGGATAAATTACATTATCCGGCCGGATGAAAGCGGAACCGCAACACTCACTATCCGCGTATTAAACCGGAAGGGGGAATTAAAGGAGTTCAAACAAAAGAAATTTGCCGTATTGATGCTCCCGTAACGTTTAAAATTGAATAACCATTTAAAAAACACTTCACATTATGAGTTCAAAGATTATACATATCTTCTTTTTCCTTTTTATAGCTACTCTTGCTTATGCACAGGAAATGCGTGTCGTTTCGGGAACCATCAAAGACGCTGAAGGCTATCCCCTCATAGGTTGTAGCGTACTGCAAAAAGGAACAAACAATGGTACCGTTACCAACATTGACGGATACTACGAAATACAGGTTCCTCTCGGAAGCACCCTGCAATTCTTATTCATCGGCATGAGAACATCGGAGATGAAAGTTACCGAAGAAAACTCCAAGCCAAGCAGCGGACAAACTGTACGGCCGGAAACGGGAACTACCCAACCTGCACCCGTAGCAGCACAGGATACCCTGAAGAAGAAAGCTAAGAAAAAAACCAAAAAGGTTGCAGTTCAGCCCAGCAGGGAAGGCCAGTCTTTATCGCCTTATTTCTTTATAAAAAGTGATTCGCCCGCAGAGGCTGAAATGCCGCTTAAGGAAACAGATGTAGCCGTAAATATTGCAGGCGTCATTGCCGATGTTTGCGTAAAGCAAATATACATCAATGAAAGCGAAAACACGCTGGAAGCAATCTATGTATTCCCCGGTTCTACCCGTGCGGCAGTGTACGGCATGGCCATGACCATAGGAGACAGACGCATCGAAGCCAAGATAAAGAAAAAAGAACAGGCAAGAAAAGAGTACGAACAAGCCAAGCAGGAAGGTAAATCGACCACGCTGCTGGAGCAACACCGCCCGAATGTTTTCCAGATGAACGTAGCCAATATTCTGCCCGGCGACACCATCATCGTAGAAATGCGATATACCGAATTGCTGGAACACCTGAAAGGACAGTATGAGTTTGTATATCCCACGGTAGTCGGTCCACGCTATTCCGAAGGCGGCGAAGAGTGGGTAGACCGCTCGATTGCCGCATTTGAAAGCGGGAAGACGCCTGCATTCTCTATCAAAACGACTGTACAGGCAGGTATGCCTATACAAAAGATCAGTAGCCCGTCGCATAGCTTAACGATTGAGACGCCATCGTCCGACCAGGCCGTTGTATCCCTGTCCAATCCGAAAGACTTTGAGGGAGACCGCGATTACATCCTCCAATACGAACTACAGGGAGGAAAAGTAGAATCAGGACTGTTGCGCTATGAACACGGAGATGAGAATTTTTTCCTGCTGATGGTTCAGCCTCCCAAGAAACCTACGCTCGACCAGATTCCCCCACGCGAGTACGTATTTATTGTTGATGTTTCCGGCTCCATGTACGGCTTCCCGTTGGACGTATCGAAGCAACTGATTCGTAACCTGATTTCCTCGCTTCGGCCAACCGACCGCTTCAACGTGATGTTGTTCGAATCGAGCAATACGATGCTTTATAAACGATCTGTCGAAGCCACCGAAGAGAATATTGACAATGCCATGGCAGTTATTGACGGACGACAGGGTAGTGGTGGTACTCGACTTTATCAAGCCGTTCAAAAGGCCATGGAATTTAAAGAAACCGAAGGCTTCTCGCGCACATTCGTCATTGCGACCGATGGATTTGTAACGGTCGAGAAAGAGACCTTCAACTATGTACGCGGCCACTTGAACGAAGCCAACCTGTTTCCTTTCGGAATCGGGAGCAACATAAACCGCTATATCATCGAAGGATTGGCACATGCCGGAATGGGAACACCTTTTATGGTAACCAACCGTTCGCAGGCAGGCGCCATCGGGAAAAGAGCTATTGAGGAAATCTCCCAACCCGTACTGACCAATATCTCGATAGATTGGGGAGAGTTTGACGTGTACGACGTAGAGCCTGTAGGCATACCCGATGTCTTTGCTGAACGCCCGATTCTTATCTATGGAAAGTATAAAGGAAATGCCAAAGGAAAGATTAAGGTAAGCGGTCTGGCAGGTGCATCTACCTACGAACAGGAGTTCAACGTTGCCAAAGCCCGGAAAGAAAACAACCAGGCGCTACGCTATCTGTGGGCGCGCAATCAGATTCGCTATTATGATGACTATGCACAATATTACGAAAGCAGTGCCGACAACGGATGGCATGACGCCTATGGCCGTCATCAACGAAGCGAAAAGCAAATTGAATATGTCACCAATCTTGGACTTAAGTATAATTTGCTGACGCAATACACCTCATTCCTGGCAGTAGACAATGAAGTAAGGCGGCCTGTACAACCGGCAACCACGCCGCGTTCTTCCTCTTCATCGACACCGCGTTCTTCATCGACACCGCAAAGTGTCAGTGCACCCGACTTCCAACTGACAGAAGATGCATCCGTCTTGGATGAAGTTATGGTAGTAGGTTACGGTGTCGTCCGAAAGCAGAACCTAACCGGCAGTACCAGTATGGTTAGCGCATCGACCGGTGGAATACCCATTTCGTCCTCATTGCAGGGAAGAGTTGCAGGAGTACAGGTTTCACAGACTTCGGGTGAACCGGACGATGCAGGAAGAATCCGGGCGAGAGGAGGAAGCTCCCTGACGGGTAACAATTCGCCCTTATTCATCGTAGACGGCGTGCCGACTGAACAAAGCAGCATTTCACAGATGAACTCCGCTGATATTGAAAGCATTTCGGTACTTAAAGATGCTTCCGCCGTAGCGATTTATGGTTCAAGAGCCGCGAATGGGGTGATTATACTGACTACGAAAGGGGCGGGTTACAAGAAACTGTCCGTAGTCTGGTCATCCGTATTCTCTGTTGAAAGCCCGAACCAACTGCCCCGTATGCAGAACCGGTTTGCACAAGGCCGTCCGGTAAACGGCATTCCTGCATGGAACGATGCAAACGAACCGTTCAGTTGGGGACCGGACGTAAATGGTGTACATGCGCCTACTTATGACGCTTACGACATATTCAGGACCGGATATTCGCTGAAGAATCACCTGACACTGTCGGGCAGACAGAACAAATATAACTATAGTCTGAGAGTCGGCAATAATACCCAACGCGGTTTTATTCCCAAATCTACATTCAGTGACAACTCCATCGGGTTCAGGCTGGGGCGTGACAAGAGCAATACGTTCAGCTTTGATGTAGATGTGAATTACAAGAAGACCAAAGGCAACCGGTTGCAACGTGGATACAACATGTCGGGCATCATGCAAGGCATATTGCTTACTCCTCCTACATTCGACAACAGCCTTTCAACACTGAGCAATGGTAGCCAGCGGGCAGCGGGAAATGCGGCGGACAATCCGTATTGGACGCTTCAGAACAATCCGTTCAGTGATGAAGCCGACCGTCTGAACGGTCGTATCAACCTGGCTTATAAACTCGCAAACTATCTGACTTTGGAGTATCAGCTAAGTGGCGATTACCTGGCAGGAGAATCGAAAACAGCGCTGAACCTGGGTTCTGTTTATAATCCCACTGGGCACATCATGGACAGGGACGAAACATTCAAGTCCATAAACTCCAGGTTCCTGGTGAAGTACAACAAGAGTTGGAATGAATTCGACCTGAATGCTAATCTTGGGCACGAATACATGAAGTCCAAACGTAGCATAGACCGTGTAGATGGCTATAGCCTGATTGATGCCGGTAAATACAACATTGGCAATGCAGGCCGCACGGAAGATTATAATCAGGTGCTCGGCCGTCATTCAAACGCTATCTTTGGTAGAGTTGGTGTGGATTACCGGCAGATGTTCTTGCTGGAAGCTGCCATGCGGAGCGAATGGAGTTCGATAAACAACAGTACTCTGCTTTCCCCATCATTGGGCGTGGGTGTCAACTTCCATGAGATGTTCCGCAGTGACCTGTTCGACCAGCTTAAGTTATACGCCAATATATCAAAGGCTGATAAAGAAACACCGCTGTACCTTGACCCCGTGTATTTCAACTCGGCAACCTATAACCTGAACGATGCATCGAGCCATTTCGAAAGCCGCGAAGTGATTCTGGGGCAGTTGAAACCGGAAACAGTCAGACACTACGAAATAGGAACAAACATTACCTTATGGAATCACAGGGTAAACCTGGCCGCCTCATGGTACTGGAAGAAAGGCAAGAACCAGTTGTTGCCTACTCAGATTTCCACTTCGTCCATACAACTTGAAAATTGCGGAGCGTTCAAAACCTACGGGTTTGAAGCAGAACTGGGATTATTACTCATACGAAACCGGAACTTCAACTGGAATTCCAAGTTCATCTTCTCCCTCGAACGTAGCCGGGTGACCAGCCTGGGCGGCAGAGAACTTATGCTTGCCGGAATTGAAGGTGCCGTTGGCTCGTATGCCATAGAAGGGCAACCGTTGGGTGTACTATATGGTACGGTATACGAACGCGACGAACAGGGACGGATGGTTATCGGCGATGATGGTTTCCCCATCAAGAGTGATGAACTCAAGGTGTTAGGTAATCCTAATCCGGATTGGCAGCTAAGTTGGGCGAACACATTGGAATATAAGCAGTTCTCGCTTTCCGTATTACTGGATTATAAGAAAGGGGGAAAGATGTGGAACGGAACAAGAAGCGCCATGAATTATTACGGAACATCGCAATACTCGGCAGATTACCGGAATACAGAGAATTACATATTCCCGGGTGTCCTGTCGGATGGAAGCGTCAACAACATTCCGGTTAACTTCTACGGTAGCAATCTGAATGACAACCGCTGGGTGCGCTACGGTCAATATGGTGTGGGTGAGGATGGTATTGAAGATGCAAGCTACATCAAGCTAAGAGAAGTGTCATTGGGATACCGCATCCCTATCCGGTTGTTTGAAAAAAGGACGCAACTGAAGCTATCGTTGTTTGCAACCAACATACTGTTGTTCAGCAAATACAAGGGAGTTGACCCGGAAACAAACCTGACCGGCTCATCCAATGGCTTCGGACTGGATTACTTCAACATTCCGGGTGTACACAGTCTTGGCTTGTCACTGAACTGGGAGTTCTAACACCTCCCAAGCCTATCCGCATACTCTGCCAACACAGTGTGGCAGAGTATGTGGTGTTTATCCCGTACAGGGATGTTGTTTGGTTAATTTTAATATGCAACCAAAAGTACAAACAACCCGGTTATTTTGTAACTTTGCACTGCTAAAATATTCAAATATGATTAGAGAGTTCGATTTCTTAGTAATCGGTTCCGGTATAGCCGGCATGAGCTTCGCTTTGAAAGTGGCTCATAAAGGTAAGGTAGCGCTCATCTGCAAGACGGAACTGGAAGAAGCCAATACCTTCTTCGCCCAAGGAGGCATTGCCTCAGTGACTAATACACTGGTAGATAATTTCGATAAACATATTGAAGACACCATGATTGCGGGCGACTGGATAAGCGACCGCGCCGCCGTAGAGAAAGTGGTGCGTGAAGCTCCCGGACAAATCAAAGAACTGATAGACTGGGGAGTGGAATTTGACAAGACCGACCGTGGAGACTTCGACCTGCATAAAGAAGGCGGTCATTCGGAATTCCGCATCCTGCACCACAAAGACAATACGGGCGCCGAAATTCAAGAAAGTCTCATTAAAGCCATAAAGACACATCCCAACATCGAGATATTCAACCGTCACTTTGCCGTAGAAATCATTACGCAACACCATATTGGCATTATCGTAACCCGCCACACTCCGGGCATCAAGTGTTATGGAGCGTATGTGCTGAATGAAGATACGGGCGAAGTAGATACTTTCCTATCTAAAATAACGCTGATGGCTACGGGTGGGGTAGGATCCGTTTACCGCAATACCACCAATCCGCTGGTGGCTACAGGAGACGGTATTGCTATGGTATATCGTGCCAAAGGCCTTGTGGAAGATATGGAATTTATTCAATTCCACCCAACCGCACTCTATCATCTGGGTGACCGTCCTTCGTTCCTGATTACGGAAGCCATGCGCGGATATGGTGCGGTATTGCGCAATATGGGAGGCGAAGAATTTATGCAGAAGTACGACCCGCGCCTGTCACTCGCTCCGCGCGATATCGTGGCACGCGCCATCGACAATGAAATGAAACAGCGCGGCGACGACCATGTCTATCTGGATGTTACGCACAAGGATGCGGAAGACACCAGGAAGCATTTCCCCAATATTTACGAAAAATGCCTCAGCCTGGGCATTGACATTACCAAGGACTATATCCCGGTAGCCCCCGCCGCACATTATCTCTGTGGCGGCATCAAGGTTAATCTGAATGCGGAATCTTCCATTAGTCGCCTGTACGCCGTAGGAGAATGTTCGTGTACCGGTTTGCACGGAGGCAACCGTTTAGCTTCGAACTCATTAGTCGAAGCGATTGTTTATGCCGATGCCGCTGCTAAGCATGCGCTAAGCATACTCGACCGTTATGAATTCAACCATGAAATACCCGAATGGAATGCAGAGGGAACCGTGACCAATGAAGAAATGGTGCTTATTACCCAAAGCATGAAAGAAGTGAACCAGATAATGGGTTCGTATGTAGGTATCGTGCGTAGCGACCTGCGTCTGAAACGCGCCTGGGTACGCTTGGATATACTGTACGAGGAGACGGAAGACCTTTTCAAGCGCAGCAAGGCATCCCGAGAGATTTGCGAATTGCGTAATATGATCAATGTCGGCTACCTGATTACCCGCCAGGCAATGGAACGCAAAGAAAGCCGCGGATTACACTATACAATCGACTATCCTCATGCGAAGAAATGAGGGAAACTTGCTTTTGCCCGGCATTTGTTTCAACAACTATTAGAGGCACACAACAAAGGGGGCGTCAAAAGTACTTTCGGGCAGTAACCCTTACTTTTTGACACCCCCTTATTCAGATATGTAAGTTAGAAACCTGTTTCTTAATAATTTTCTTTCTTCACTTCGAAGTAAGCCTGCGGATGCAAGCAAGCCGGACAAGCTTTAGGAGCTTCTTTTCCTGTATAAATGAAGCCGCAGTTACGACATTGCCATACTACTTCACCTTCCTTGGCAAATACCGTAGCATTTTCAATGTTCTTCACAAAAGCCAAATATCTTTCTTCATGACCTTTTTCGGCAATTGCTATGTTGCGGTACATAGCAGCAATCTCACGGAAACCTTCCTTTTCTGCCACGTCGGCAAAGTGAGGATAATCCAATGACCATTCTTCGTGTTCACCGCCTGCGGCAGCTTTCAGATTTTCCAATGTAGTGCCGATAATGCCTGCGGGATAGCTTGCGGTAATTTCTACCATACCACCTTCCAAGTACTTGAACATACGTTCAGCGTGTTCTTTTTCCTGATCAGCCGTTTCAGTGAAAATAGCAGAGATTTGTTGGTAGCCTTCTTTTTTTGCCACACTTGCAAAATAAGTATAGCGCATTCTTGCTTGTGATTCTCCTGCAAATGAAGTCAACAGGTTCTTTTCTGTTTGAGTTCCTTTAATACTTTTAGTCATAATCATTTTCTTATTTTAATTAGTAAATTACGTGTTGATTGTCGCTAATCATTCTTATTATGAACACAAAAATAGAGGTTTTGTTTGATATAGAAGTTATTTTTCAACGTTTACTTCGCAAAGTTTGGTCACACGAAAGAGCGTAATACGCAGAACCGTATTCTTACCTACATTATTCATAGTGTAAGTACTTCGTAATAATGCGAATCAGGAGTTAAAGGAGTTATCGCTTTACTTAGCCTGCATTATTCATAAGTGTTTCGTCATAAATGAGAATTTANNGAATAAGCGGACGAACGCGGATTCTTTTCTTAAATGACAGGTTAGGGGTCTGATTATCAATAATATAAAGAACATGCGAAAGTTGAATAATTAAAGAATAACAGTACTTAACCTGCATTATCCATACTGTAGCCGGAGATAAAGTGCTCCGATAGGGAGGATACGCTTCGTTCCAAAGCCTGGAACATTTTGTTTCGCTATGCAATACATTTTGTTTCACCGTATTGAAACTCTTTGTTCCAATGTGAAATACACTTTGTTTCATTATGATGGAACAAAGTGTATTTCACATTGGAACAAAGAGTTTCAATACGGTGAAACAAAGAGTTTCAGCTTGTTGGAACAAAAAGTTTCAGCCCGGTGAAACAAAA
>NZ_DBDF01000218.1 GCF_002293435.1 Bacteroides sp. UBA939 | reverse complement strand
CTCCTCCCGGGAGGAGGAGAAGCAAGTTACTCCTGTTTATAAACTCCTAAGTATGAATAATACAGGCTGACTACTGCCTGAATGAATAATGCAGGTTAGTTGGAGCAGTTCGCCGTCAAACTATCCCGGGATTACCCCAGCGGATTGTCGTCTATCTCACCTGTACCCGAACCGCCACCTTGCGAACCTCCGTTTCCGGAACTGTTGCCCGCCTGATCATCCTTCAGGCACACGCTATTGGCAACGTTCGTACCGTCCTCGTTGCAAAAGCCCAGGTAGATGGCCAATGCGTCGCCGTTCCAGTTGGCAGGGAGTTTCAGCTCCGCTGCCTCTGCGGCACGTGTAGCGGATACCGTGTCATAGACAGCCACTTCTTTGCTTTTGTTGTATGCCAGCAACATCGCTGTATCCGTGGTTGCCGCATCACCCATCCCGCTATTGTCCTCCCATACAAAAGACAGTTTATCGCTACCGGTGGTTACCGAGGCATTGAGCGCCGCCGCCAGACTACCGCGTGAGACCAAAGCCTTTTTATAGTCGATCGATACGCTTTCGCTGCCGCCGGTTATCGCATGTTTCATAATGTAAGATACTGCTGCATTGAATGCCGACTGATCTTTGGAGTACTCTTTGTACCCGATACGCAAAAAAGGTGTCATCGCCTTCGTGAAGTTGATGGCTTCGGCAAATCTGGCGCGTTGATCCTGTTGCTTTTCCGTCCGCGGATTGCTTATGCTCACTGCCAGTGCTCGCATATAGTTTACCGACTTCCATGTACTGCCTACTACCGTACCTACTTTTCCTGAGAATCCCCCGAGGATTCCTTGTTTAATTGTTCCCATAATTTTTACTTTTTTTAAATTAATGAATAAATTAGTTTTTTGTGAACTTCCCGAAAGACTTCTGCAGCAATCTTCGCCGTGCTGTTCACCATTCAACGACTTTTTGTTTTCGTTGCGTTGGCAAAGGTATGGAAAATAATTGTTTCGCTCCAAATGTTTTTCCAAAAAGCGTTCGGAAAAACATTATTTTTCTTTCATTCTATTGATAATCAACGCATTACACACGCATACACTAAAATAAACCGCCAAATTATCAAACTATAAAGTTTTCAACTTTGGTCTAAAACTCTTCCGAACCGTATTAGATACGTGTTTTCTCCGCTTCTATAGGGGGACTAAAATAGAGGAGCGGATAAGGAGCGGGTAAGGAGCAGGTATGGGGGAGAAAGGGGGCAGGTTCATATTGTTCTATTTTTCGGTTTTTTAGGAAATTATTCTTTTTTATATCGCAGTGCTTTTAATAAAATTATATCTTTGCATCACAGTCATTCAATTATTTAAGTTTCGCAAGTTATTTATTTAAGTTTCGCATATTACTGGTAGTATCCCTATTCTCCTCCTCCNNGGGAGGAGGAGTACCCCGCAAGGGGGGAGATTCACCTACCACCCCGCCCTTTGGGCACCCCTCTTCCCGGGAAAAGGGGAAACGAGATAGCTCAGTAACATACGGACAACTTGCAAAACTCTAATTAATCAAATAGCTAACAACATGAGAAACAACATTATTACTATATTATTTTGGGTTGTCTTTTTACTAATGGCTTGCGGCAAGCATCAAAGCAGCGACCGACAGTTAATACTGGCAGATTCGCTTATGCAATCGCAACCGGACAGCGCATTGCATATCTTGCAGAACATTTCAATGCAACAGCTAACTACACAAGCCGACAGCGCTTACTATGCCCTACTGCTAACACAGGCAAGGGACAAAAATTACGTCGTACAAACCAATGACTCACTCATACGTTTAGCCATAGCATACTACAACAAAACCAACGACACACGCATGCAGGCAAAAGCCCATTATTACTGGGGATGTGTTTACAGGGACATGAACCGCAAGCCGGAAGCCCTCAAAGAGTTTTTCATTGCAGCCTCTCTTATTAAAGACACAAAACAGAAACGGCAATTGGGGCTGATATACAACAACATGGGGTATATCTATCATTTTCAAGGAATTTACGAGAAAGCAGATTCCATCTATCAGTTAATGGAAACCATTGCCGAAGAACTGAAAGACAGCACCCTTTGGGCGGAATCCTTATCAAAACAAGGCTCTATAGCCCTCACAAAGAGGGACAGTTGTTTCTCCACAGCCGAACAGAAACTATTGGACGCCTTTGCAATTGCAGATAAAATAGGTTATAAAAGAATAAAAGCCGATATATCAGCCGACCTGAGCCGTTTATATAGCCGAACGCACCGGGGAGAAAAAGCCCTGTTTTATGCAAAACAGAATCTCTCCCTACGAAAGGATACCGCATACGCCTACCGGGCTTTCCTTCTTTTAGGAGATGCCTACTATAAAACAGGACAATACGATTCCGCAACTTTCTACCTCAACAAAACTTTGTTGAGCAAAGAGTATGGGAAAATGGCAAATGCTTATATGCGTTTGGCAGACATAGCGATGGACCGCGGAGATGCCGCCCTGTCTATGAAGCTGGAAAGATTTAGCTCCATATACAAAGACAGCCTGTACCAAATTCACCGGAGTGAAGTAAACAATAAAATCTTCGAAGCGGAAGCCAACGCCAGAATTACACTTCAACAGTTGCATTACAAGAAACGTATAAATTTATACCGGTACGCGTTTGTATCAGTAGCAGTAATCATCCTCATATCCGCCTTCTTTATATATAGGAGAAGCAAGGAATACCGAAAAAACAATGATTTGTTACAAAAAGACAAACTACAATTGGAAGATGCAAACCGGAGCTTAAACCAACATTACGCCGACCTGAAATCAGATATCGCCCAAAAGGACATAGAGATTGAGAATATTAAAAAAGTGATAGAGTCGCGCCAGATTGATAATGAGCAAAAAGAAAGATTGCAGAAAGAACTGGATGAAATAATCCTGAAGAGAAACGCTTTGGCTAAAGAAACCTTCTGGTACTCGCCACTCTACGCAAAAATGACCGCCATCATCAAAGACTATCAGGATAGAGACGAGTCCGAACTGGAAATCACCGAACAGGAATGGCATGAATTGATTATCGGGGTAGACACGGCATGGGACAACGCCCTATCGCGCCTGCAAGCCAAGTACCAATTGTCAAAAGAAGAGCTGCATCTGATATGTTTAAGTTTAATCGGTTTCCCTTTTTCCCATTTCGGATATCTGATGCATCTTTCCAGAAAAACACTCTACCGAAAGAAAACTGCATTATATAGCCGGATTAATATGGATCAAAAAGGTAATTTTAGGGATATTTTGCGGAAAATTTAGTTGTGACACACTTGTGACACACTTTATTTGCGGTAACTTTTATAACTTAGCGGCATCAACTTTAAAAATTATGCCTCATGAAAGTATCAGTATTTATTTTATTTGCATTGTTGACTTTAAACATTTCAATGAATGCGCAGTCTACTTCCGGAAGAATAGACATTATGCTTACACAGCAACTTGCCGACAGAGAAATGGGTGGTGATACCGGCGGCGGTACTACAGAAGAAATGCCTAAAACCCGTGGAGCAGTTCTTCAAGCTGCTTATGCCTCCTTGGACAATGGAGTGATTTCAGTGCAATTCATCCAGTGGCTTCCTTTTGCTACCGTTACTATTACCAATGAAGCAACCGATGAGGTGGTTTATGAGCAAAGCTATGCCAATCCTACGGATCTTAGCATTGATTTAACCGGAGAAGCCGGGGGAGACTATACCCTTGAAATAGTTTCGGGCGAAATGTCCCTGACAGGCAGTTTCTTTTTAGATTTCTAACAAATTTGCGGAAGTATATTCATGGCTGAAATTAACAATACCACCGGCGTCATACTCTATCGCTATTTGCGGATGCTATCCGTAAAGGTGAGCAGGATTACTATTTCTCGTTTACTTGACACCCCGATAGGGAATAGTATACGCGGCATTAGCGATGCCATGAATATGCTTCATGTAAAAAACAAAGTACAACAATTCCACACATACACTCATTTTTCACAGTTGGAGGTTCCTTTTATCACCATGTCCGAGATGGACAAGAATCTATTCTGCATAGTGACCAAAAAGGATGATTTCAACGTGGAGTTCCTCGACGAAGGAGGGAATAAACAGCACATCGGGATAGGCGATTTTTTGCAGAACTGGACAGGCGTCGTCCTGTTTGCAGAACCTACGGATAAAACACCGTCCGAACGGCTATATGTTGCCAGAAACCTTATTTCCTATTTCCTGCGCCACAGGTTCGTTATCGCCATACTTCTTATGCTGCTATTGGGCTTACAGGCTGCGATTTTCCGTGCTCAAACC
This sequence comes from Bacteroides sp. UBA939, assembly GCF_002293435.1. Taxonomy (GTDB): domain Bacteria; phylum Bacteroidota; class Bacteroidia; order Bacteroidales; family Bacteroidaceae; genus Bacteroides. The sequence continues at coordinate 11,985 of NZ_DBDF01000218.1, read as the reverse complement.
CCACTTTTCATAGTCGACCTGTGCGTATTGAGCCTCGGGATTCTTCTATCTTCCGCCATCATTTACAAGGAACGGATAGATGAGCGGTTTATGGAGCGGGTCTGCCGTATCGGAAAGATAATAGATTGCAACAGCGTACTTCGTTCCAAAGGGTCGACTATAGGAGGTGTAGCGTTGGGAGAAGTGTGTTTGCTCTACTTTATGGTTATTTATCTGTTTTCACTTATCCGGTGGAATGATTTTTACAGCATCTCGGTCATCTGTTGTGCAATGGCAGTGGTGATGACATTCTACTCTGTCATTCACCAGATATTCATTCTGCATAAGGGGTGTGTACTTTGCGGATTGCTCAGTATCGTGATATGGGCTAATGCGGTGGTACTGTATCTGATGAGAAGAGATTATGACATGAATATATCGTTGGATTCACTCTTCGCATTTATTATAATGGGATGTATTTGCCTGGTTTTTGCCATACAACTGCGGATTGAAATGAAAGGGCAAAGGGAACGAATTACTCTAAGGAGATATTTGGCCGGTTTGCTTAATCCGGAAACGTTTCAGATGTTGTTGACGCAGAAACCCGAGATAGAAGAAATGGCGGGCAGGGATATTGCATTGTACAACCAAAAGGCGGGCAATCATGAACTAATGATAGTAATCAACCCTAATTGCAAGAATTGCGCAAGGGTTCATCGCCGCATGAGAGAAATGGATTCCAGCGTTCCCATATCATTGGTGTTGGCTACAAATCCAAATGACAGGCTGGGCGAGCGGGTTGCACAGACGGTTATTGCAGCGTATTATATGACAGGCTGGGACAAGGCAATGAACCTGCTGGAAGAGTGGTACGAAACAAATGACATCAAAGAAGCAGGCAAGTATGTCATAGATACGAAGGTAGAGAACATTTGGAGAATGCAACAAGCATACTTCCGGAGCCAAAAGATAAGTAAGACTCCCTCCGTGATAGTAGACAACCACTATGTGCCGGAAATATATTCATTATCGGATTTTAAATATGTGTTGGGGTAAAGGGAGTGCTTAGGTACTTCTAAGCCGAAGCCCCCTCCTATTCGGAAGGAGCCTCACTTTTCTTCAATATTATCTTTGCCCCATACTGCGTAGCAACATTCTTGCGGAATTCCGAGAAACCGGCATAGTCGTCTTTGGGGTAATCTCCATGATAGAACAATAACCGGTGCACGATATGGATATTCTTATCCTCCCCCAAAGTGACGGAAGCGTGGAACTTGCCGAACTTGCTTTCTATATCGGCGGTTTTGGGCAACGATTCTATTTCATACCCTTCCGGTATCCGGATGCTGATACTGTCCGTGTCAAGGTACCCGTAATTGATTTGAATATCCTGAGTGCGCTCTCCCTGGTTGCTTGGATTGTAAAAGCTCTTGTGGAACACATTCACAGGGATGAACAGGCGCTTTCCGGTTCTGTTTCCATACTGTTCGCTTTCGATGGTATAGGAGATATCCAGTTGCGGGTCTTTCTGCTTTGTTTCCTTGAAGCGGATGCCATCCACCTTTGCCTGTACAAGACTTATGCCTGAACGCAGCCAGTCCTTTTGCCGGGCAGGCTCTACGTTCTTGATGCCTACATTATCTTCGTACTGAAACAGGCGCGAGCTTTGGGTTACTTCGATTTTGGCATTGCCATCCGGTAGCAGGGACACGATGGCATTGTTGACCTGGGTATGCAGGGAATCCGGATAGATGGGTAAGCGGCAAAGGGTTCCGCCGTCCGGGTTGATAAGCAGGGCATCGTGGCCGGCAATGGAGTGATGCACGTAGCCCAGGGGAAGGTCGGGACTGGTACATTCCAGCCAAAGCGTATCGTTAGGCAACGGTACTTGCAGGATTACATGGTTGTTTTGGTTGGCACTGGCAAAATCTGCCAGCAGGCGCTTGTTGTCGGTGCTGATTACCGTATAAAACGAAGGAATCCCCAACTCCGCCAGCATGGCGCGGGCATAGTTGGACAATGCTTTGCAATCGCCGAAACCCGTGCGGTGCACATCGGCGGCGGGGGCGGGTTGCAGACCGCCAATGCCTAATTGTATGCTGACATAACGCGTGGTGGACTCAAGCAGTTGATATACTGTGGCTACCTTTTCGTACGGGGTTTTACATGCTGCCGCCCGCTTTTGCAGTTCTTCCTTCAAGGCTGGCGGCAACAAGTCTCTGCCTTCCAGCAGGCGATATTGCCACTCACCGAAAGATTTCCAGCTCTCCATGCTGCCTTGGGTTTTCTCGAAAGAGAAATTCCGGGGAACGAAGTAAATGCGTGGCAGCACATCGGATAAGGAAGGGCTGTAAGGCTCTTTGTTGATGGCGGGCAAGGATTGGACTTTTGCTTCCGTCAGGCAGTTTCCGTCGGCTGTTTGTTGCTGGCTGACTTCCGTTTGCATATTGATTGTGCGGTAGAGGCATGAGTTATCGCCCGGAGTGACGATGCGGTAGCTTGCCTGCGCTACACTTTGATTGTAGTTGGTTTGAGGAACGAAGCTGGGGAACCCAATCAACCCGTCATTGTGCTTTACTTCCCATTCATAAGTAATGGTAACGGGGTATCTCGACGGAATGTATTCAAAGAAATAGTAATAGTTGTCACTGGCAAGTTCAGCCGAGTACTCGGTGATTTTCAGTTCACTTTTCTTTATCTTCCGGATTACATTGCCCGAAGCATCGCGCACTTCGCCGGAGAATTTCCTCAGTGAAGAAAAACGGTCGCATGAGCAGACGAAATTGGCATTTTCTTTTCCCTTGTCATTCAGAATTTCTATAACCCGTTTTTCTTTCTGAACAGCATCGGTTGGTGAAGTACACACAATGTCGGTTGAGGCATCTTGTACGATGGAATATGCATTGGTGCGCAAATCGGTTTGTGCGTGCAAGCCGAAGCAGTATGTTGCCGATAGCAGGCAAAAAAACAACTTATTTATTTTCATTGCTCGGAACTATTGTTTTTTTAAGACCATCATTTCATTATTCTTGTTTGCCATGACTTCCCAGAATTTTTGCAGTTCGGGGTAATCGGTATGCAGGAACAGCAATTGGTTGAGTTGGAAGGTGTATCTGATGGATACCAGATTGTTCTGCTGTGACACAACGTACCGGCAGGATACTTTTCCGTTGTTGGTGCCTATTTTTATGCTTTCCGGGATTTCGTCCACTGTGTAGCCTTCGGGGATAGTCAGATTGACACTCAAGGTTACCTGGTCTAAATACGGGAATTCCACAGGGAGTTTTCGTTCAGCCTGTTTGAAAGTCGATTCGGATACATGCAGGAAAACAAGCGGATTGACATAAATGAACTCGTCGTTAACCGTGGACTGTTTTTCAAACTCCACGGTTTCGCGGACTTCCGGCGAGAAGAGTTGTCTTCCTTTCATGCTGATGGCTTTCACTTGTATGTTCTCGTCGGAGGCGAGTTTGTTTACAAATTCCGTGCTGTCTTTTGCAGTACGGTACTTGTTGCGCAGGTTGGAAGCGTACTGACCCATGTAGACAGTTTCGCGTGTACCCGTAACAACTCCTTCCGGAGAAATGCTTGCCCTTACGCTTGACCTCAATTGATTTCTGCCAAGGTTTGCCAAGCCAACCCACTGGCTTTGACCGTTTGGGGCAATGATGCGGGCACGATCGGCCATCAGTACGGGAGGTATGATGTTAATATAACCGTCACCAACCGAACCGTCCAGATAAACCATAGTGCTGTCCGTATTGGCTATGGCGACAATAAATGTATTCAGTTTCTGGAGGCTGGGGTGTGCATAAGGGAGCATTCCCAGGTTGCGACGGCTCATTACCGCAGGGTAAGCGGGGATACCGGCATCTTTCAACATGCTTATAAGTATAAAATTGATATCGGCATTGCTGCCTGTTCCCTCTTTCAATATCTGTCTGGAACTGTTGCCATACAAAGCATAGTTCCCGTTCCATTTCACTTTGTTTTTAAGGAGGATGTAAATTGCGGCAATTTTATCCATCGTACTATTCATCTTATCCCAAGGGAGCGCCGCCATTTCTTCTTTAAGCGGATTATTCATCTTCAACCTGCCTCCGAATTCCGTATCCTCAAGCAATAGTTTGTCTATTTGTCCCCAGGTTTGAGTGAATGTTTTGTAAAGAGCTCCCGGAAATTGAACGCCTTGTAATTCAAGATTCACTTGTGTATTGTAATCATCAAGGTACCACACATAGCTGTCGTCCTTTAAAGCAGGCAGTTGGTTGCCTTTAAAGTTCAGATGCCTGGCGGAGCACGGAACCAAATCTCCTCCGATGGAAAAGGTTAGATTGGTTGGTTCATCCAAGCGTTTTAATGTTTCCGAACCACGCATGTCTATATTGAATCTGAAGTATTCGGGTACGACAATATCATACTCTGTGTACAAAGTGGGGATTTCACTCTGCGCCTGCCAATTATGGATAGAAGAATATATATCGGATTCCAACATATATTCATATTCCAGCACCGTACCTGCTTTTACCTGGGGAATAGAAAACTTTACCTGCATATAATAGTCGTTGATACGTTCCCTGAAGACGACATCCCTTTTCATCTTGGTGCGCACAATTTTGCCCCCTTCAACATTGTAGGCGGTGGCTTCCAGTCCGGTAACCAGCTCTTTTACGCTTCTATCGGTTTTATGCTCGTAATAGGGAATGGTGACATTGGCATAGGAAGTGCCTTCCGGTTTAAGTATCTTGATTTTCACCTTATGGCTGTAGATTATCTTGAATCTGTCTACCCGAAAGATGTAATTGACATCGGTCAGGTCGCACAAAATAACGGCAGTGGCGCTTGAGTCCGGTGAGTATGTCTCCATTGTCAACTCTTCCATCGTAGGTTTGCCAAACTTTAAGTTCGGAGAAATGGTTTGTCCGTCAGCGAGTACCTGAAGACTGCAAAAGCAAAAAAGCAGAAGTAGTAAGGTGTTTTTCATATAGCATATATTAAAGGATTCGTGCCCACAAATATATATGTTTTTTATTAAAAGCAAATATTTATGTTCTTCTTTTTTCTCTTTTTATTAAAACTCCTTAAAGAAAGCCTGATACGTCGCTTTTTATTTGTTATTTTGCACCAAATTTGGGTATAGTGTATCCCATATCAATCCCGGTTGATTGAGTTGCACTGTATTATTACAGAACGTTCAATGAATAAACTCACCATAAAAGTCTGTCCGGTATGTGGTGGTACGCACATAGAGCGTGCTATGACCTGTATTGACCATTATACTTCCGGCGAAGTGTTTTATTTGTGTTGTTGTCAGGATTGCGGCTTTCTCTTTACACAAGATTTCCCCATAGAAGCAGAGATAGGAAGGTATTATGAAACTCCTGATTACATATCTCATACTGACACAAAGAAGGGCTTTGTGAACAGGGTATATCATTGGGTACGCGCTTATATGCTGAAACGTAAAGCCCGATTGGTGGAAAATGAAGCGCACTGCCAAACGGGACGTTTACTGGATATAGGTACGGGAACAGGGTATTTTTCGGACATCATGCAGAGGCGGGGATGGGAAGTGGAAGCGGTTGAGAAAAGTATGCAGGCGCGCGCTTTTGCCAAAGAGTGTTTCGGCCTGGATGTGAAGCCCGACACTGCTTTACAGGATTTTGCTCCCGGCAGGTTTGATGTTATCACATTGTGGCATGTCATGGAGCATCTGGAACATCTGAATGAAACTTGGGATACCTTGAACACTTTGCTAACGGAGAAGGGCATGTTGATTGTTGCTTTGCCCAACTGTTCTTCGTACGACGCAAAGAAGTACGGTGCGCATTGGGCGGCTTACGATGTACCGCGGCACTTGTGGCATTTCACTCCCGGCACTGTTCAGAAATTAAGTTCCAAACATGGCTTTATATTGTCTGCCCGCCACCCGATGCCGTTTGATGCATTTTATGTATCAATGTTGAGTGAGAAATACATGGGGCGTTCATTGCCTTTCCTCCGTGGTATGTTGAGCGGTGTGACGGCATGGTTCAGCGCATTGGGGAATAAAGAACGAAGCAGTTCCATGGTTTATGTGTTCAGGAAAAAATAGAGAGAGTGATAAAGCAATAAAGTGATAAGATGATAAGTTATTAGGGAATGAAGACGAAAACGAAATATAATTCCGTATCCTATTTTGATATGCAGTTCATCACGTCCAGCATTAGTACGACGTTGGTGTTGCTGTTGTTGGGGTTGGTGGTGTTTTTTGTGTTGACTGCCCACAATCTTTCAGTATATGTGAAGGAGAATATCAACTTCTCTATCATTATCAGTGATGACCTGAAAGAGCCGGATATTCTGAAACTGCAGAAGCAACTGGACAAGGAAGTATTTGTGAGATCGACCGAATACATTTCGAAGAGGCAGGCGCTTCACTATCAGATTGATGCGATGGAAATAGACCCGCAGGAGTTCCTGGGCTATAATCCTTTCCATGCTTCTATTGAGGTAAAGCTACACTCTGATTATGCGAATGCCGACAGCATAGCCAAAATAGGAAAGCTGATAAAGGAAAATACGAATGTGGAGGATGTACGTTATCAGGAAGAACTGATTAATTTGGTGAATGATAATATCCGTAACATAAGCCTGATGTTGCTGGGGCTTGCTGTGTTACTGACGTTTATATCTTTTGCACTGATAAATAATACAATCAAGCTGACTATTTATTCCAAGCGTTTCCTTATCCATACCATGAAGTTGGTGGGAGCCAATTGGAGTTTTATCCGCCGGCCGTTTTTGTGGCGGAACTTCTGGATTGGCGTGTTGGCGGCCGTCATAGCCGATGGCATTTTATTGGTTGCAGCCTATTGGCTGGTGGTGTACGAACCTGACCTGGTCAGTGTGATTACGCCTAATGTAATGGTAATGGTTTCGGCTTCGGTATTTGTGTCCGGGGTTTGCATCACATGGCTTTGTGCATTTCTCTCCATTAATAAGTTTCTGCGGATGAAGGCGGAGACGTTATACCATATATGAAGTAGTTAGTAGATAGTAGATAGTAGAAAGTAGTAAGTAGGATAGTAGAAAGTAGTAAGTAGGATAGTAGAAAGTAGTAAGTAGATGGTGGTGGGTAGAATAGTAACATTATATATAATAAAATAAGAGATGAGTAAAGAGAAATTTGCTTTTGATAAGACAAACTTTGTCCTGCTTGCCATAGCTATGGCGGTAGTGATTATCGGTTTTATCCTGATGACCGGTTCGGCATCTTCGCCGACAAACTTTGAACCGGATATTTTTAGTGCAAGACGTATTAAAGTGGCTCCGTTGGTTTGCCTGGCGGGTTTTCTGTTCATGATATATGCCGTGTTGCGTAAGCCCCAACAGAAAGCGGATGACGCAGAGTAAATTCAATTACAAATTCTAAAAGAAAAATAAATGGAGTGGTTTGAAGCTCTTATTCTTGGAATACTCCAGGGATTGACAGAGTATCTGCCTGTAAGCAGTAGCGGACATTTGGCTATCGGCTCAGCGCTATTCGGTATTCAGGGAGAGGACAATCTGGCTTTTACGGTAGTGGTGCATGTTGCCACGGTACTCAGCACATTGGTAGTGTTGTGGAAGGAAATAGAATGGATATTCAAGGGATTATTCAAGTTCCGGATGAATGATGAAACACGCTATGTTATCAATATCCTGATTTCAATGATACCTATCGGCTTTGTAGGCATACTCTTTAAAGATGAGGTTGAGGCTGTTTTTGGCTCCGGCTTGCTGGTTGTAGGCTGCATGTTGCTGCTGACTGCCGCATTGCTGTCATTCTCTTATTACTATAAGCCCAAACAAAAAGAGAACATATCAAAGAGAGATGCGTTTATTATTGGGGTGGCGCAGGCATGTGCCGTACTTCCGGGGCTTTCGCGTTCGGGGGCTACTATTGCCACCGGTTTGCTGTTGGGCGATAACAAGGCGAAACTGGCTCAGTTCTCTTTCCTGATGGTGATACCGCCAATTCTGGGCGAAGGTTTGCTGGATGGTATGAAGTTGATGAAGGGCGAAGTTATTGCCGGTGATATATCAACCGTTTCTCTGTTGGCAGGTTTTGTAGCTGCATTTGTTTCGGGTTGCCTGGCTTGCAAGTGGATGATTAATATCGTGAAGAAAGGAAAGCTGATTTATTTCGCTATCTATTGTGCGATTGCCGGTATCGTAACATTGGTGCTGAATTCATTGAACTATGGATTTTAAAGAAGGAGAGGTTTTATATTTCAATAAGCCGTTGGAATGGACTTCATTCAAACTGGTGGGAGCTGTGCGGTACCATATCTGTAAACGGCTGAAAGTGAGGAAGTTGAAAGTAGGCCATGCCGGTACGCTCGACCCTTTGGCTACCGGAGTGATGATTGTTTGCACGGGCAAGGCTACGAAGCGGATTGAAGAATTCCAGTATCACGTGAAGGAATATGTCGCTACCATCCGGTTGGGTGCTACCACGCCTTCCTATGATCTGGAGCATGAGATAGACGCCACCTATCCCACGGAGCATATCACCCGGGAGTTGGTGGAAGATGTGCTGAAGACATTTACCGGCGAGATACAACAGATACCGCCTGCCTTTTCTGCCTGCATGGTGAATGGCAAGCGCGCTTATGACTTGGCTCGTAAGGGCGAAGAGGTAGAGTTGAAACCGAAGTTATTGGTGATTGACGAGATTGAGTTGTTGGAGTGTAATCTGCCGGATATTAAGATACGTGTGGTGTGTAGCAAAGGTACGTACATACGTGCTCTGGCGCGTGACATTGGCGAAGCCCTGAATAGCGGCGCACATCTTACTGCATTGGAGCGCACCCGCGTAGGGGACGTCCGGCTGGAGGATTGCCTCGACCCGTTGGACTTTAAAGAGTGGTTAGGTACTCAGGATATAGTAGAAATTTAAAAAATAAATAATATGAAACTGTCGCAATTTAAATTTAAGCTTCCGGAAGAGAAGATTGCTTTGCATCCCTCGAAGTACAGGGATGAATCACGCCTTATGGTGTTGCACAGAAAGACAGGTAAAATTGAGCACAAAGTGTTCAAGGATGTTCTGGACTACTTTGATGACAAGGATGTGTTTGTTTTCAATGACACTAAAGTATTCCCGGCGCGCCTGTATGGTAACAAAGAGAAAACCGGCGCGCGTATTGAGGTATTCCTGTTGCGTGAATTGAACGAAGAACTCCGGTTATGGGATGTACTGGTAGACCCTGCCCGCAAAATACGTATCGGCAATAAGCTTTATTTCGGTGACGATGATTCTATGGTTGCGGAAGTAATTGATAATACGACTTCGCGCGGACGCACACTCCGTTTTCTTTATGATGGTCCGCACGATGAATTCAAGCAAGCTTTGTACGCGTTGGGAGAAACTCCCCTGCCCCATAGCATTATCAACCGTCCGGTAGAACCGGAAGACTCGGAACGCTTTCAATCTATCTTTGCCCGCAACGAGGGTGCAGTGACGGCTCCTACTGCCAGTTTGCATTTCAGCCGTGAGTTGATGAAACGTCTGGAGATTAAAGGTATCAACTTTGCATATATCACTTTGCATGCGGGTTTAGGCAATTTCCGTGATATTGATGTGGAAGACCTTACCAAGCATAAGACCGATTCCGAACAAATGATAGTATCCGATGAAGCTGTGGGTATTGTGAATCACGCCAAGGATTTTAACAGGCAGGTTTGCGCCATAGGTACTACTGTGATGCGCGCTATCGAGAGTACGGTGAGCACGGACGGGCATCTGAAGTCTTATGAAGGCTGGACGAATAAGTTCATCTTCCCCCCTTATGACTTTACGGTAGCCAATGCAATGGTATCCAACTTCCACATGCCACTTTCCACATTATTAATGATTGTTGCCGCTTTCGGTGGTTACGACCAGGTAATGGATGCTTATAACGTGGCTTTAAAGGAAGGTTATCGTTTCGGTACGTACGGTGATGCGATGCTGCTTACGGACAGGTGATAATATAAATTATGAATTGTGAATGATGAATGATGAATTGCGATGTAGCGTGTATTGCGCAGCTTCATTCATAATTCATCATTCATAATTCAAAATTCAAAATATGTACGCTTATTTAGGTTTAGGAAGTAATCTCGGCAATAAGGAACAAAACCTCCGTCTTGCCGTGCAACAAATAGAGAAGCGGATAGGGAAAGTGGTTTCCCTATCCGCTTTTTATGCTACTGCTCCGTGGGGTTTTGCTTCGGATAATACTTTCCTGAATGCTGCTGTTTGTGTGGAGACTGAACGCCCACCATTGGAAATTCTTTCAGAAACTCAGGCCATAGAATGCGAGATGGGACGTATCCATAAGTCTGTGGGCGGTGTGTACAGCGATCGTGTGATAGATATTGACCTGTTGCTCTATGGTAACCTTATCCTTGATACTTCTTCCTTGAAGCTTCCTCACCCGCTGATGCACAAACGCCTTTTCGTTATGGAGCCGTTGGCAGAAATTGCACCTTATATAATACATCCTGTATTAGGAAAGACGATACAGGAACTTTATGACGCACTTACAGTAAAAGAATGAATTCCCTGATACCGGTAACGCATTCCGCAACCCGCTCATAATCAACCACACAGAGGTTATCTTTAGGCGTATGAGTCAGTTCCTGACACTCCATATTCTCGATAAACCACTGCGAACTAACCGCAATTGCCGGGCAACCATTCTGTAGAAACAAGCTATGATCGCCCTGATACCACGGCAAACCTTCCACAAGTTCGGGAGTATTCCAAAGAACCTCATGCAAAGCATCAAGCATGTACTTCGGAAGTTCGAGAGGAGAGAAAGCGGAAAGCCCTTCTCTGTATCCGGCTCCGTCGATATTGATATTCAGGGCAATATCGTTGAACTTACCTGCGTTTTGCGCCACATAATTCACTTGTCCGGGCGCTCCGTAATAATCTTCCCCGTTGAAGATGACCAGTTCGATGGGAAGTTTCGCGGAAGATTCCTTCAGAAGTTCGGCGAGTACTAAGACGGCAGCCACTCCGGTTCCGTTGTCTATTGCACCCGGGGTACCTATCTTGGTATCTATGTGGGCAGTGATAACAATTCGTTTTTTCGTCTCGTTACTACTTCGGGCAATGACGTTGAATGCCGTTTCGGGAATACGCTTCGCCCGGGATGTCAGTTCTACCGTTTGCCCGGCATGGAGCAGCAGTCTTTCGCCTTCAGTATCCTTCATATAGACAGAAGGAATATCAAAATCGCCATCCTCGAACAAAGGAAAAGGATAGACCCCGCCTGCTGTGGCGGCATTGCGCTCCGTGGAACAAATCAGTGCTTTGGGCTTACCTTGCTCCAACAGGGCAATGAGGTGTTGGTCTTCTTCGGGATTCCAGAAAGGAAAGTTCTTCGGGGCAATTTGCCGATTGGCTATTTCTCCATGAAGAAGGAGGACTTTGCCGGTTATGTTGCTTTGCTCAAGTTGCGCAACCGAATGAATAGCAAGCAGTTCGCCCTGTACACAACACCCCAATGAATAATGAGAAGAGAAAACATCGAACGACTGATTGCGGCAGGTGAGCGTGGCGCCCTCCGTTGCCCAGTCTATAACAGGTAACGGGATGGTTTCCGTTTGCCAACCATGACTCTTCAATACTTCTTCGGCATAAGCCGTAGCTTTGCGATTCTGTTCGCTTCCTACACGGTGTTCGCCAATTTCACAACACAGCACTTCCAAGTGCATTTTGATTTTCTCTGTTACTGCCTTTTTATCCATACCTTAAATTCTTTAATAGACATCTTGGGATTCCTTAAACTCAAATGAATGAGGGTACAAAGATAACGCTCGCACCAACAGCGGAATTGTAAAAAAGGGACAAATGCCGGATCAATCAAAATCTCTGACCTGCATTATTCATACTGTAGTCAAAGGAGCTATCACTTCGTTAGGAGTTAACCTGTATTATTCATAGTGTCTCGTCATAAATGAGAATTTAGCGGTGTAAATGATTAATAG
>NZ_DBDF01000048.1 GCF_002293435.1 Bacteroides sp. UBA939 | reverse complement strand
ATGTCGTAAATGCCCAATTCATTAGGAGATTTAGTACCAACGGAATGGGTGGTGTTACCGCTGTTATCGTAATACCATGCCACATTACCGAGAGTATTACTACCAGAGTAGGTATAACCCTGGCTCTTATTACCACCGCGGGCAGCATATTCCCATTCTGCTTCAGTAGGAAGGCGATAACGTTTGCCCGTAGCAGTACTCAGGCGGGAGGCGAACTCTCGGGCTTCAGTCCAACTAACAGATTCCACAGGCAGATTATCTCCCTTGAAATGAGACGGGTTAGTACCCATGACACTCCTCCACTGAGCTTGAGTAACCTCATACTTGCCAATGTAAAAACTACTCACTGTGACTTGGTGAACAGGTTTTTCATCGTCAAAACCGCTTTCACTACCCATCCGGAACGTGCCGCCCTGAACGTAAACCATCTCAGGCTCGGCGGGATGGCGAGGGACGGTAGTGGTGGACGGTGCGGTAGTGCTATTACCCGCTCGTGTTCGCGCCACAGGGTCTTTGGGGTTAATTGCCAGAATTTCGCGGTATTGTGCGATAGCTTTGGCTTGCTGACCATCCGTCCAGAGATAGTTGGCAACAGTTATTAATTGGTTACACTTCTCACATTGTGCAATGCGCTTGTCGGCGTAATCCCGACCATTAGGGTCAAGACCCTTATATAACAAATAATGTCCTTTGGCAGTTTCGTACTTACCTTCATCGAAAAACTTGTCGGCATTTTGACGATCCAATTGTTGACCATACATTGAACTTAATGCGATAATCATCGCCGTAAAAAAAAGAAAATTCCGTTTCATATCATTTGAGCTTTTATTGTGCGAGTAGTTTATTTACTTCCGTTGTATTTCGTAATGTTTTGGCTCTTCGTAACATGTCTTTTATTGAAGCATTATCGTAAGTTCCAATGAAAGCCGCCAACTCTTTCGCCTTATTCAGAAACCGGTTGTAGCCTGTATTATCATCTGGGTCGAGCGATTTTATAGTCTTCCAATGCTCCAATGCCGTATCCCATTGCATGGCAGCAAATGCTGCCTCGGCATTGGTTTTCGCAGTCCGGAGTTTCTCCTGCGCTTCTGCTTGACGCTTCTTTTCCGCCTCAGCTTCTGCACGGCGTTTCTTTTCGGCATCTTCCGCCTCGCGACGACGTTGTTCTTCAGCCGTATTGTTCATAGACGGCTGAAGAACTGGAGTTGTTGGAGACGCTGATTGTTTTGTCGACGGTGTGGCGGCATTAGTTGCGTTTTCGTTTTTCACCGCAGATACAGTCGTGGAGTCGACAATTGCCTCCGGCGTGTCCGTCATAGATATAGCCGTCTTGTTCGGTTTGAAAACAACAAACAAGATAACAGCCAGCAAAAGACCAAAGACTCCGAAAACAATATATTTGTCACGATTACTTTTCTTCCCGCCGGAAGGAGGAGGAGATGTTACAGTATCATTTCTGCCATTTGTAGAAACAGGAACGGGCGTTTCCTCATTTATGGAAGCTGCGGGTGGAGCGCTCCTGTCGATATCAACGTCTTTTTCAGCCGGTATTTCCAATACGGTTTCATCATCCTCCGGTGGCGAAACGGTAACCTCTTGGTCGTCTTGCGGCGCAGGTTCCGGTGTATCTGCTTCCGTATCCGCATACTTACCGCTCAATATATCCAGGCATTCCGCCGCATTCTTCACCCGCTTTTCAGGATCGCCAACCAAGCAACGGCGGACAAGGGTTTGCCACGGTTCGGGGACTTCGGTTATCGCGTCGGGCAATCTACCCATGTCGATTTGCCGTATCATCTCGCTGCGCCCCGCCTCGCTTGTGGAAGAGTGGGTGCCGTAATCGAAGGGACGTCTGCCGGCAAACATCTGGAACACGATGACACCGAAACTCCATAAATCGGTATTCTTATTCTTCGCCATTCCCCGGATTTGTTCGGGTGAGCAATAAGGCAACGAACCGGCGCCACGCAACGAGTCGCTGAAAGTGCTGTCTACATCTACTTTTTTACTGATGCCGAAATCGGTAATCTTGGGGATATACTCTCCACGACGCTTGGCAATCAAGATGTTCTGGGGCTTAAGGTCGCGGTGGATGATGCCCTCGGCGTGCAGGAAGTCGAGGCCATTCAGAATTTGGGTTAGTACCGAGGTTTTCTGTGCCGAGGTGAGCGCGTTGGCTTTCAGTAGTTTGGACAGGTCGCCTTCTTCATAATATTGCATAATGGCATAATCGACTTCGCCGGTGGGTGAGTCGAACGTGTGACACTCGCCCTCGTAGTAGGCGATATTGGGATGTACCGGTAATTTACGTATCAGTTCAACCTCATTCTTGAGCCTTCTGTTCTCGTAACCGGGTTTCACTTCGGCAATTTTAAGCGCCACTGACCTGTCGCGTATATTGTCCCAGGCTTTAAACACGCTCCCGAAACCGCCCGCTCCCAGTCGGTCGGTCCTTACGTCGTAGTTGTATTGCTTTCTGAATTCTTCGTAGGTCATATCAAATTCCTCCCTCTGTTTTTGTATTATTCCGGACTTTACCGGTTATTCCGGTATGAAAAGAAACGTTGTTCGTCCCATCCGCAGGGTGTCGCCGGGGGAAAGGATAATCTCGTCGCCCTGTTCCAACCGGTTGCCGTTGTGGAATGTACCGTTAGTGCTGCGGTTGTCCGACAGCAGGTGTTCGAACGTGGAGTCCTTCGGTTTCATGACAACATCTATAACGGCGTGGTTCTTGCTCATATAGGTATCGGTGGTAGGAAACCGGATATCAGCCGACGAATTGGGCGATTGGCGTCCCAACACGTTACGGCCGCGCACAAGCGTAAAATCACGAACCGTTCCTTTCCAGCCGCCCTCGTCCTTTTGCATGCGCAATTTGGCAGGACGGTACATTCTGCCGGAGTCGTCCCCGAGGCTTGTGTCAGTGGGGATATCGTCCGGGGCTTCTTTGATAACGGCTTGCGGGACGTCGGTGAATTTCGCGGTCAAATTGGTCAATCCGCACTTGGAGCATTTAATGGTTTTGGGCGGTTTGTCCTGCCTTATCGTGAACGGGGCGTTGCACTCGGGGCAATAGATTGTCCGGGTGGGTACTTCCCGGAATTCAGCGAGAGGAGCGGTATGGGCGCACTTCGGACATTTGATTACCGGCCGTTTGAGCGATTTGTCTATGCTCATTTCCACGCCGCACGAGGGACATTGACATAATACTTTCATCACAATTCGTTGTTTATCTGTTCCAATTTAATATTTCCATCCGGTCTTCAAACTTGCCCCACATCACAGGGATTTGCCTGCCTTTGCTGTACTCTTTCACACGGGGATTGACAAAGTTGAACAACTCGCGGGCGGTAATCACCTTATTACGGTCGGCATCGGCGCCGCCACGCAATCCCATCATGAGATAATGGGTGAAAAAGCCGCTTTCAAACGCGGAAGTTTCCATAGAGAGTTGGCTGGAGCGGGAAGACAGGAAAAGGCATACTTTCTGGTTATTCAGGCTTCTCAGGTTAGCCCGGTTGTTTATCTCTCTCGAGCGCATCTCTCCGGAATGGCAAGCGTCGGCGAAAATCAGTTTCCGCCGGGCTTTGGTTCTTTTAAATATCTTTTTGAATTCGGTGTAGGCAATGCTGTTATTGTGTGCGGCAAAACCTCCTTCGTAGCCGTGACCGCTGAAATAGAGTATGACGACATCGTCCGGGTTAGTGGCGGTAAACAGCCGGTTGACTACATTCATGATATTTTCCCGCGTTGCGTTCCGGTTGGTCAGAAGGGCGATTTTGTCGGGCGTGGTATGTTTACTTAGCAACCCGTACATATCCCTCGCTTCCTTTGCCGGATAGGTCAGGTTCGTTGCTCCGGGGAGAGCGTACTCGGACACACCGACTACCACGGCATACACATTGCCTCGTCTTGCCCGGGCGTTTGCATCAAGACCGGAAATCAGAATGATGAGGATGCCAAGCAGGATTGCCCGATGCTTGGGATTATTGTCTTTCATGGGTGTTCAACATTTAATTATCATAAAGCGGCTTCCCGGATGCCGGTTATTACATCCGGGAAGCTGCTCAAGCAGATTTATTTCGGCGGGCGCTCCGAACGGGGTAGCTATACGATGAAATCATCGACCGGAGCATCGTTGACATAGTCCGGCATATCATTGTCCGCCAAATAGATGCCAACTCCATCGGTCTCCTCAATTACAACGGCATTATCGTCCAACAAATCGGGTGACAGGACATCCACATCATCGGCTCCGTTAAGGATGGCTACACCGTCCTCGTCGGTTTCCACCAATTCAACCGCATCGTCTTCCATGCTGACGAATTCCTGAAGATTCCCTTCGCTATCGAGCAACAGATATCCGTCTTCCGTACCATCTATATTTGCCAGTATATCCTCTCCGATAACTCCGATCAGTTCACCGTGTTCGTCCAAAACGGTATATTGCAGATCTTCGGGGCTGACTCTCACCTCTTCGCCGGTTATCGCATCCTGCAAAGTGATGTATTGATTCCCGTTTTCATCTACGTTTATCACGTGTTCGCCAAAGCTAACTTCGGCAACTTCGCTTTCAGCATCATTATTTACAACATTACCTGCGTCAGCAACATCAGCTACAATATCAGTGCTTGCATCATTACCCGCATCGGCAAGTTCATTTGCGGTATCGGCATCTGTCTCGGGAAATTGGGAACGCCAATCGTTGTTGCAGAAATTATCCTTATAGTCGTCGGAGAAACTTTCCCATTCGTCGGCATAATAAGTGCCGTAGATTCCGCCACGCCACTCGAACACTCCATTAGGGCCGACTTCTTCGCGAGCGGCGGCAAAAGCCTCGTTGAAACTCATACTGTCTTCCGGAGATTGGGCGATTTCTACTTCTTCGATGGTTTCGGGTTCCGGTGTTGCGGATATGCTTCCTCCAGCTTCATGAGGAGCTTCCATTTGCGGAGCCTCTCTGAAAGCCATAAGACCCATTGAGCCAACGAGACCTGCCATCAGACCCAGTCCGCCGACAACTACGCTTTTGACTGTTTTCTTGCCGGATTGGTCTTTCGCTTCCTGCGCATCGGTTTTCACTTCGTTTTCATTCACTTGATTAACCGGCTCCATGCGGGTTTCATCATTGTTGATAGTTACATTTTCGTTCATGGCTGTAATTTTTAGGATTCATATTTTCATTACTCTGATGCAAACATAACGAATGTATTACAGGCAACCAACAAAAAGACAGTACATTGTACCCATATATGCGGTTTGTATGACAAAACAATCGTTTTTGGGGATAACTTAAAATTAAAGGTGGAATTCCCGCTTACAAGCAGGACATTTCCCGCTTCTTCTAACGAATTCCCACGATTTGCCCCTGTATGGCGCACCGCAAGCCGGACATACATAGTCCAGTTCGAACTTCTCATTCAGGCGGTTCAGTTTCTCTTTCATCTCCCTGCTGCTTTTAGAAGCCCACTTGGTGGCGAGAACAAACATCAGTATCGACAGGATGGCGCCTCCGATGGCAATAATGGTTTTGGTTTCCGAGTCATGTCCCACGAATATGGTCGCCAGTGTTGTGACGGCTCCCAGAAGTATCGTCGGCAACATTCGTTTGGTCATCATGTCCTCCTGCATCTTAGACTGTAGCCGGTTGCTTTCGGACTGATAATCGTTATAAATATCTTTCAGTTCCGATACTTTTAGGCTGAATTCTTCGTCCGAAAGAGGCAATTTCCGCAGCACTTCATTGATATTCAGCAAATAATAGTCCGGTCCTCCAAGGGATACTACATCCGAGCGATTTATTTTCTTCGACCTGACACGACTTCCATTAATGTATGTGCCGTGGAGGGAGTCTAAGTCTTCGATATAGACCCCATTGGCCTTTAAGGTGATTTTGGCGTGCAATCGCCCTACAGACTTGTACTTCTCTTCAACTATAAAATCCCCTTTATCAACTTGCCTGCCGATAAGTATCTCGTTCTTTTCCATAATTATCCGGGAATAAACAGCATTTTTAGTTTTTTAAGCGCCTCTTTGGATACCGACAAACTGAATTCCTTTTGAGTGGCCTCAGAGAAAAGTTTCAGCTTTTGTTTTGCTGTATCTATCTGATAGACATAGTTCAGATTGATAATATACGATTTACCGATGCGGGCAAAAATCCGGGCATCTTCTTGTAGCTTCTCCATCAGATACTCCTGCATCTTCTGCAATGAAAAAGTAAAGATAAGCTTTTGGCTGTTCGTGAGTTGCAATACCGTATAGTTCTTATCGGCCATGAAATAGACAATCTGTGAAAGATGAATCCGATAAAACTCGTCGCGCGAATTGAAATAGATGTATTTATTCATGAGCATTTGAATTAATAGGATACAAATCTATATAAAAACATTTAATTTGCAACATGTTTGATGAAAATAACAACCTTTCTGCTTGTTAAATATTGATTTTCCTAACTTTTAAAGCATTGGAATTTGTCTTATGGGACAGATTGTTTCGTCTTTATAACGGTCAACAAGTTTATCTTTATATGACTAAGAGCAATTGTGCGAAGTATTTTCAATTAATTATGCCATCATAAAACATCTTTCTTCATTCAATCAATAGAAAATACGAATGATTTTATGTAAGTTTGCGAGCACAACCCAATTTTATCTCTTCAGGCTTATGAAAACAACACGCTTTATTATATTAAGTTTCTTCCTGCTGCAATCTGCCTTTTCCATTGCTCAATCCAACCTGATTGACAGCCAACGGTTTTCAACCGATAGACATATTTATAAGATAGACAGAGATGATTTACGAAAAGTGCATCTGAAAGAAGAAGGATTCAACGAAACAATGTTAGATAATTTCGTTGCGAAGTATAAAAAGGGGGAGCAAATTCCTGATTTGAACAGAGGAAACTATGTAATAGTCAGCGTCATAGACAATCAGTTAGACTATGCCGAGCTGATTATTGATGATTTATATGCCAAGATTATCCCGTCGGAGAAGTTTGCCGTTTGCCTCTATGATTCATTGGGCAACATTATCAGTGACGCCAAATCATCCAAATTGAAATACGACAAAAAGACACAAACATACAGCACAGGCAAGGTCAAAAACGAACAGATTATAGAGATAGACCATAAGGGAGTCTTTCATTATCTTGAGGTAGGGAGTGATCATTACGCCCGTAAGAATTTCCTTAAATCGACTTGGTGGAAAATAAACTCATGGTGGGATAATATAAGATATAGGGTAAAGTACGTATTCTATCCATCGGAACGTCCCATGAAACATAAATATACGGGATTCATCGTTTTCAGTAAGCCAAAGTATAAACCCGGAGAAACGGTAAAACTGAAAGCTTATTTATCGGAGCATAACGGGAAACGGTACGATAAACCCGTTGATATTAAACTACGTAAGTATTCTTTTTCAGATATAGATACCATACTTACCAGACTGGAGCCATACCAGGCTGGTATGTATAGCTATGAATTCAAACTGACAGAGGAATTAGACTTGACATTGGATAACAATTATAGCATATTGCTTATTACTGATGATGAAAACAGTAATACGATAAGTAATGACTTCAGATACGAAGATTACGAACTTAAAAGTATCAGTTTTTCAGTAAAATCGGATAAGGAAGAGTTTGTTTCGGGGGATTCCGTCAAACTGGATATGAAGGTAACAGATGAGAATGAAATGGCAGTCTACGACGGGAAAGTCGATATTCTGGTAACATCTCAAGGCTTCGATCGGAATAAAATGAAAAGGATGGAAACCATTTTCATTCCGGACACATTGTGGAGTTATACGGTCGACATGTCCGGAACATCCGGAAAGGAGTTGATTATTCCTGATTCTATCTTTCCTTCGGATGTGGATATTAAATTCAAAGTAGAGTGTACTTACCTGAGCGCAGATAATGAAAAGCACGTAAAATCCTTGTCTTTAAGCAAGTCGGATAAGAAATATATGCTGGACTTTTCGTTGGACAAGGGAATGTTAACCATCCGGGAACTGTATCTGGGCAAGTCACAGCCGGCGATGGCTGAGATTATTATCTGTGGGGAAAACGACGAATATATATTTCAGGACTCTGTTATGTTGCCACACACATTAGCCGTTCCCTGGCATGCGGCAGATGTAACAGTCGAGAGTAAGAATACAAAAGACTATTACTTCCCAGACGATGCAAGAGATGAACAATTAGGATATAAGTTTTACAGAAACAACGACTCTATTTGCCTGAAAGTAGATAACCCTGCCGGCATTCCTTTTTGGTACACAGTCCGGAAAATGAAAAAGGAAATAGCCGGAGGTTATACCACACAATTAAATTATGCCATTAAAGATACCGGCGAGAACGGATATAGCATGCAACTTTCTTACTTTTTTGGCGGTGAAAGCAAATCAATACAAGGCGCATTGCCTTTTGCCCGGAAGAATATCACAATGGATGTAACAACACCTACAACCGTGTACCCGGGACAAAAAGCGAATGTGCAAATCTCCGTAACGGACAAGAAAGGGAACCCTGTAAAGGATGCCGATATAACCGCTTATTCTTTCACATCCAAATTCAACAACTATTCGATGCCCAATGTATTGATTGGGGGCAAAACCCGCTACGCAAATCAATTCCGTAATGCCTATTACAATATGGATGAGGATTTATACTATAACGGCAAATCAAACCTGACATGGAAAAGATGGGCGGATGCTATGGCTCTGGACACAGTAGAATATTATAAATTTCTGTATCCTGAAACTTTCTATGCTCATAAAGAAAAGACAAGCAATGGCAATACATTAATTTCTCCTTTTGTGGTTATCAATGGAGAAGTTCAGGGGGTACATTTGTTATGGATAGACGAAAGGCTTTATTACGCCAATCAAGCCGAACATCTGAATGTATATTCCTTTGAGATTAAGCCGGGAAAGCACAATCTGCGATTCCGCACGCACGACAGAGAAGTGTCAGTTCATAATCTCTATCTGGAAGAAGGACAGAAATATATCTTCTCCTTTAATGCAGAGAAACCATATACCATGGTTCACAAACCTGTACAGATACCTTTTCTTTTAACTTCGAGATTACTGGATAAAAAAGAACGTGGTTACCTGTCAGAAAAAGAAGAATATGAACTCCGCTCCCAATTAGTAACGGTAGATAATAACTTTGGAGAAATACAGTTACCCAACATAGACCGGAGAGTTGAAGTACCGGGTTACATCAACACCGGGAATACTCTCTATTATTTGAATCATATCAGCAGAGTAACTTATAATCAGACTTTAAGGGCGATGGTGAAGACTCCGGTTTTGGCAGGCCCTTTCCCCAAAAGAACTCTTATGGGAAGCTTGTCTAATATGGCTTCAATATATGCAGGAGATAAATTTTTAGTAAATACAGAAATCGAAGGAGGAAACCTTTATACCCTGTATCCGGATTACCAGAAAATAAAACAATGGGATAAATCCGTAATAAACAGGAATATATCTGCATTCAAGCCGGCATTGAACTTTAAACAACAGTCACTCACACAAGAAGATATAGAGGAACGGGTGAAGAATAACATGATGGATGTTATGTGCTCTGTATCCGGCTTTGTTGATGCCAGGCAATACTACAAGGCTTTTAGTGTCAATAACTATCGGCTGAATCTGATTTTAGGGCAAGATACGGCAAAAAGAGAAATTAGTCCTACACTCATTTTCATTGAACCCCAAAAGGAAGAGAACAGGCAATACTATCAGCTTTATTACGGAGGAACTAAAGAGTTCAAGAATATACCGGTCGGAGAACTGACGCTTCACCTTATTTTCAGAGATTCAACTTCATACAGTTGCCCTGTGCAACTGCGCAAGGGAGGAATGAATTATCTCAGAGTAGATTCCATTACCACTTATCACAAGAATACAGAGATTGCCAGAATCGCTTATAACATATTCAATAAAGAAGTAAAGACGCATTATGTGGAAAATCCATATATCTCAAAGCCGGCATCGGCAAACGATGCGCATGTATTATCACCTGCATTCGACAGCGAGAAATTCAAAACAGAGAATAAAACCAGAAAAGTAGTAACAGGGATAGTCACAGACAGTAGTACTGAACCCGTAATAGGAGCTTCGGTGCTAATTAAAGGAACCAAAAGAGGGACTATTACCGATTTTGATGGAAAGTTTGAAATGGCGGTGGATGATGAAGCGGTTTTGGAAGTAGCGTTTATTGGATATAAATCAAAGGAAATAAAAGTATCTACCGGTCATGAATATAATGTTGTTCTTGAAGAAGACGCACAGTATTTGCGAGAAGTAGTTGTAATCGGATATGGAGTCGAGAAAAGAAAATCATTGACGGGTTCTGTTGCTACAGTTCATAATGATAAATCTTTAGCTTCTATTTTGGACAATCAGCACCTGCAAGGCAAGTTGGCCGGATTAGCAACCGGAATAAGAATCAGAGGGGCAGCAAGCACAAATGCAGAAGCTAAACCGCTGATTGTAATAAACGGATTGCCTTTTGATGGAAGTTTAAATGATATTGATGCTTCTTCAATCCTGTCGCTGAACATATTGAAGGATGCTGCCGCAATTTCTATTTACGGCGCACGGGGTGCTAATGGTGTTATTATGATTGAGACCAATGCTTTATCTGCCCCTAAGCCTGCGGAATCAGAAAATGCTACGAATGAAGAACCGGGTAATAGCATGAGACGTAACTTCCATGATGACGCATTCTGGCAACCCAAACTTAAAACGAATGAAAAAGGCGAAGCGAATTTCGAAGTAACCTATCCGGATGATATAACCAACTGGAATGCTTATTTCATTACATTGGGAGGGGAAAATCAGTCCGACACAAAACAAGTGAGTATCAAATCCTTTAAAGCTCTGTCTGCACGTCTTTCTACTCCCCGTTTTGCTATCAGAGGCGATAGCTTGAATGCGGTAGGAAAAATAGCCAATCATTTTGGAGACAGTTTGCAACTGACCCGGACTATCGAACGGTACAATAATAAGCAAATAGACAAAATAAGAATCGGCAACTCTTATGTAGATTACATACCTGCGGATGTAACAAACGGGGACAGCCTCACTCTTGCTTATTCTATGCAAATGGAGAATGGTTATTTTGACGGAGAAGAACGGTCGCTCCCAATCTTCGAACAAGGCTTGTTGCAGACCTACGGAGATTTTAAAGTAATCAACGATTCGTCAACTCATACGTTAAAGGTAGACCCTAAATTGGGCGCAATAACTGTTCATGCCGAAGCTTCAAGTCTGGAGTTATTCTTGCGGGAAATAAAGAACATCGACTTATATTCCTATATGTGTAATGAGCAAATGGCATCGAAAATAAAAGCTCTGTTAGCAAAAAAATATATCTTCAAATTGCAGAGAAAGGAATTTAAAGAAGATAAGAAAATAAACAGCCTGATCAGGGATCTGAACAAGAATAAAAACCAAGACGGACTTTGGGGCTGGTGGAACAAGAGCGGGTCTGTGATGTGGATATCCCAACATGTTACCGGTGCACTGCTTGATGCGGAAGAGGCCGGATATAAAACAGGATTGAACAAACAGGCGTTGGCGTCAACATTGGAACAGGAACTGAAAGATGGATTGTCCGCCTTGTCTTTGGCTGTAGACAAAAAGCTGCCTCATGCAAAAGGAGAGTTATTAGACAGGCTACTCTTCCTGAAAAGATTAGATGCTCCCATTGATTATAATGCTTATTTACGTGAAATAGATTCCCGACTGAAAAGTAAAACAACAGGAGATAAACTGAAAACAATGCTGGCAATGTCTGTCACGGGACAGCAAGAATCTATCAGAATGGACTCGCTGATGCACTATTCCGATAAGACAATTTTAGGCTCTCTTTATTGGGGGGAAGAAAAGATAAACAAACCCCACTACCGGTATTTTTATCGCCCGTACGAAACCAATACGGAAAACACACTGTTAGCCTATCAAATATTGAGAAATACGGGAGGGTATGAGAAACTATTAGAAGGTATCCGGAATTATTTCTTCGAGCAAAGACAAAATAACACATGGAACAACATCTATGAGTCATCACGTATCGTACAGACAATCATGCCCGATATGTTGAAAGC
This sequence comes from Bacteroides sp. UBA939, assembly GCF_002293435.1. Taxonomy (GTDB): domain Bacteria; phylum Bacteroidota; class Bacteroidia; order Bacteroidales; family Bacteroidaceae; genus Bacteroides. Next base: position 12,325 of record NZ_DBDF01000048.1, on the reverse strand, counting down.
AACTGATAAGTACGGCAATGTTGTTATGAATATGAACGGAAATAGAATTTCGGAGTTTCCTTATACAACAACACTCGACCCGACGGAAAAGGTTGAAGTAAGTAAAACAGGGGCCATGCCTCTCTTTATTACCGCTTATCAGAAAGAATGGAACAGAAATCCGGCAAAAGAACAATCCAAAGGATTTGAAATTTCGACAATATTTAAAATGAACAACGATAGCATAGCCAATCTGAAAGAGGGCAAGCCCGCCATTTTGCAGGCTACTCTCAACATGGATGGGGATGCGGAATATGTACAAATAGAAATACCCATTCCGGCAGGTTGTTCGTATGAATCCAAATCCGGCGTCAATCGTTGGAAAGAGGCACACAGGGAATATTATAAAGAAAAGGTCGTCATTTTCTGCAATAAGCTATCGAAAGGAGAGCACATATTTACTATTGAGCTACTACCGAGATACACAGGAAGGTATACCTTGAATCCGGCAAAAGCGGAATTAATGTATTTCCCCACTTTCTATGGAAATGAAGAAGTGAAGACAACATTGGTAGAATAAGTCAGGATAAGTCACTCTACCCTCACGCTTGCCCTCAGCTATTCAAACGCCGATGAATAAAGGGATACTATGCTAACTCCAGCATTGTAATAAGCTGCACCCGTTGGATTGAAAGACTGTCGCCTTCTGCCTGAACATACTTGAGTAAAGCAAGACCGTCCTGGCGGAGTTTTGACTTCCGTAAGAGATTATCGTCTCCCATTTCATCCGATATTTTCAGCATAGTCATGGCTGCAAGTTCAATCTTGCCCATTTTGGAGGGGTCTTCTTCGTATCGATCAATCACTTCCTGTGTATTCATGCTTAACAGCAACTCAGTGGGAAATCCTAAAATCTGTCTTGTAAGGTCGTCATATTCCGTCCACTCATTCTTGCGGAATTTCTTCTTGTCGAGTATGGCATTGACAATCAAAGAAATAATTTCCTGAATCATTCGTATCAGATAATCTTGTCTAATCATAACCTTTCGTTTTTAGTGCATGAACTGGGAAAACAGAATGCGACTACAAAGTTAGTGATAGTTTTAAGAAACTGTTTTGATTTTGCTCTGTATTTTGAGAGTTATTTTCGAGGATATCACTGAAAATCTCTACCTTTGCATTCGTAACGTTAACAATATAGTGTAATATCCATGAATAAGATAACTTCTGTATGCGTATATAGCGCCTCGAGCACCAAGATAGATCCGGTTTACTTTGAAGCTGCCCGCGAATTGGGAACTTTGTTGGGGCAGCGACATATCCGCCTGATAAATGGTGCAGGGGGAATCGGCCTGATGAGCGCTACTTCTGATGCCGCGCTTGCAGCGGGAGGAGAAGTGACGGGCGTTATTCCCCGCTTTATGGTAGAACAAGGTTGGCACCATAAAGGGTTAACGGAAATGATTGAAGTGGAAGACATGCACCAGCGTAAAAAGAAAATGGCCGACCTGAGTGATGCTGTCATTGCTCTGCCCGGAGGGTGCGGAACTCTGGAAGAACTATTGGAAATTATCACCTGGAAACAATTAGGGCTTTACCTCAATCCTATTGTTATTTTGAACACCAACGGTTATTTTAATCCTCTGCTTGATATGTTGCAGCGTGCCATAGATGAGAACTTCATGCGTCAGCAACATGGTGCTATCTGGTATGTAGCCCGTACGCCGGAGGAGGCAGTCGATATGATACATGCCATTCCTGTCTGGAACAGTTCCATACGTAAGTTTGCGGCAATATGAGCAAGTTGCTGTTAGCATGGGTAACAGGTTTTGAGGGAATACCAATCCCTTATTCTCCTAAATTGGACGATGGAATCACTGTGACCCTGTTGGGGTGCTTTATTTTGTCCGGCTATGTTCTGTCGCGTAACCGGAAGTTCTTGATACAGTTGATGACAGACTTCTTTCTTCGCCGCGAACGTACCAGTATCTTTGCTATTTCTACCGGTACGGATATGCGCTATTTACTATTGCTTATTCTGCAAACCTGTATCCTGGCAGGTATTTGCATTTTTAATTATTTTATAAATGCCCGCCCCGAGTTGGGCGCACAAGTGCCTCCATATATTTTGCCCGGAATATACATTGCGGTATGCTTGCTTTATTTTTTCCTGAAGTGGATAGTCTATTCTTTCCTTGGTTGGATTTTTTTTAACGGGAATCAGACAACACTCTGGATAGAGTCTTATTTTACATTGCTTTATTATCTTGGATTCGCCCTTTTTCCGTTTGTCTTATTTTTCATTTATTTCGATTTAAGCTTTCAAATAGGTATTATTACCGGCCTGATTTTAGTATTTTTCGTTAAATTGTTGATGTTCTATAAGTGGCTAAAGTTTTTTTGTAACAATTTACATGGCATTCTGCTTTTAATTTTATACTTTTGTGCCCTTGAAATCATACCTTGTTTCATGTTGTATCGGGGTGTGTTACAACTAAATGATTATTTGATAATAAAATTTTAGGACGTTGAAAATTAAGAAAGTACTTGTGTCGCAGCCGAAACCGGCATCAGAGAAATCTCCTTACTACGACATAGCCGAGAAGTACGGCGTGAAAATTGATTTTCGCCCGTTTATTAAGGTGGAAAGCCTGTCTGCTAAAGAATTCAGGCAACAAAAAGTTTCTATCCTGGAACATACCGCTGTTATTTTTACATCGCGTCATGCCATTGATCACTTTTTCCATCTATGTACAGAATTACGTGTGACCATACCGGAAACTATGAAGTATTTTTGTGTAACCGAAGCAATAGCTTTGTATATCCAGAAGTATGTTCAATACCGCAAGCGGAAGATCTTTTTTGGGAATACAGGAAAATTTGAAGACTTGTTGCCTCCTATCGTTAAGCACAAGGTTGAAAAGTATCTGGTTCCAATGTCTGACGTGCATACGGATGAAATCAAAACTCTGTTGGATAAGAGCAAGGTACAGCATACGGAAGTTGTCATGTACCGTACTGTAAGTAATGATTTTACCTCGAACGAAGAGTTTGATTATGACATGTTGGTATTCTTCAGCCCTGCAGGTGTAACCTCTTTGAAAAAGAACTTCCCCGATTTCGATCAACAGGAAATTAAAATCGGTACGTTCGGTTCTACTACTGCACAAGCGGTACGTGACGCCGGGCTTCGTTTGGATTTGGAAGCTCCCAGCGTACAGGCTCCTTCTATGACGGCAGCGCTGGAGATATTTATAAAAGAGAACAATAAGGGGAAGTAACCGATAAAGATGCCCAATACCCTGCGCAAATCAGAGAGGCTGGATAAGAAAAAGATTATCGACAAGATGTTTGCGGGTGGTTCACGCTCGTTTTCTGTCTTTCCTTTGCGCGTGGTATATCTACCGGTGGAAGAAGGAGAAGCGCCCGTATCCATTCTTGTCAGTGTTTCAAAACGTCGTTTCAAACGGGCGGTGAAGCGCAATCGTGTAAAACGTCAGATACGTGAAGCGTACCGGAAAAACAAGCATGAGTTATTGCAAATGCTTCAGGCGCATGAACGGCAACTTGCGGTAGCTTTCATCTATCTTTCCGACCGGTTGGTTGATTCGACAGAAATTGAAGAAAGAATGAAGATTGCGTTGACACGTATTTCGGAAAGAGTATCTGCCGGAATCAAGATGCCCCAAAACACTGATAGTGTAATTGCAGCTTCACCGGAAGAAACCGGTAGTACGGGATAAAGTTTATGAAAAAGCTGTTTTCATATTTATTGTTGCTTCCTATTTATTTCTATCAGAAGTGTATTTCACCCCTGACTTCGCCTTCATGCCGTTTCACCCCTACCTGTTCGCAATATGCTGTTGAAGCAATAAAAAAACATGGACCTTTAAAAGGAATGTATCTGGCTATCAGACGCATCTTGCGTTGCCACCCCTGGGGAGGTTGCGGATATGATCCCGTTCCATGAAAATTCTTATCCCATGAAAACTTCTGCTGCATGATACTTCCCGTTGATATACATACACACCGGCAACCCCAAACGCCCGGAGAGGCTATCGTGAACTGCTTTCCCGAAACGTTCATTCCGCAAGCGGGAGGCTGGTATTCTGTGGGGATACATCCCTGGCATATTGCTTCTGTCTTTCGGAACAAAGCGGAAAATCCACCTTTTGATAATGAACAAACGATGCCGGAAGGAGAAGAGTTGCGTCGCTGCATAACTATGAGTAGCGAGGGACATTGTTTTGAGAATTTATTGCGTCACCCGCAGGTACTGGCTGTAGGCGAAGCAGGATTAGATAAACTGGCTGATACTCCTTTGAATGTGCAGATGGAAATATTCAGGTATCAGGCTCGTTTGGCTGAGGAGATAAACAAACCTTTAATCATCCATCTGGTAAAAGCTGTAGACGAACTTTTAAAGTTGAAATCGGAGATACATCCGGTAAATCCGTGGATTATTCACGGCTTTCGTGGGAAAGCAGCTTTGGCGGAAGAGTATATCCGGCATGGTTTCTACCTTTCTTTCGGCGAAAAATACCAGGAAGAAGCGTTGCGAACGATACCGCCGGAAAGGTTGTTTCTGGAGACGGACGAAAGTACACTCCCGGTTGATACGCTCTATGAACGAGTTGCGGAAGTACGCAGAGTGTCTGTCGAAGAACTTCGCAATACGCTCCGAAAGAATATAGACGAGACGTTTCTATAAAGCAAACCGAGAACAAGCTCAAAAGGAGCTGATAAATTTAAAAAAGAAAATCAAAACAGTTTCTAACAATAAGCATTGTTTGTTCAGATAAAGAATCGTACTTTTGCGATTAATAAAGTATTTCAAATATATAAATTAATCATTCGATGAATTTTGTAGAAGAATTGAGATGGCGTGGCATGCTCCACGATATGATGCCCGGCACGGAAGAACTCTTGGCTAAGGAACAAGTGACCGCATACATAGGTTTTGACCCAACGGCGGACTCATTGCATATTGGACACCTTTGTAGCGTAATGATACTGCGTCATTTCCAACGTTGCGGACACAAGCCGATGGCGCTGATTGGCGGAGCTACGGGTATGATTGGCGACCCTTCGGGCAAGTCGGCCGAACGTAATCTGCTTACGGAAGAAATCCTGCAACGCAATCAGGAAGGCATGAAGAAACAGTTGAGCAAGTTCCTCGATTTTGAATCTGATGCTCCTAACCGTGCAGAACTTGTGAACAACTACGACTGGATGAAGGATTTTACTTTCCTTGATTTCGCCCGCGAAGTAGGTAAACACATCACTGTGAACTATATGATGTCTAAGGATTCTGTTAAGAAGCGCCTGAATGGTGAGGCTCGTGACGGTTTGTCGTTCACTGAGTTCACTTACCAGTTGTTGCAAGGTTACGACTTCCTGCATCTGTATGAAACCAAAGGTTGCAAGTTGCAGATGGGCGGTTCCGACCAATGGGGCAATATCACAACAGGTTCCGAACTGGTTCGGCGTACAAACGGCGGTGAAGTGTTTGCACTGACCAGCCCGTTGATTACAAAGGCTGACGGCGGCAAGTTTGGTAAGACTGAATCGGGAAACATCTGGCTTGATCCCCGTTATACCTCTCCATATAAGTTCTATCAGTTCTGGTTGAACGTAAGCGATGCGGATGCAGTGCGTTACATCAAGATATTTACGTCTTTGCCCAAGGAAGAAATCGAGGCTTTGGCGGCTGAGCATGAAACGGCTCCCCACTTACGGCTCCTCCAGAAACGTTTGGCGAAAGAAGTAACGATTATGGTACACTCCGAAGAAGATTATGATGCTGCGGTAGACGCATCCAACATCTTATTCGGGAATGCTACTTCCGATGCTTTGAAGAAATTGGACGAGGACACATTGCTGGCGGTATTCGAAGGAGTTCCTCAATTCGAGGTATCTAAGGATGCTATATCTGCCGGTGTGAAAGCTGTTGACTTGTTTACCGAGAATGCAGAAGTTTTTGCTTCCAAAGGTGAGATGCGTAAGTTAGTGCAAGGCGGCGGTGTTTCTCTGAATAAAGAGAAGTTGGAAACATTCGACCGGATGATTACTTCTGCCGACCTTTTGAATGAAAAGTATCTGTTGGTACAACGTGGAAAGAAGAATTATTATCTGATTATTGCCAAATAACTCCGGATGGAAGCTCAATAGGGCTTACGAAAATTTGTTGTTTAACGCACGTGCATACGCTGCATGTACAAAAACAAATCTACAAAAGGTCTAATGTGATGACAAGTAAATGAAGATATTACTAACATTATTAACCATCCTATACCTCTCGGTCTCCTGCTCGAAAGAGCAGGAGCCAACTCCTGAACCACCACCTCCCCCGCCACAGGATTATACAAGTGTAGTGTTTGTACATAACATTGAGAATCAAATACTCTTTGATTGTTCCGTAGGATACTATATTGGCGGTGTGTACAACAAAATCTCCGACCTCGAAAGCATGACCGCCGGTAAGCATAGCAAAGAAATAAAGCTCCCCGACAAGACGATTACGGAAATATGCCTTTTCACCCAATACCCCTCTTCCGGGGCTTTCTCTATTCAGATGAATACGAAAAACATAGTTGAATTATCTGAAGCCGACATTGATGAAATGGCATTCCAGGAGACAGACATAATAATTGCCGGAGAAGGTTATGACGTAGTCACAGCAAGGTACGAAGTCAGATATTCCGGTATTTTTAAAGACGACATTGTGCGTTTGTATCTTGACCTGACTAATAATGGAGGCATAACGATTGAGATGTCGAAGCAACTATTGAAGCAACAAGTCATGATAGAAGCAGGCAAAATATTTTGGTTCTTCTCAATAGGCGACGGAATGAGACCGTTTCAATCTTTTGAAAACACCAACAAAGACTTCGATGGCTACACAGGCTGGTTTAGAGTCGACTTAGACGAACAGACTTCCAAGTATTCGTTAGATTTTAAATTAAAACAGAGCAGTGAACTAATTGCTAATGGGTGTATTAGGAATGTTTCTATAAGAAAGATTCTTAATTAAACTCACTGAGTTCGACATAATTCTCAGAATATACTTCTTGGGAAATTATGTCGAACTCAGATTACGAAAGTCTTTTAGCCTGCTTGCCGTCAGTAAATTCACATAGACTACATCAAAGACAAAAAAAGACTTCGGAATATTTGCATATCTCGGGGTATACCTCTATCTTTGCACCGCTTTTTAGCAGAAAGCATATAAGTTTGGACTATGGTGTAATGGTAGCACAACAGGTTTTGGTTCTGTTTGTCCAAGTTCGAATCTTGGTAGTCCAACTACTTTACAAGTTATTTGAGATAAAACCCTCTAAAATTAGCTATTTTAGAGGGTTTTTGATTTTCGGCCCATGAGCGATTTGCGTCGTCGTGAGGCGATTTATAAAATGTTCTTCTTGTTTATCAATGCAAACGTAATTACGATTTGCGAGGCGAAGTAGGTAGGAAGAACCAGATAATCCAGCCCTCCGTATCCTGCAAAGCCTCCCAATGCGATGATCGTGTCTGAAAAAACCAACAGGAAAATACCGAATGCAAATCCCCATCGTGTCGATGCCTTTAACCGAATGCCGATTGCCGCTGCAAGCGAGATACATGAGACAACCAGATAAGCCAACACGGCGCTAAACATAACGGCTCCGGTTATTCCCGGATATAACATGAAGAAGAAAAAGCATAAATATACCGCCAATAAAGCCGTTAACAACCACCGGTTGAGATGTCCGTTCTTTAAAGAAAATAGAATGTAACCAAGATGAGCTACAAAAAACAGGCACACACCATAAATAAAATAGTTCCGGCTTCTGCTGCTGTAAGCCATAAACCAGTCGGCAACCGAAGAGACAATCAGAGCGGCAATAATCCACCAGATTAGAGGACGAAGTGTTCTGTCTGATATCAACCCTAAAATTACGGCGCAAGAAAGAGTGGTGGCAGCCCGGAAGAAAAATCCGCAGTCCATGACGGCAAATCCGCAGAAAACGACAGGAATTATCAATGTTAAGTATCTCATGGCAGAATCTTTTTGTTCTCAAAGATAGCACATAAATCGGTTGCTTTTACTTTTAAATCCGTATCTTTCGCTTAGAAATAAAATCATTATATTTATAGCCCTGTAATCGACCGTCCGCCTTTTCATACGTATAATTAATAAACGAGCATATAGTAATGATGAACCAGGAAAAAATACAAGAACTCATAAGCAGGAGCAGGAAAGAAGATATGAAAGCGTTCTCTCTTCTGCTCTCCGAGTTCCAGCCACTTGTATTCCGGCTGGCATTCCGGTTGTTGTGCGATGAAGACGAAGCCAAGGATATAGTGCAGGAGACTTTTGTAAAGGTCTGGCTGGCATTAGACAAATACAATGACGAATGCCGCTTCTCCACTTGGCTTTATAAAATCACCTACAACGCGTGTTATGATCGCTTACGCTCCCTGCGCCATTCCCCACTCAACGATGAGACTGCTTACCTATGCTCTGTAGACGTTTCATCCGGTGACGATATAGAATCAACCGTAGTCAACAAGCAGCTAAAAGAACTCATTCTGCGATATACCGATGAATTATCGCCTCAACAAAAACTGATTTTCACATTACGGGATATTGAAGAATTGGATGTGCCGGAGGTAGAAGTCATTACCGGACTGTCTGCCGGAATCATCAAAAGCACTCTTTACCTCGCCCGAAAGAATATACGAAACAAAATGAATCAAATAGATAATGACTTATGAAACAAGATGATAGATGTTACGAAGAATGGTTGGCTGAAATCAGAAGCAGGCAACCGGTGATGAGCAATCCGGATGAACTGACTGCGAATATCCTGCAACAAGTGGCACGGATGCCTTCTCGGAAGAAGAAAAAGAAGCTTCTGATTGGCTGTTGGTTGTCCGGAATGGCCGCGGGAGTTCTGTTGTGCCTATTGATGGGGGAGACTTTCTTTGATCCGGTTTTTTATGAAGTGAGATCGATGGAAGGATATCATTTACAGGAAAATAGCGCTTACTCTCTGCCGGAAGGTTGGGAAAAGATGGAACTCTCCGAAAAGAGCGACTACCTGTCCGGGCAATACATGCAACTCAGGAAACTGAGACAAAGCAAGGTTATGGAATTAACAAAGAAAACTTATTAAATAGAATCATTATGAGAACAAATAAATGGATGGCAGCCATGGTTGTGCTGCTTGGTATGACTTCTTGCGGCACCTCTTACCGGATGGTTTCCCAAGTAAATAGTAATGGTAGCATGCATAGAGAAGTGTATGCGTATGGCGATTCCGCTTTCCTTGCGGGAGACAGGACGCACAATCCGTTTCTGTTCCGGATAGAATCGGGATGGGAATTGAACAAGCTTGATTCTGTCGTTAAATTCAATTGTTGGGGAAATGAAGAGAAGCTGAATGTAAAAGTATGGCGGACGTATCCCACGGTAGGCGCCGATTCTTTCAGCACTTTGGATGGAAAGGAATATATGCATCCTCTGGTTGTTCCGGCTGAAAAGCTCCGGAAGGTTTTCGGCTGGTTCTATACCTATTATCAATATACGGCTGCATATAGCGAACTACCTGATAAGGGGCCTGTGCCTCTTGACAAATACCTGACTAAGGAGGAGCAGCGGATATGGTTCCGTGGTGATACAGAAGTGTTGAACGGATTGAATGGTATCGAACAGAATAGTAAATTGGATGACATTGAAACCGGATTCTGGAAATGGTATAACCGTAGCCGGTACGAACTCAGTTACGAAGTAATCCTCCAGTTCGCCATCCAAAAGGGAGATACGGCTTTTGTACGCCGGTTGGCAGATTTGAAGGAGCCTGTCTATGGAAAGCACTTTTCCGGAAAAGATTCCGATGATGAAGGGTCGCCCGGGAAAGTATGCAATTACCTGGATGAATTCAGTCAAACGAAATATTTCTCAGATTTATATAAGTCGGACGGGAAATCAATGGATGAATTGTATGAGGAGAAAGGGCGGATTACAGAGCTTTTCGGATATGCCGTGCAGTTTGAGTTATCCATGCCGGGAAAAGTAGTTTCCACTAATGCTGCTCTGCAAAAAGACGGTTCGCTCATTTGGAAAGTGGATGCGTATCGCCTTCTGTACAGTGATTATACGCTTACGGCTGAGTCGCGCGTGGTCAATTATTGGGCATTCGGCATTACCATACTGTTCCTCTTGCTGTTAACCGGTTATTGTTGGAGAAGATATAGACGGTAACTGTCCGTTGCACACGTGAATCGTTCATGATGGCAGTGATGTTTCCGCAAGTTGTGTGCTTACTCTCATTGCCTCTGCAAACCGCGGGTAATGCAAATAATTTCATAATAATAAAATAGTTTCAAATAAAACTAATACCTTTGCGCGGTATTTACTAATTCAATTAAAAGGATATGGCTTATCATCATTTATCTGTTTTGGTGCATCGTCGTGCCGAAAAGTATGGCGACAAGATAGCTCTGAAATACAGGGACTACGCAAGCGCGCAATGGAACCCCGTTACATGGAATCAATTCTCACAAACGGTGCGACAAGTTGCGAATGCACTCATAGAACTGAATGTGCAGGAAGAAGAGAATATTGGCATTTTCTCTCAGAATAAGCCGGAATGCCTGTACGTGGACTTCGGGACATTTGCTAACCGTGGGGTAACCGTACCGATGTATGCTACCAGTTCGTCCGCGCAGATACAATACATTATTGATGATGCACAGATACGTTATCTCTTCGTAGGTGAACAGTATCAGTATGATACCGCTTTCAGTATATTCGGTTTTTGCCGGTCGTTGCAACAACTGATTATTTTCGACCGCTCCGTCGTGAAAGACTCGCGCGACATGACTTCCATCTATTTCGATGAATTTATGGAACCCGCCAAAGATTTGCCGCATAATGACGCAGTGGAAGAACGCACTTCCCGCGCCTCCGCAGGCGACCTTGCCAATATACTTTATACCTCCGGTACTACAGGCGAACCGAAAGGCGTTATGCTGCATCACTCCAACTATTTGGAAGTGCTCCGTATCCATGACATCCGCCTGCCTTTCATGACAGACCGGGATGTTTCCATGAATTTCCTTCCCTTAACGCATGTATTCGAGAAAGCCTGGTGCTATCTCTGCATCCATAGAGGAGTGCAGATATGCATCAACCTTCGTCCGGTGGACATACAGATTACCATAAAAGAGATACGTCCTACATTGATGTGCAGCGTACCCCGCTTCTGGGAGAAGGTATATAGTGGCGTGCAGGAAAAAATAGCCCAGGAAACCGGTTTGAAGAAAGCCCTGATGCTGGATGCCATTAAAATAGGAAAGATACATAACATCGACTATCTGCGCAAAGGCAAAACACCGCCGTTGATGATCCGGTTGAAGTACAAGTTCTACGAAAAGACCGTTTATGCCTTGCTGAAAAAGACTATCGGTATTGAGAACGGTAATTTCTTCCCGACCGCGGGAGCTGCCGTACCGGATGAAATCTGTGAGTTCGTCCATTCGGTAGGCATTAATATGGTAGTCGGTTATGGCCTGACGGAATCCAGCGCCACCGTGTCCTGTTTCCTCAATGAAGGGTATGAAATAGGTTCCGTCGGTACGGTGATGCCCGACGTTGAAGTGAAAATCGGTGAAGAGAATGAAGTCCTTTTGCGTGGGAAGACCATCACCAAAGGATACTACAAAAAAGCTGAAGCCACTGCCGCCGCCTTTGATAAAGACGGTTGGTTCCATACCGGCGATGCAGGTTATCTGAAAGGCGACCAGCTATATCTGACCGAACGCATCAAGGACATGTTCAAGACCTCCAACGGGAAATATGTCAGTCCGCAGGCATTGGAAACCAAGCTGGCCGTTGACCGTTACATAGACCAGATTGCCATTATTGCCGACCAGCGTAAATTCGTATCCGCCCTTATCGTACCTGTTTACGGCTATGTGGAAGCATACGCCAAAGAGAAAGGCATTGAATATAAAGATATGGACGAACTTCTGCAACATCCCAAGATTATGGGACTGTTCCGCGCTCGCATAGACACCTTGCAACAACAGTTTGCCCACTACGAACAGGTGAAACGTTTCACACTTTTGCCTTCACCCTTCAGCATGGAGCGTGGGGAGCTGACTAATACGTTGAAGTTGAAACGTCCTGTAGTTGTACGGAATTACAAGGAACAGATAGATGAGATGTACGAAGAATGAAGCATAAGAAACTGATTTGAAAAAACTCAGATTTGCCTCCGTCCCATTTTTTTATTATAACCTCATAGTCATTCTTCTCTGATTGACTACTTAACCTGCTAACCTACATTATTCATAGTGT
>NZ_DBDF01000066.1 GCF_002293435.1 Bacteroides sp. UBA939 | reverse complement strand
AAAAGAAAGATAAAACTCTGTGTCTCTGTGACTCTGTGTTCAAGCATAAATCCTCATTTATAGTAAAAATAATTATTACGAAGTACTTACACTACGAATAATGTAAGTTAACTATTCACGGTATAACCTGAGTTTTCAAGCATCTTGCGAAGCACAACCGTGTTGAACCCGCGGTTATTCTCGGTATTGTCATCCACATCGCGTGGGTTGGCTCCGGCTTCGGCATACAGTTGATTGATACCGGCAAGAAGTGACATTTCTGTTACTTCGTGTACGTTCATAGACCGCGAAGGACGGACAACCAACAGAGTAACCGCAGCAATCTTACACAATTCCGGCGTAGAAATAGCGCCATAGCCATGTAGAGGCGTTCCTTCAACAGGCGTACGACGCATCGCAGCCATAGCACCTATGCGATAATCCTTTGCACGGAATATTTCGGTGGCAATTTCCTCGTAGCTATGCTCCGCTCCAACGGGTTCGACGCAGTAGTACAACTCCAGACCGGCTTCGCATATAGCATCGAGTGTCCGGACACGCTGCTCTACCGATGCGCCGGTATCAATGCCCTCGCGCATCCGCACAATGTGGTAAGCTCCGGTGAATCCCGCCTCTTTCAGTTTGTGGGCGGTCGGCAGGTCGAAATCGCCGATATTGGCAACAAGCCTGATTGCGGCAGGAATGTATTGACGAACAGCTTTTCCGATTTCGATAAATCTTTCAACGGGATAGTCGGCGGTGGTCATCAGAAAGATATCGTTAGCTTGGTCGGCAACCAGTTGCTTAACGCTTTCGGTAATCTCATTGATATCTTTCTGCCAATGATTGGGCAGAACGTAATGCTTTGCCGCCATCGAACAAAAATGGCAATTGATAGAACACGGTTCGGCGTTGATTCCTATCTGGGCGAAAACATACCCTTTATTCTGAAATGTTTCTTCGCTGTATTTTCGGGCCAGATACAGCAACCGGTAGAATTCTTCACTTGTAGTTGATACTGATAGTAGCTTAACAACTTCTTCTTTACTTAGCTCGGCTTTCGCCTCCACTTTACTTAAAATTTGGTTCATAACATTATCTTTTATATTCGTAGTTCGCCGAATTACAAACTTAACTGTCTGTAAATCAGGCACAAAGATAACTTTATATTTGTTTATAAGAAAAATTATTGTAGATTTACACCCTGTAATCATCTTAATTTTCTAAAATGGAAAAGAAATACACCGAGCAGGAAGAACAATTGGCACGTTTCGGCAAAGCGATGGGGCATCCTGCCCGTATTGCAATCTTGAAATTCTTGGCGGCGCAGAACTGTTGCTTCTTCGGCGATATCCACAACGAACTGCCCATTGCAAAGGCTACGGTATCTCAGCATCTTTCGGAATTGAAGGATGCGGGACTGATACAGGGCGAAATCTTTCCGCCCAAAGTGAAGTATTGCATCAATCCCGAGAATTGGGAACTGGCAAAGAAGCTATTAAATGATTTTATGTGCAGTTACACATTTCGCAAGGGTGACTGTGGCTGAATTCCTACAAGAATTTCCCTTCTCACTGACCTCCTGACAAACACAACGACGCATACCACAAAGAAGACCGCGAACAGCAATGTCAGTAGCCATATCAACAGGCCAACATTCATAAAGGTAATGCTGATGCCTATAAGGGAACTTACGATACCGACGGCAATGGCATAGAGAGGAACCATCAGATTCTCTCTATATAGAGTTTGTTCTATTTTGCGGTCAGTGAAACCAAGCGTGCGGTATAAATCTATTTCGTAGCGGCGGGCAGACAGGTTCTTACGAATTACAATAATAAAACTCATTATACCCAACAGCAGGCCTAAACCACCCAAAGTCAGAAATATAGTAAGGTAGGTGTCGGTAACAGAGTTAAATTGTTCCAGCCTTTCATTCGTGGTGGAGACTCTTACGCCATATTCATTCAAAGCCTGTGAAAGTAATGTTTTTACTTCCTCTTTCTCCGTCTCGCTTGTTTTAAGGAGAAATACTTCACTTCCGGCAGTTTCTTCCCATATCTCGGAAAAGAGGGACCGGTCTATCAGAATGTTTCCCTGGAAGATGGAGTTGGACAATGTACCGGCAAGGAGGATGGGAATTGTCTGTCCCCGGTCGTTCTTATAAAAGAGGGTATCTCCGAGGTTCATCATAAGTCCCCACGTAAGTACGGTGGCGTCTATCAAAGCGGGGTACACGTTATCCGGCTGCTGTGCTTGCCGGGAAACATCAGCAGGATTGCCGTTCTTTCTTCCCATCTTCCGAAAGACGTCTTCTCTATCAAGCGAGTAGATGTTCTGTTCTATCCGGAAGTCGCTTTTTGCCAAGGCGTTCATATCCACACCCAGCACGGTGGGAGTCGTAGTCTTGTTCAGGTTGAGGCAACTGGCATCATCGGCACTGTAACGAAGGCATTGCAGGATTTCCGTATCTCCGGGAAGAGCAGTAAGCGACAGTTTTTCTTTTCCGGCATCGGTAGACATATTGTGATAGACAGGTACTGAGCTTTCACACCAAAGAGAGAAACCTCCTGTGCCGGTGCGCAGTTGCGCACTGTCGGCAAAGCCCTTCCGGTTGAGACCGACGGAAAAGACGATAAACACCCCGATTGTCAACGTAAAGAATGAAAGCACAGCTTGCTTCCTGTTAGCGTAAAGAGTGCTCCACGCCAATTGTTTTGTTTGGAAAGTTGAGTACTTGCAGGGCGAGTCGGCAGGCAAATCGGCCGAAGACCTATTCCCATACCGGCAAATTAAGTAGTCCCCCCATATTGCCGCTGTTCCTATAAACAGAATACCAACGAATACAAAAAGAACAACCGAATGCAGGAAGAAAAGATTGACGCCAATTGTTCCCACGGCAATCAGGGTGGAGAAGACAACGAATTTCTTTCTCCGCTTTAGGGAATGTGTACCGGTTCCGGCACTTGGCTTCCTGTCTTTTAAGTTTTGTACGATACTCCTGTAAAGAAGCCACAGAGACAGGGCGATACCGATAAAAAGGCCGGACACCAGAGTGGTTGCAGAAGGATAGACGGAGAATCCTCCGGTATGTGTTGCCCCTTTCCAAACGTTGCCCAGCAACCACATAATGAGGCCGGTATAAAGAAGTCCGGCAACTACTCCGATAATTGAGGAGAGTAACACAACAGGGGCGGCTTCCCGCCAGAACATCCGGGTAATTCGTTTCCGTGTATATCCCAGAGCCTTTAAAAGTTCAATTTCGTGCCTTCGTTGATGAAGCATTTCCGATACCGGAATAAGCATCAACAGCATGGCGGACACAATTATAAAGAATCCGAGCGCAAGGAACAGACCTGAGAAGTCGACACCATTCATGGCTGCATACACAGCTTTATCGCGAGGATGAATTATCTGGATACCGGACATTTCGGTTGTAAGTCCTGAAAGGTTGGGGACGGTATTCTTTCTTACACGTACGGCAGTTGCGTTTCCGTAAGCATTTCCCCAGTCGTTGACAACGGCATTGTAGGCAATAATGGCTTTGGGGGTGTTGCGGTAAAGTTCCCAGTATTTTTCATCTTCATCGGTGATAAGACTCATATCAATCGGGAGGTCGCTATCCCAGTCGGTGCATCGCTCTACATCGGAAAGACCGGGAAAATCAGCGCTTAAGGTTTTATCTTCCAAGAACTCACTCAGGGGGACAATAGCTTTTACATGCAGGGAGGCGGTATCAGTTTTTAATACTTTCAGATTTTGCGAAGTGAAATAGGTTATCTGAATCCGGTCGCCCGGCTTAGCCTGCAAACGTTTGGCTGCATAGTCTGAGAGAATGATATCGTCTTTCCCTAATGATTGGTCTTTATAACGGTCTGCGGCTGTAACGAAAGAGTAAGGGATGGAAAAATCATCTCGCCGGATGGAGTTGGCTAAGTAAGAGAACAAACGGTTCGGTTCCGGATTATTCTTGCAGATGGTTTCCACTATTTCCTCTTGTAAGAAGATGCGGTCGGAGATAATCTCCGTGAAATCATCTTTTTGACGGACGGAAAGACCGGATAATGAATAATGCCATGTATGTTCCAATTCGCCGGCGGATATCGGTTGACTGGTCAGGATGAGGTTCACTTTCTTTTCCGCATTCATGGCTTCCGCCAGCTCCTGCCGATTGATAAAGACATTGAACGGCAAGACTTGTTCGTTCTTCATACTGATATTACCTCCCTCTTCGGTGTTGACTACTCCGTTGAAAGTAAGGCGCAGGCTTGTGGTGTAGGTTTCAGTAACAAACAGGGAGCCGGGAGGGACTAACCCGGATGCCGGCAAACGAAGCACGATGTCTTCCGGAATATCTTGTCCCAGTTCTTCACGTAAAGCGGAATTAATACGGGCGGCACCTTCAGCGATAGGCAGGTCGCTCACTCCCCAGACAAAAACAGGTATCAGCTTCCCGTTCTGTGAAATGAAACCGTTTGTTAGCAGAACACCTTTTGCAGAGCCTTTGAACAAAGGGTCATCAATCCATTCTTCGGCCATAAAAGAATGGCGGGAGAATATAATGGTTTGCGTATCTCCCAATCGCTCGGCGACTCGTTTCACCAATGTACTCCGCACGGAATCGCCTACTACCAGGCTGCCGACAATTACAGCTACAGTGATAAGCGACGCAAGAAACACCAGTTTGTAATAACGGATATAGAAGCGGCTGCTTTTAGACGTCAAACCTTTGAAATTCATTGCAACATCCTTTCTTTAAGGGTGAGTATGCGGTGTGCAACGGAGGATATCTCATCCGAATGGGTGACCATGATGATAGTTGCCTGCATGCTTTTGTTTATTTCGGAAAGCAGGGAGACGATATTTCGGGCGTTCTCTCTATCCAGTTGCCCGGTAGGTTCGTCCGCAAGTACCAACAGGGGTTTCATGACCAGCGCCCGGCAGATGGCTACGCGGCTTGCTTCGCCACCGGATAATGTGTTTGGGTACTGGTTCGCCACTCCCGAAATACGGGCGATTTCCATGAGGTGACGGGTATATGCAACTTCTTCTGCGGTAGCTTTGGAGTTATGGGCAAGTGTAGGTAACAGGATGTTTTCCATTGCTGTGTACTGTGGCAACAAGCGGTGATCCTGAAAGACGAAACCAATCTGTTTGTTACGGATTAGAGAAGAGTCAACCCCCGGAGCGGTTATTTCCGTATTATCCAGAAAATAACTGCCGCTGTCCGGCATAAGAAGCGTCCCTAAAATGGATAGTAAAGTGGTTTTACCCGAACCGGAAGCGCCTTTTATCGCTATAAATTCGCCCTTAGAGACTTCCATATTCACTCCCTGCAAAACTTTATTCAGACGGTTCTCGCCGTCAGGATAGCTTTTTTGTATGTCATTTAATCTAATCAAAGCCATTTCTAATGAATTTATTTAATGCTTATCCGTAATAATACTCCTATGCTGATGAATGATAATTTAGCGAAGCGGAGCTTCGCAGTGATTAATGTTTAGTGATAAGTGATTAACAAGAGTATCTCTATTCTCCTCCTCCTGGG
>NZ_DBDF01000035.1:29607-29810 GCF_002293435.1 Bacteroides sp. UBA939 | reverse complement strand
CACTAACTACCTGTAAGTAGATTACTAACTACTTATAAGTAATTGACTTGTTACCTGTAAGTAGTTGGCTTATCCTGCCCGGTTTTCCCCTTATTAGCCCACTTTCAGGAGATATTTTGCTCCAGAATAAATGTACATATTTCGATATCTCTCTATCAGTCTGACACTTAACTGCTTTTTACTCGCGTATTTCCAACCAACCT
>NZ_DBDF01000035.1:0-29599 GCF_002293435.1 Bacteroides sp. UBA939 | reverse complement strand
TACAAAGTGACAAACTGACACCCCCTTAACTCCTACAGTATGAATAATGCAGGTTAAGGATAAAATGAAAAACAAATCAGAACTCGCAAACCGCTTTGTGTCAACAGTTACAAAAACATCACAAGACAATTTGTAAAAGAGGTGCAAAGTGGTTTGCGGCAGATATAATTCCGTGAAGCATAATAAGAAATTTCATATAGATTTTGAATTGTTTAAAGTACAAGCATAGTGATTATTTGAATTTTATTGCTAATATTGTCCCCTCATTAATTGATTATTAAAGAATGAAAAACATGAAAAGAAAAGAAATTTTATTTAGTGTCTTGCTACTGTTTTCAGTTGTATTGGCGCAGGCTGCACGAGTAGACACTGTTATGGTGAAAAGTCCATCCATGAATAAAGAAGTACAAGTGGTGTATGTGATTCCCGATAAGGCATTGGATACAAAGGCAGAGGCTTGTCCGGTGATTTATTTGCTACATGGTTATGGAGGTAATGCCCGTTCGTGGATTGGACTTAAGCCTGAGTTAGCCCGGATTGCAGATGAGAAAGGAATTATCTTTGTATGCCCGGATGGTAAGAACAGTTGGTATTGGGATAGTCCAAAAGATCCGGCTTATCGTTATGAAACATTCGTTGCTTCGGAATTGATAAAGTACACCGATACGAATTATGCTACTATTCCCGAGAGAAAGGGACGTGCGATTACCGGATTAAGTATGGGTGGGCATGGTGCATTGTGGCTGGCTATCCGCCATAAAGACACATTTGGCGCAGCAGGAAGTACCAGCGGTGGAGTGAATATACTTCCGTTTCCTATGAATTGGGAAATGAGTAAGCAACTTGGTGAATACGCTGATAACAAGGAACAATGGGAACAGCATACGGTTATTAATCAGATTGACAAGATTGAAGATGGTGATCTTGCCTTGATTATCGATTGTGGAGAAAAAGACTTCTTCCTGGAAGTGAATGTGAACTTACATAAAAGTCTTCTGACAAGGGGTATCGGTCATGACTTTATCACTCGTCCCGGTACGCATAATGGAGAATATTGGAGAAATTCAATTGATTATCAGATTCTCTTCTTCGATAAGTTTTTCAAGAAATAATTTGGAATGAATAATGTAGTTAACCTGCATTATTCATACTCCAGGAGTTAATGGAGTTATTACTTCGTTAGGAGTTAAGGAATTAAGGAGTTAAGAAGTTAAAGCCGATACCTTGAATATGCTTCACGGAGTATTGGCTTTAACTCCTAAGCTAAGTTGCTGACTGAACTTCTTTAACTCCGCTAACTCCTACGGCTTCTTAACGATAAGACCGTTGCGAAAGGTACGTTTAACTTTTACGCTTTTCACTTCTGTCCTTTTCATATTGGTTTCAGACTTCGACTCCGGAAGTACGGTACTACCATTGATGATACCTAATGCTGTATTTAGCAATGCTTCATTCGGGTCACCCAAGGGCAATACTTTAGCTCGATCACTTAGTTCGTTGACGGCGTAATCCGGAGCGAACCCTTTGGCATAATCCGCTTCGTATTCGGAATTAAAGACCTCGCACACAACGGTACGAAGTATCCATAAGAACTTATTATTGGGGAAACTCTCTGTTGCTACGGTCTCTCCTTTGGTAGTACTGCCTATCAGTACTACTGTCATATATGGTTTAAGGCAGTTGATAAGCATTTCCGAAGCCGCCGCAGTAGCGGTGCCGGTCAGGATATATACTTTGGGCAAATTTAAGTTGGAGCCTCCCTGCAATAACTGGGGGTTAAGTGTAAGTTCCCGGTTCTTGGCTTCTTGCTTCTGATTATACTTCAGTGAGGCAAAAGGGCTACCTAACTTGTCGGCCGGCACCAATATATCCGCCAGAAGTTGCACACACTCCATTTCTCCACCGGCATTGTAGCGCAGGTCGAGGATAAAGTCTGTTACATTATGTTCCTTATAGAATTGAGATAGTTGGAGCAATTGACTATTAGATTCCGTATTGAAATTGTTATATACCAGATAACCTACGCTTAAATTTCCGTTCTTGTAAACATTGTATGCAGGTATGACATCATCTTCCACCGGACGTGAGGCAGGAAGAGTGACAGTTCGATTCGACTGAATGACACCGGCTTTCTCACCTTCTTCATTCTCTATGGTGGTATATTTACCTATCAACAACTCCCGGCTTTCACCTTTTGTCAGTAGTGTTTCGTTTTTCCTGGTAAGATAATCGCCGTTAATCATCATAATCCATTCGCCTCGTTGCAATCCGCTTTCGGCGGCGGGCGAATTGGGAATAACGTATGAGACTAATGCGATATAGGCAGTATCATTGTCTTGCATTCTTTCCAAGGTATAATCGAAACCATAGCTTGGCGGGGGAGTGATGTATAATGTATCGACAGTGGAGTAGTTTTTATCAAGCGGTGACAGTATGCCTTTAAGGAAAGTTTTCGGTTCAAGGAAGTAGTTCAGCTTTTTGGATGAGGGGATACTTTCAAACCAAAGATATTCTTGCCTCATGACGCTGTCTATCCATAAATCACGTCCTGTCAGTGGATAATATTCCGGCCAACGGTCTACTCCGCAAGAGGACAGCCCCGTTAATGTAAGAACTCCTAATAGCAGGGAAAGTTGTATGTTTCTTCTTCTCATCTGTATCTATTTGTTAGCACTTTCGCTGCAAATTTAATGAATAGTTTGTTTATCTACCATAATTATGGTATAAAATTCCCTATCTTATGCCATTGTCCATATCCGGATCTCCCCTTATCTTTGTACCCAATCAATTAATCCTAAAATACAAAAGGCAATGGAAACAAAGAAATTACGTTTTGAGACATTACAATTACACGTTGGACAAGAACAGCCGGACTCTGCTACTGATGCGCGTGCCGTTCCCATTTACCAGACGACTTCGTATGTATTTCATAACTCTGCACATGCAGCCGCCCGTTTTGGTCTGCAAGATTCGGGAAATATCTACGGACGTTTAACAAATTCTACGCAAGGCGTATTCGAGGCGCGTGTCGCCGCTTTAGAAGGTGGCATTGCCGGTCTTGCGGTTGCTTCGGGGGCTGCTGCAATCACTTACGCTTTTGAAAATATAACCCGTACCGGCGATCACATCGTTTCTGCTAAAACCATTTATGGAGGTACCTATAACTTGTTGGCACATACGTTGCCCGCCTACGGAGTGACCACTACTTTTGTAGATCCTTCCGACCTCTCTAATTTTGAGAGAGCCATACGAGAGAATACTAAAGCAATATTTATAGAAACATTAGGCAATCCGAATTCCAATATTATTGATATTGATGCAGTTGCCGAAATAGCCCATCGTTATCGTATTCCATTGATTGTTGATAATACGTTCGGCACTCCTTATTTAATACGTCCCATTGAACATGGTGCGGATATTGTGGTGCATTCTGCCACTAAATTCATTGGTGGACATGGCTCATCTTTAGGGGGCGTGATTGTGGATAGTGGTAAGTTCGATTGGGTTGCTTCCGGCAAGTTTCCCCAATTAACCGAGCCTGAACCATGCTATCACGGAGTACGCTTCACTGATGCTGCCGGGGCTGCCGCTTATATCATACGTATCCGCGCCATTTTGCTTCGTGATACGGGTGCAACTATCAGTCCGTTCAATGCATTCATTCTGTTGCAGGGCTTGGAAACTCTTTCTCTTCGTGTGGAACGCCATGTGGCAAACGCATTGAAGGTAGTCGATTTCCTGAAAAAGCATCCTAAAGTTGCTGCGGTCAATCATCCGTCGTTACCTGAACATCCGGATCATGAACTCTATAAGAAATATTTTCCTGATGGCGCCGGTTCCATATTTACTTTTGAGGTAAAAGGTGGCGTTAAAGAGGCCCATACATTGATTGATAGTTTGGAAATCTTTTCACTCCTGGCAAATGTGGCGGATGTTAAATCGCTTGTTATTCATCCGGCTACTACCACTCATTCGCAATTGAATGAACAGGAGTTGGAAGAGCAAGGTATTAAGCAAGGAACCATCCGCTTGTCGATAGGTACGGAACATATAGCAGATATATTGGATGATCTGGCGCAAGCGTTTGATAAAATTTAGAATTCTTTTAATTTCACATAATAATATCGCCTTAACTGCGAATGAATATTGCTGTTTTATTATCAGGAGGTGTCGACAGTTCTGTTGTCGTACACCTCCTTTGCGAACAAGGATACCGTCCGTCTCTGTTTTACATTAAAATAGGAATGGATGGTACGGATTATATGGATTGTTCCGCCGAAGAAGACTGGGAGATGGCTTCGGCTATTGCCCGTCGTTATGGATTACCTTTGGAAATGGTAGACTTGCAAAAAGAATATTGGGAACAAGTTGCTGCTTATGCTATTGATAAAATCCGTTGCGGCCTGACTCCCAATCCTGATGTAATGTGTAACAGACTCATTAAGTTCGGTTGCTTTGAACAAGTGGCAGGTAAAGATTTCGACTTTACAGCTACGGGGCATTATGCCACTATTGTGAATGAGGATGGTAAGGTGTGGCTGGGTACAGCCGTCGATCCGGTGAAAGACCAGACAGATTTCCTTGCGCAAATTGATTATCTACAGGTTTCAAAACTAATGTTTCCGCTTGGCGGGTTGATGAAACAAGAGGTTCGGACTATTGCCCGTCTCGCCGGACTGCCTACAGCCCGTCGCCGTGATAGCCAGGGTATCTGCTTTCTCGGGAAAATCAATTATAATGATTTTGTCCGTCGTTTCCTTGGCGAACGAGACGGAGATATTGTGGAATTGGAAACCGGCAAGAAACTCGGTACTCATAAGGGATATTGGTTTCATACCATCGGACAGCGCAAAGGGTTGGGATTGAGCGGTGGCCCGTGGTTTGTTATACGTAAGGATATTGATTCAAATGTGTTGTATGTTTCGCGGGGATATGATACACAATGGCAGTATGGTCATGAGTTTAAGATACGCGGCTTTCATTTCATTACGGAAAATCCCTGGCAAGAACACCAGGAGGTTGACGTAAGTTTCAAAATTCGCCATACTCCGGAATTTATGAAAGGGAAGTTGTTACGCAAAGGGGAGACTGTTCATATTGTTTCTCCGGTCAATTTGCAAGGCATTGCTCCGGGACAGTTCGGTGTGATTTACGATAAGGCTTCCCGCATTTGTATAGGTAGCGGTGAAATTTATATCTGATAAACCTTTCAGATGTAGTACTCCACTAAATCTACAATTCCGGCTTTCATCGCATATTTTGTGGCCTCGTGTGCATTGTTTACTCCTAATTTGCGGAAGATGTTTTTGCGGTGACTGTTTACGGTATGGAAGCTTAGGTTTTTCTCCGCCGCAATTTCTTTTGTAGTTTTTCCTAAAGCAATTTCCTTCAGAATATTCCGTTCGGAAGATGTCAATAAATCATCTTTCGGCATTGCCTGGGCTGATTGGGGAGTACGATTACCGGATAGCAGCAGGTTGCTGACATGATTACAGATAAACCGTTGTTTCCTTGAAGCGCATTGCAGTGCGGATAATATTTCTTCTTTGGAATTATCTTTCAGTACTATTCCAAAAGATGTGCTGCTGAACAGTATCTGACGCAGGAATTCCATACTTAGCTCATCCGAAAAGAGCAACCAGTCCGCTTCCTTAAATCGCTCGTGCAACACAATAAGTTCGTCTGCACCCGAAAAATCAAACAACGTATAATCCAGTATCACTACTGCTTGCGGATGTAAACGCAGTTGCTGAATCAATTCTGCTTTGTTGTCCGCTTCCAGCAACAAATCCGTATCTTTTTGTTTACTTAACAGGAACATCATACCGGCTTTGGTGATGTCCTGATTGTCTGCAATAATAAATTCTCTCATGTCAGATGCAAACTTACATAAAATCATTTATATTTTATGCCGGCTACATAAAGAAAGTTGTTTTTCTTTAGAGGGAAGATAAAAAACTCCGCTACAAATGTACACTTTTTAGTCAATTTGCAGCGGAGTGATATATATTGTAGAGGGTTTACCAGGAACGTCCTTTGTAGATATTGGATTGGTCTAACGGAACCAGAGTACCGTCCAAGGTAAGAGTGTTGGAATTGAAATTCGGGCTTACGGTTACGGTTGCACTGTTACCACCGTTGATTAGCGTGATGAAAACCTGTGCAGAGATACCAATACCCTGAATACTGAACCGGCAGTTTACATTACCTTTCTTATCAGTTGTTATTTCCATGTCGGAATTAGTTCCGTCTACAGTTACCCCGCCAATACCGTTAGGACCGGGATGTGTTGTATTGAATGCTACCTGTACGGTACCACGTTCCTGATTTATCAGTACGAAGTTAGTGCCGGAATTTACAAATGCTGTCCGTCCGTTGCGAAATATAACCCGGTCGGCTTCCAGTACAAATTGATGAGCTTTTAATGCTGCTACGGCATTTTCATACAAAACCGCATCGGATACTTGTTCTTCTGCTTTCGCACGGGCGCGTTCAGCTTCTTTTTGAGCATTACTGTCTGTGCGGTTTTCCACTTTACTTTCTTGTGCATACATGGTTGTTGCTGCACTCATTATTAATACTACTAATGCAATAAACTTTTTCATAATTTAAGTTTTACGATTCTTGTTTGTTATTGCAAAACAACCATTTATTCGGATTTGTTCACGGGGCGCTTCACGATTTTATATCCGATGGCGGCAATGAAAATGCTCATTAACGGACTGATAATGTTGAAAAAGCAATAGGGAAGATAGGTCAGTGTAGATACGTTCAATATCGTTGCCTGCGTCATTCCACAGGTGTTCCAGGGAATCAGAGGTGAAGTTACCGTGACAGCATCTTCAGTGGTGCGGCTCAGTAACCTGTTCTCATATCCTTTTTTCTCATAAATGTTGCGGAACATATTTCCGGTAAGGATGATACTGATATATTGGTCGGCAGTAGTGAGATTGAGAAACAGTCCCGAGCAAACGGTGGATGCCACAACACTGACCGTTCTTTTCATGAAGCGTACAAAGATGGAAGTAATACTGCCCAGCATGCCGCTTGCCGTCATTGCGCCACCGAAGCACATGGCACAAAGAACCAGCCAGACTGTATCCATCATACCCGCCATGCCACGTGTAGAGACAAGTTCGGTTAGCATGCTGTTTCCTGTGTTCAGGCTGGTGCTGCCGTAGAATGTCATCATTGCACCTTTAAATATACTGTTCTCCCCGGCAATTTCACGTAACAAGTCCGGTTGGAAGATGATGGCGCATATCCCCGCCAACAGGGTGGAAAGGAACAGGGTGATGATGGACGGTGTTTTCCGCGCAATCAGTATTCCGGTCACTATGGGGACAGTCAGCAACCAGGGAGTGATGGTGAATGTACCTTTCAGCGCTACGGCAAAGTCGGCTATATGTTCCGTAGAATTTGTATTGACAACAAATCCCATTACGGTAAAGATAATCAGGGTGATAATGAGTGACGGGGTAGTCGTAATCAGCATGTAGCGTATATGTCGGAACAAAGGCACATCCGTTATGGATGAAGCAAGTATTGTGGTTTCTGATAACGGAGAAATCTTATCTCCGAAATAAGCGCCCGAGATGATGGCTCCCGCTATCCAGCCTTCATTGAACCCTTGCGCCTTACCGATGCCCATCAGGGCGATACCGATGGTGGCGATTGTTGTCCACGAACTGCCTGTCATGACGGAAATCAGTGCGCAGATGATGCAGGTGGATGCCAGGAAAAAGTCCGGATGGATAATTTGCATACCATAATATATAAGGGTGGGGACGATGCCGCTTATCATCCATGCACCGCTGAGGGCGCCTATAATCAACAGGATAATAATGGCTGTGGCAACTCCTGCAATATTATTCGTGATGGCGAGTTCGTAATCTTTCCAGGGAACACGGTAGAAAGCCACACCTATAAATACACAAAAAGCTGTGGTGGTCAATAAGGAAATCTGGCTGCCTCCTCCCAGAGCATCGCTTCCGAATGTGTGTATGGTGATAAATAACATTCCTACCAGCAGTGCAATAGGCAGGAGAGATATTAACGGAGAGGGAATCTTTTTCAATGAACTCATTCTGTTTGTTATATCGGTTAATGCTTGGTAAAGGTACGACAAATTCTGATTATTGTGTTTCATTCCCGCTTTCTTACCAACAAATTTTATGATTTCGCCATTGTCACTGCCAAGTTTCAGCTACTGTTCTTCTTGCAATTTATACCGGATCAAATTATTTTTTCCCAATATTCTTTGCTTCTTTGATTTATTATCATTTACTTTGCCGCACAAAGTACTTCTATTATGAATAAGAATAAAGCATTAGAATCAGTAAATGAGATAAAGGAGTTGATGGAAAGATCATCCAAGTTCGTATCTCTCAGTGGAATGACGGCTGTCCTGGCCGGAGTGTATGCGCTAACCGGCGCTTACGTAGCCAATAACTTATTAAATTCGGGAGACCACCGGATCGGGTTGATAATGGTAGCCTCGTCGGTACTGGCGATTTCTGTAATTACTGCCTGCATCCTTTCCTGGTATAAAGCAATGAAAACAGGGCAGAAGCTATTCAGCAAATTGACTTATCGCATTGCCTGGAACTTTGCACTTCCGTTACTGACGGGAGGTTTGTTCTGCATTGCCTTGTTGCTGCATGGAGTTTATGGCCTGATGTCTTCCGTTATGCTGTTGTTCTATGGGCTTTCCTTAGTTAACGTATCCAAGTTCACCTATTCCAATGTGGCTTGGCTGGGATATGCATTTCTCTGTTTGGGTATTACCGACTGCTTTTTTGAAGGACATGGCTTGCTGTTCTGGACCATTGGTTTCGGCGGGTTCCATATCCTGTACGGTGTGTTGTTTTATTTGCAGTACGAAAGGAAAAGGTGATAGATGATAGAAGCATTTCAAAATATAAATAAGGTATTCGAAAGCAAAGTCCGCCTGGGTATTATGGCAGTCCTGATGGTAAATGAGGATGTGGATTTCAATACTCTGAAAGAATTGCTTTCACTGACAGACGGTAATCTGGCCAGCCACACAAAGGCTCTGGAAGAGCTGGGATATATCGTTTGTCATAAGACCTTTGTGGGGCGGAAGCCAAAGACCTCTTTTCAGGCAACTCCTGAAGGGAAAAAGGCTTTCAAGGCTCATATTGAGGCATTAGAGAGTTTTCTAAAATCAAAATAGTTTCTTATATTAATACTTTTATATTATGGAGAATTGGAACGACAATTTGAATGGTGCTTTTAATGACAATCCGAATGATGGATTGAATGGGATGAGAAAACAGGCAAGTGGTTGCTTGTACCGTTTTTCTAAATCAATAAAAGTGGTGGTAATTGCTTTCTTGGTGCTATTACTGCTGATTCCGAAGTTTATGATTGAAGACATGATTACGGAGCGCAGACATACGCAGGCAGATGCCATTGAAGAAGTAAGCCGGAAGTGGAGTTTGGCGCAGACCATTACGGGACCTTATCTTAGTTTGAAATACCACACTACTTATGAAGAGAATGGAGTACAGAAAGTGTCCAAGGGAGATGTCGTTTTATTCCCTGACGAGCTGTCTGTAGACGGACAGTTGCAGACTGAAATTCTCCAAAGAGGGATTTACAAGGTGAATGTGTATCAGTCGGAACTCCTTATCAAGGGATTCTTTAGTTCAGAAGAACTCCTTAAAAGCAATGTGGACATGGATATGCTTCAGTACGACAGAGTAGCTATTTGCTTGAATCTGACGGATATGCGCGGACTGAGTGAACAAGTCAGTATTACTTTAAATGACTCTGTTTATATATTCGAACCGGGACTGGACGAACGAGGCATCGACAATATGGGCGCTCATGCCATTGCAGACCTTTCTGCTTTGAAAGAAAATAAGAAACTGCCTTATGAAATGAAGATTAAACTGAAAGGCTCCCAATCCATAAACTTCACTCCGTTGGGGAAAACCACGAAAGTCAGTCTGAAGGCAAATTGGAACACTCCGAGCTTTGATGGCAATTATCTGCCGGAGCAACGGGAAGTTACCGGAGAAAACTTCTCTGCACAATGGCAAGTACTGAATCTGAACAGGAATTATCCGCAAGTGTTTGTCAATAATCAAAATGCCAGTATCAAAGCTATTGAGAATTCCATTTTCGGTGTTAATCTGAAAATGCCGGTAGAGCAGTATCAACAGTCCATGCGTTCTACCAAGTACGCCATCCTGATTATTCTGCTGACCTTTACGGTGATATTCTTCACGGAGATTATGGAGAAAACCCACATTCATGCCTTGCAATATCTGTTGGTAGGTTTGGCGCTTTGCCTGTTCTATAGCCTGTTGCTGTCCATGTCCGAGCATATAGGTTTCAGCATGGCATATCTGGTGGCGTCGGTACTCACCATTGCGTTGGTGGGCGGCTATATGCTGGGAATCATCCGGAGAAAGAAACCGGCATTTATTATGGCGGGTCTGCTCGGCGTACTCTATATCTATATTTTCATCCTTATCCAGTTGGAAACTTTTGCCCTGCTTGCCGGTAGCCTCGGATTGTTTGTGATATTGGCTATGGTGATGTACTTCTCTAAAAAGATTGACTGGTTTAATGAATAAATCGCGCCATCTATAAAGTTGAAAAAGGTTCTTCTTCACTTTCGGTGCAGGCAATTCGTCTAACCTGAATAATTCATGCTTTAGGAATTAGAGGAGTTATCAGCCAACAAGTTGGCTTAGCCTGCATGAATAATGCANNTAAAGCCGATAGCCTTGTTATATACTTCACGGAGTATCGGCTTTAACTCCTCTAACCTGCATTATTCATACTGTAGGAGTTAGAGGAGTTATAGACGTTATCAGCAACCTGTTGGCTGATAACGTCTATACCCTGCATTATTCATGCAGGGTAAATAAAAAATTAGCAAAGCGGAACTTCG
Organism: Bacteroides sp. UBA939; assembly: GCF_002293435.1. Lineage (GTDB taxonomy): Bacteria > Bacteroidota > Bacteroidia > Bacteroidales > Bacteroidaceae > Bacteroides. The sequence goes on along the minus strand of NZ_DBDF01000035.1, from coordinate 18,672 downwards.
CAGCAATTAGTGATAAGTATATAAGATTTTAGTGCGGTTGTCCTGACTCAAAATAGCATACCTTTCCTGTATCAATGCTTTGTATTCTTCTTTCATCTGCTGCGGGAGGAAAGAACAATCGATGAATACCAACCACTCCGGTAATACCTTCCGGAATTTGTCATAGACATTTTCAATGACCTTGTCCTCCACCTTCATTGCTTTTAAGAAGTTGTCAAAATCCGCTTTCTTCAACTTACGTTTCTTGCCGTTTAACGTCAATGCCAGTTCTTCGTTGTCTTGTGGAATAACCAGTTTGGTAGATAACAGGTCGTAAGCCGGAGCTAAAACAGATTCACCCACCTTTTTATAAAGGAGTCCACTTTAAAAAGTGCATTTTAGCACTTTTACCCCCTTTAGAAGTGCCTGTAGGGCGTTAATTCCTGATAAAAAAGACTTTTTAAAGTGGACTCATAAAGCGAAAAGTTTTTCAGGTGCATGTCTGCATTTCCAGTCAGGTAACAGAATAACAACACCTCGAAATAGTTGATTAAATCTAACACCGGATAAGCTGAGAATTCCAGTATCTTTTTGGCTATTTGCTCATGAGAACCTTTGTATTTTTGTTCAGTCAATTTCTCCGTCAATTGGCACATATCTTCCATTGGTATTTTACCCCCTTTCTTATCACGGTCAATCCGCTTGGTAATATATGCCAATGAACCATCTTTAAACCGTATCAGGGAGTGAGGAACTGTTTTTACCCGTGCAAGTTCTGCCAGATGCATGGTTAAATCTTCATTTTCAGGAAGCAACGGATATTGTTCCGTTTGCGGTTTGAGAATGTATCCACCCCATAATCCGACTATTGTGAAACGTTTCTCGCCTCCTTTTTCTTTTTTTAATTCAACTGACAATTTCGGTTGAACGCCTGTAATCGTTATCTGCGAACGTACCACTTCCAAAGCCAGCGATTCAATATCGGCTTTCGTATAGGGAAGCACAAGTGGGATGGCTGTTCCGAATATCTTCTTAGAACATTGCGGATGAAAATCAACTTGCCCTTGTTCCAGCGGTTGGTAACAGTATAAGCATCTTTCCATAATTATCATTCTTGAATAGGTTGAATACTGACCGCCCCGATACAATCCTTGCAACAGGCAAGCAGTAGCGACATGCGATCGCGGTTGTTTATTTTCCAGTTCCTTTCGGCAATATCCAACAGCCAACCTTCGGGAATAAGTCCGTCGAAAAAAGGATGCAGCACGTTACTGACAAATGGTGTATCGGTCAAAGGCAGCGAGAGGCTTACCAGTTCGGCATTTTTATTCGCCAAATAGAATTGATATTGGATTCGCTTGAAAAAATGTTGTGTAGTGGAGGTGATTCGTTTAAAAAAGTGTGCGGCTATGGATATTATTCGTCTGAAAAAATGTGTTCAACTCCGATTTATTCGCTCGAAAAAGTGTAATTTTGCCATTGAAAGAATAAGATTGTGCCATGCTTAAGAGAAAAATAGAAACATATTTAGCCAACTGGAAACAGTCTGAGGGCAGAAAGCCTCTTGTTATAAAAGGTATCCGCCAGTGTGGAAAGACATATATTGTCCAGAAATTCGCAAGGGAGAATTATGATAGTGTAGTCTATATGAACTTCATTCTTGAGCCGGATAAGAAGTCTGCCTTTACTGGCAATATAGATGTCGATACCATCATTCTCAACCTATCAGCTTTGATTCAAGGTAGTCGTTTCGTTGAAAGGAAAACCTGCATTATCCTTGATGAGATTCAAGAATGTAAGGAAGCAAGGACAGCCTTGAAGTCATTCCATATAGACGGGCGTTTCGATGTTATTGCAACAGGTTCTCTTTTGGGAGTGAAAGGCTACGGTCAAAGCAAGAACAAGAAAGAGGATGTAGGACAAGACTCTGTTCCTGTCGGATATGAAACCGTGGTTGATATGTACCCGTTGGATTTTGAGGAATTTCTATGGGCAAACGGAATCGGTGAGGCGGTTATTGATTCTGTCAAATCATGTTTTGAGAACGAAAAGGCTGTTCCTGATGGGATTCACAAGGCAATGATGGAGTTGTTGTACAGATATGTCATTGTCGGAGGTTTGCCGGAAGTGGTGAATTGCTTCCTTGAAACCAAGAATATCGAACTTATATATAAGGTGCAGCGTAATCTCATTGCCGAATACGAAGAGGATATGGTTAAATATGCAGATGATACAGACAAACCTAATATCCGTGAATGTTTTGAATCCATTCCGAAGCAATTAGCCAAGGAGAACAAGAAATTCCAGTATTCCATAGTCAAAAAGGGAGGAAGGTCTTCTCAATACATCGGTAGCATTCAATGGTTGGAAGATGCCGGAATAATCCGTAGATGCTATAATACGCTGATTACGGAACTGCCATTAGAGGGTAATTCCATCAAAGACAGTTTCAAGGTGTACGTCACAGATATAGGAATTCTAATGGCAATGCTCGATTATGGCACTCAGGCGGATATTTTAAAGGGTAATCTTCTTGGGTACAAGGGAGCTATCTTCGAGAACCTTATGGCTGACTTTTTATGTAAGTCCGGGCAAAAGCTATACTATTTTCATAAGGACAGTGGACTTGAACTGGACTTCTTAGTGAGGTTTAAGGGTGAATGCGTTATCCTTGAAGTCAAGGCAAAGACTGGTAAGGCAAAAAGCATGACTACGGTTCTTAAGAACAAGGATGTATATCATGTCAATAATGCAATTAAGTTAGGTCAATATAATGTAGGACGTGAGGGAGAGGTACTTACGATTCCGCTTTACATGGGATTTCTTGTCGAGGACAAGATTACAGACGTTATTATTCCTGATGTTGATTTGAGTTTATTGACTATTTGATGGTATTAATCACAGAGTTTAGAATATATGGATATTCTGACGCATTTTAGGAGTATAGAAGAACTGACCAAAACACTCTCACGTGAGCAAGGATTGCTGAGTGAAATGTTTGAGAAACGAAAACTTATGAAGTTTCCGTTGGGGCTTGCCATAGACCTTGTCGGAGGAAATGAAACCCGATTGAGAAAGTTAGTTGACTATGGTGTACTGGTGGAAACAGGAAACACAGTAGAGATTGAGAGTGACTACCTGAACTTCTTCGAGGAGGTGCTGAATGTAAACGAGGAGATTAGCGTGTTGAGCGTGCAAGAATGTATCAACACTTTGAAGGAATATATTGGATATTTCCTGCAAGAGACCAACACCAATCGTAAAGCCGGATATCAGGACAATGTACGGCAGCTTTTAAAGAAGACTGGATTCAGAACGTTGAAGAATGTGGTGGATTTGAAGCGCAATATGGACAATGCTTATAAGCAGGAACCAAACTATATCATCAAAAAGAAGAAACTACAGAATTTGGATGAGAAGAGCCATAGCATTCGCGCCATGATACGTGAATGTGAAAAGCTGATGGATAATGAGCATGCCTTCTTCATTATGGCCAATGATCCGCATATGGCCAAGACCTGTAGCGATGTGAAACATGATTTTGTGGAAGCCTATCATGCACTTATGGAGATAGACAGGCAGATTATTTCCTATATCAATCAGATTGACCAGCAAAATCAACTTTACAAGAAAATACGAAAGCTGAAATATCTGCAAGATCAACTCCTTATCAAGACTGATACGAACCTTATACAGGTGTTGGAGGAAAGAAATCCTCTTTGGATGGAATCACGTCAATACAGTAAAGTCCGTTTGTCTTTAGAAATGCTGAGGGAAAACGAACAAGTGGTAAAGTTATTGAAACGGATTGCTGAACGTAATGGCATACAGAAAACGGCAAGGACAGAAGCTGAACCCTTGACAGAGGAAGATTTGCAAGAGCATATTCAACAACTGAAGGAGGTGGATGCTACAGAGGTATGGAATGCGTTCTTAGCATCAAGCTATGATCTGTTTGAATTCATTTTAAGGTATGACTATAAGGTAAAACGTACTATTGAAGACTATGTAACTCTCTTCTGTCAATTGGTAATCTTGCATCCAGATGAATGTCGGATGACAGGAGAATATGTAATTTATCAAGATATTGAACATCCTGTAATATATGCGAAATAATACACAAAGAATATACGAACGGTTAAACCGGGGAGAATTTCTTTCGGTGGACAGCACAGATACCTCTATCCGTCACTTATATGAGGATATTGAGGAGAATGTGGAGGATTATGCAGACTACTTCAAGGAAATCGGTCTGCAATTGGAGTGTGGTAACGGTTACTTCTATTTTTCACGAACAGGGGAAGGCAAGCAAGCGATAGAGCAAAAACTGGACAGCTTTTCAAAATGGCTGGACTATCTGGACTTCTTGAAATGTTATAATCAGTCATTTACTGCCGGATATCAGTTCCGTAAAAGTCATTTGATAGAACAAATTAGTCTGGATATTGAGCTGAAGGAGAAGGTGTGCCATCTGTTCAAGAAATACGGTGTGGGGTCTAATATTGAGATGGTAAACAAACTGCTTCAAGAGATGCTGAATATGGGCTTTGCTGAGTGTATTAGCGAACAAGACGAGACTTATAAGATTACTTCGGCATTTCGCTATGTTGAAGAATTGGTGGAAATAATTCAAATAGTCAATGAAGATGAAGTACCTGAATAAGATTATTTTTATCAATAGTGCCAATATCCCCTATGCAGAGATTTCTGTGGATGGCAATGTGCATTTTACAGGAACACAAGGTGTGGGTAAAAGTACAGTGTTGAGAGCTTTGTTGTTTTTCTATAATGCCGACAAACATCGTTTGGGTATTCAACAGGGACAGAAGTCATTTGATGAATTCTATTTTCGCCAATCAAATTCGTATATACTTTATGAGGTGATGCGTGACAATGGTGCATATACCATATTGGTTAGCAGATACCAAGGACGCGCTTCATGGCGATTCATTGATGCGCCCTATCAGCGTGAATGGTTTATTACCGATGACAAGCAGGTATTGAGTGACTGGGTGAAGATTCGTGAACGTATAGACAAGAATGTGGCCGTTTCTGCAAGAATAGAATCCGGTGTGATGTTCAAGGATATTATTTTCGGCAATACCCATGACCATAAATATGCACGTTATGCATTAGTGCAAAGTTCGCATTATCAGAATATCCCACGAAGCATTCAAAACGTTTTTCTGAATACAAAATTGGATGCAGACTTTGTAAAGAACACGATCATACAATCCATGACAGATGAGGAATTACCCATTGATTTGCAGACCTACAGACGACTTGTTACAGACTTCGAGCGAGAGTATGATGAGATAGACTGCTGGTTCCGTCAAGCACGTGATGGCAATTATCCGGTGCGCCAACAGGCATTGAAAATTGCTGAACAGGGTCGTAAAATTGTGGCGCTCGACCAGCAATTGACTGATGTATGGCGTATGCTGAATCATGCCGTAGCTTATAGTGAGCAACGTATACCGCTTTTGGAAGTTGAAGCTACAGAAGTTAAAGTGGGCTTTGAGAAAGAACGTAACCGTGAGAAAGAACTTACAGCAGAATATGATAAAGAAAAAGACTCGCTCAATCAAGAACTTGGTGCCAAAAAGAGTAAACTGAAGGAGATAGCACAGGTAAGAAAGGACTTCGATGCTTTTGATATTGAAGCCATACTTACTCTTGCCGGCCGAGAAATAGCTATCAAACAGGAAGAAACAGAGAAACAAACGCTATTGGATGACTTATTGAAAACTCATACCTCGATAGAGGAAAAGTACAACATAGCGAAGGCTAAACTGGAAAATGCATGTCAGGCATTCAAGAACGCTCAGAAAGAGGCATACTATCAGAAACAAACCATACTTCAGAAAGAACGTAAGAACCTGGAAGAAGAACGCACAAAGAATAGAAATCAGATTATGGATACTTTCAATAGTTGGCGATATGAGTCTGACGATCGCCTGCAGATATTGTTGACTGAACAGCATAAGACTGATAATGCACTGAAGGAACTCCGTCAGTGGCATCCTATGGCCGATGAAATAAAGCAGGTGGATGAACAACTTCTGCAGTTGAATTTGACAGAAAAAGAGAATTCAGCTCAACAGACAGCAGTAAAAAGCCAGATTGACCAGATTACTGCCGAGTATGAGATGAAAGAGGCAGAAATAAAACAAGCATCTCTGCGTGAGCAGGAACGTCTTGAGGCAGACCGCACACAAATTCGTGTACAAATTGCAAAGATAAATGATTTACTTGCTCATTTAGACGGTTCTTTTTATAAATGGCTTTGTGAAAATACGGGAGGCTGGGAAAATACGATAGGCAAAGTTATTGACGAGGAACGGATTCTATATGCGCAAGGGCTTGAACCTCAATTGGACGTCGCATCTGATAATCTGTTTGGCATAAGGTTGAATCTGGATAATATTGCCTCAGTGCATCGCACTCCTGACGAGTATAGACTGGAAAAGAAGAACTTGGAAGAGCAAGTGCAGCAAATTAACCGTCAACTCACGCAATTGCCCATTACTCTTCAGGATGAGATAGAGAAACTCGGAAAGAAATATGCAGTACAGATCAATCCGCTTCGGCAGAAAGCGACCTTATTAAAGGTGGAAGAAGAACAGATACCAGTCAAACGACAGAATCTGCAAAACCATCGGCATAAACTGGAGATGGAAGAACAGGAACGGATTGAACAAGAAAAAGAAATCCGTGAACGCTCCTTCAATGAAGCACTGTTAAGAGTGCAATCGGAGAAGGAAACTCGTGAAAAAAATGAGGCAAGGAATAAAAAAGACCTTAAAGAGCTTGATTCGTCATTCAATAAAGATTCAAAAGCACTTGACGAGGAACTACACATTTTCAAAAAATCACAAGATTCAGAAGCGACTGTGCGTAATCAGGAGTTTGCGGTACAGAAGAAGCAACTTGATGAACAGCAGAAAGCGGAACTTGCAGGTAAGGGCGTTGACATGAATCTGCTTGAACAATACCGCGAAGCTTTGAAGGACTTGAAGATACTGTTGATGAGGATCGAAAAGGAGCGTCCAATAGTTATCAAATATCGCGATGCCGAGCAAAATCTTTTTGCCAAGGAACCGGAAATCAGGAAGACTATTAAGGACATCGAGCAACAACTCTCAATGATACGCCAGCGTTATGAAGACAAACGGACACGTATCGAGAAAAAATGCAAGGAAAAGGAAGAACGTCAGCGTATAGTCCTCAAGGAATTGGCACATAGGAAAGAGGAATTGAACCTTTATCATCAGATGGTCGAGAATGAGCATTTGATACCTGATGCTTACCTCTCTGACGACAAGATGATGAAGACACATCAAGATTGTCAGCAGCTTTTGAGCCAACTTAGGGGTACTGTCAATCAAAAACGCGAATCAATTGACAAGCTTAAAGATATAGTTGTTTATTTCAATCGTAACTTCAAGCCTCAAAATGCTTTCCATTTCAACACGATGCCAGTGACAGATAATGACTATCTGCAAATTGCGGTTGATTTGCAGGACTTCATGGATAATAACAAAATCGAGGAGTTCCGCAGACGTACCAGCGAGCATTATAAAGATATCCTAGGACGTATCTCAACAGAAATCGGTTCACTGATGAAACGTAGATCCGATGTAGATGGGGTGATACTTGACATAAATCGTGATTTTGTAGAAAAGAATTTTGCAGGAGTAATCAAGAGTATTGAACTGAGAGCGAATGAATCATCTGATAAGCTTATGCAACTGCTTATGTCCATTCATGATTATACCGTAGAGAATGCTCTCTCTATTGGCGAACTTAATCTCTTCTCAAGCAACAATCGGGATGAGGTGAACCGCAAGGTCGTGGATTACCTGAAGAGTCTATCCCATCAACTGCAAAACGAACCCAATCGTCCATCTGTATCATTAGGTGATACTTTCCGTTTACAGTTTCGTGTAAAGGAGAACGACAATGACACGAACTGGGTTGAGCGTATTAATAATGTAGGGTCAGATGGTACAGATATTCTTGTGAAAGCAATGGTCAATATCATGCTCATCAACGTTTTTAAGAAAAAGGCAGCCCGAAAGAACGGTGATTTCATTATACACTGCATGATGGATGAGATAGGGCGCTTGCACCCTAACAATATCAAAGGTATTCTGCAGTTTGCCAATTCACGCAATATCTATCTCATCAACAGTTCACCAACGTCATATAACCCTTATGACTACCGATATACCTATCTCTTGAGTAAACATGGAGTGAGGACGAGAGTAGAAAAATTATTGAAACGAATAAAATAGTTGGAGGTTATATGGCAATAAGTGCATCTATACATGCATTATTAGCAGGAGAACAAGTCGCAGGCTCAAAGTTAAACAGTAAGTTACGTGATGAACTGTTGGCAGAAGGTATGTTATTGGTTATATCTCATGGTTCAAGAAAATCATATCGTGCCCGTGATACTGAGGCTTTAAAAAGATTTCTTATAGATAAGGATGAGAGTTTCCGCATTCTCGAAATAGACGCTTCAGATTCCCGTGCTTCTATGGCAATAGAAACAGGAAACTCCAAACTTGTTATGGTCCGTTCCTGCCCGGGATTCCCTGTAAACAGCTACGAACCTATTGAATGTTTTCTTGACGGAGAGGCTTTTATAGTAAATCCACAAGAAGGAAGTTTTCTTTTTGTCGCAGAGTGGGAGAAGTTTATAATTCCAGAAGACGTAGTAGTGATTGGCATTGAGAATATGGAAAATTTTAGGATGATTCGCAAGCAAAGAGTATTCTTTGAGGAATATCTTCAAGTGCATAAGCTTTCAAATAGAGTGCTCTTTGTGTCCAGGTATCCACAATCAACTGATCTTAGAAGATGGCTATGTGCTATTCCCAATCATTATCTTTACTTCGGTGATTTTGATTTGGCAGGAATAAATATTTTTCTCTTTGAATTTCAACAATATTTGGGTAAGGAACGTTCTTCATATTTAATTCCAGACGATGTTGGATTTCGATTAAAATCAGGTTCTAGGAAAAGATATGATGAACAGTATTGCCGTTTTAAGGATATTAAGTCAGATGTATGCGAATTACAGCAGTTAATAGATCTTATTTGTCATGAGCGAAGAGCTTATGATCAAGAAGGTTACATGTGTTGAAAAGGTTGAAGAATGTAGAACGTATATGCAATTTATTAAGATATAAATAAATCATACCCTAGCTGATATAATATTTGATTTTTATCTTAATTTTGGTAAGCGTCCAAAACTGGCGTCTTGCTCCGTTTTTGTTTTGCCTTTACCTTTGCTGTACATCTAAAAAAAGTATTTATGTATAGCAGTAGTGATTTTGAAAAGTTGTGGTTCCTCTACAAGAGCGAGGGTGAACCGAAAGGTATTTCGATCAATTCGTTTTGTCTGACTCATATGGCGTCTGCTGACTTCTCACAGCAAGCTTTACTCCGTGATTCCGAAAAAAAACATCCACACGTCTGTGAGACCTCCCCAGTTAAGACTCTATTCTTTCCATCTTATACCCGCTTAATTTACCATGAACGTTCCGAATAGCTATCGGGCTTTGTTTTGTGTTGCAAACTAACCCACGTTCTTTAGCCTTATATCAAGTTTCTGTGCGTCAGGCCAGATGTTTACCGCCGACTTCCTTCAGATTCCACCTCACGATGGACACCCTTGTCTTTGGCTGGACACTTCCCGCTATCAGGGCGTGTTGAGGACTTGCACCTGTTAGAATAGAACCATGCTGGGCGAACAACAGAAAAGTCACTGATATACAGCGACTTTATTCTAAATGGTTATGGTTGGTTACGGCTGTTTACAAGCCATTACTTCCCGATGCAGCATATATAGCTTGTTGGTACTCATTGTTTTAGTTCTAAAAAAGTAGGAAGTCAAAAAATCCTCTTGTTCCTATGTGTTAAAACGCTCACTTTTAACGTTTTTATTATTCGTTAAGAATAAATCCGGCTATTTTGCTTAGGCAGTAAATGCTTTCGCTTATATCCATTAAATAACTTATAAGTTATCACGCTTCGCGAAGTCTTTGTTTTAAATAGGGAAGAAAGATTATTAGATAGATGAATCTTTCCTCCTGCCACTTTACTTTAATAATCGTATATATAGAGTACGGCAATAAAGTAAAGTTCGTTTGCCCCCATCGATGCCGACTCCCTTTTTTGGTCGGCAATCTAAGTTCTTGAAGAGACATCACGCTATTATTCATCATTGGTCTGTTTCCATACTTTCGCTTTTTCCGTTAATCTGTATTGCTGCTTAGGATGATTAGGCTGATTCGGGTATTTTCGCTCTATTGCCCCATCTTCTAAAGCCGGAGTGACATAATTCTCACGAGATTTTTTTCTGCTACTCAAGTTGCATGCTTTCATTATTTCCGTTATTGACATAAAATTATCATTCATTGCATTGATTAATATTGCTACTTGGGTCGTACTTGGGTCGTACTTGGATGGTACTTGGATGGTATTTGAATCCTTTGTTGGTCTTTTGAATGTGACAATTACAAATCCACCTTGTGTCCTCCATACGGGTTCCTCCACATTCTGACGTTTACAGGCATCAACAATACGCCCGACACCCGAACCCCAGTTTTCTAGAAAAGTAGTCTTGAAGAGTACATCAGCAATGATGGGATTGTACGGATAGGAGATATGTGGTTGCTTGATAGTTTCTGGTGTAAGCTGAGGTGGAAGCATGCCCGGATTTTCTATCTCTATGCGGTCATCATAGATGGCAATTCCAATGGTGAGGTTGTATTTCTCGTATTGGCGATGGCAAAGCGCATTAACAAGAGCTTCACGCAACGCTTCTGTTGGAATTTACAGATGTTCTTCCCGTACAAAGCCTACAATCTTGCCGCTCAATGACAAATGCTTGAAGAAGAATGCCATACCCGCATCCAGCAAATCGAAGAAGTTGCCTTCCGCACGCTGGTTATCGATAAACTCATTTTTATCCGTTCCATGGAAACGAGCCATGCGCAATCTGAACTGTGGATATTCGTAGATGTTGGTACTGAAGAGTGCTGCCGCCGCATTATTAGGCATGCCGTCATTTAGCAATTGCAACTTATCAAGCACCTTTTCGAATGGTTCCGTCATTGCCGATGCCATCATGCGGCCACGCTCCACGCCCAATCGAATAGCACCGCGTACACGTTCTTCATTCAAATCGCCGATAGCAACTCTATCAGCTTTCTGACGTTCCCATGCGTAATATTGAGGTTTGTTGGCACGGATACGCTCTTCAAACATCTCACGTGGCATCAACTTGGTAGTGCTCTCTACCTTGTAATAAGGACGGCTATCGTAAGTGTATGGCTGATGTCCCCATACGAAAGCATTGAAATACATTGCTATGACTTGGCATCCCGGGCGGTCGGGAGCATCCACGTACTCTACTTTCACATCTACGGCAGGCTCTATTCCTGTGAGATATTGGGCTATCTCACGTTGTGTGTTGTCTGTCACTTCCTGCCCAAGTATTTTCAACGAACCCGGTGCAATGCCGATGATGAGCCAACCACCATCAGTATTCAGAAAGGCACATGCCGTGTGCATACCGTCTTTCAGCTCGCCGGTAGTTTTCTTTAGTTCCAATTGACGATGTTCGTCTTTGGATATGAGTTGTTTGATGTCTTCTATTGTCATAGTCTATTCTTTTCTAATGAATTGTAAATGCTTAGTCCTTTCACCGTTAGCAGATATTTTTGTTGTGGGTGCTTAGGGTTATCAGGGTAGAGCATCACAACGAGACCTTCTTTCATAGCAGGATTCAAGTAGTTTTTCATAAAATTCTCGCGGTCTTTTAGACCCATGGCTTTAAGCATCTCTTTGATTGATAATTGCTGTTCTGCCAATACTTGAATTAAACTTTGTACTGCGGTTGAACTTGTCGGGAGCTTGTCGGGTACTTGTCGGGTTCTGTCCCTCAATCCATTCTGTTGGAGGATTTATAACCATATACCGATTTCTCAACTCATTGTGTTCACCCATTATCAAGTTCCTGAAAAACAGAATCAAGAAACTCATATCAAGCTCAATACCTTTACGTACATTGCGGTAATTGGCACGAACCAGCGCATTGCGGAAATACCAAGAGTGTTCAGCAAACAAATCATTGTTCAGATCAAAACCTATACTTTTCAAATATTTAATTGTGAAGACTGCGGTAGTTCTTGTATTTCCTTCTCCAAAAGGATGTATCTGCCAAATTCCCGAAACAAACTTAGTGATATGTGCTACTATGTCATCCATTGGAAGACCTTTATATGAAAACGCTTTTTCTTGTTCCAAATCATATTCTATAGCTCTACGCAAATCTTCCGCATTGACATACAAAACCGTGTCACCACGAAGTATCCACTCTTTTTTCGTAATGTCATAGTCGCGGATTTTCCCGGCAAACTTAAAGATGCTTTCAAAGAGTCTTCTATGAATGGAGGTGAAGCCTGTCACGGAGAAAGCGAATGATTGTTCGTTTAAGATTTTGACTATATTGGTCGAGACTTTATCTGCTTCTTCCGTTTCATCATCATCTGATGTCCGCATCGTTTTTGATAGGTAATATCCATTGATGAGCCTTTTCACTTCATCCATGCTTATATCACCTTCTATATGCTTAACGGCGGTATCTTTTAGATAATCAGATGCCCGCAGACCATCTACTGCCTGAAGACCGATAGCGGTTTTCCAAGCCAAAGCCTTTTCTCTTTTGTCAGGCTCACTATCGCGGATATATGATTCAAAATCTATTCCCATATTGATAGAAACTATTTTTATATGACCACTTTTATTTATGTTGTTTACAGTTAATTCTAAGCCATTACTTCCCGATACAGAAGTGCCGGAATATATTCTGCAGCACCATATCATTAGTTACTTCCCCTGCAATGTCACTCAAATGGAAAATGCACTCTCTGATGTCCTGGGAGATGAAATCTCCGGAAAGATTAGTTGCCAGTCCTTGTTGTACGCGTTGTATGGCCTCTAATGCGTGGGTCAGAGCATCATAATGGCGAACATTCGTTACTATGACATCATTCTGCGTTACTGTCGGCAGATTGGCGGCGGCTACAAGTTTCTCCTGAAGGACATCTGTATTTAGATGCTGCTTTGCAGAGATGAAAATACATTCGGCATCAGAAATAAGGGAGGAAGCGATAGACAGAATATGACTGGAAAGGGTTGTATCCAATAAGTCTGCCTTGTTGAAGACTAATATCAAATGCTTTCCTTTAGAACGCGGAAGTATCTGTCCCGACAACTGGTTTATCTGCAAAAGGGTTTCGGTTGCGTCAATCATCCAAAGTACAATTTCCGCCTGATCTAATTTCTGGAAAGTACGCTCTATACCAAGATTCTCTATCGTATCATCTGTTTCCCGAATACCTGCCGTATCAATAAAACGAAAAGTAATGCCACCAATATTTATTGTATCTTCAATTACGTCACGTGTTGTACCATGAATGTCACTCACAATAGCCTTATCTTCATTCAATAATACATTCAGCAGCGTTGACTTTCCGGCATTTGTTTCACCGATAATCGCTACGGGAACGCCATTCTTTATTGCATTACCTACACTGAAAGATTCTACAAGGCGGGAAATAACGTTTTCAATATTGTTAGCCAATTGACAAAGTTCTGTTCTATCCGCAAATTCCAGTTCCTCATGGTCGCTAAAGTCCAGTTCCAACTCAATAAGGGAAGTAAAGTGCAATAACTGGCTACGCAAGTCAGACAATTGCTTGCTGAAACCTCCACGCATCTGGCTCATGGCAAGGCGATGTGTGGCGGCAGACGAAGAAGCGATCAAATCTGCTACCGCTTCCGCCTGACTCAGATCCATTTTCCCATTCAGAAAGGCACGCTGAGTATATTCTCCCGGTTGTGCCATACGGCAACCATTCCTGATAAGCAGTTGCAGAACCTGTTGCAGAATATAGCCGGATCCATGACAGGTGATTTCCGTACAATCCTCTCCCGTATAGGAGTGTGGGGCGCGAAAGAGACTGACAAGTACGTCGTCGATTATCTCTTCCCCATCATGAATCTTTCCGAAAGTCAATGTATAGGGTTTACAGTCTGTCAGCGTTTTCCCGGATTTCGCCGGAGTGAATATACAATTAGTAATACGGATAGCATCCGGTCCTGAGACACGGATGCTTCCAATAGCTCCTCCTTGAGCTGTGGCAATAGCACAGATGGTATCTTGATTCATTCTATCAGATTCTATCCAGTACGGTTTTAATCAGGGTATCTATCGTATTTCTGTATCCTGTATTGGCTTCTTTAATCAACCGGTTGGCGATTACCATACATACCGTTGTCGCTTTATGTCCCATTAATCGGCTCAAACCCGCCAATGCGGAACTTTCCATTTCGAAGTTAGTGATGCGGTAACCGTTATATTCGAAGTTTTCAATCTTGTCGTTCTGCTTCGGGTCGGCCAACGGAATGCGCAATTCACGTCCCTGCGGCCCGAAGAAGCCGTTTGCGGCAATCGTTACGCCGCGTACCATGTCATTTCCGGCAATGCGTTCTATCAATTCGGAATCGGCATCAATCACATAAGGGGCAGGTGCACATATATTTCCCGACCAACCCATGTGATTCAGGAATGCATGTTCAAATTGAAGATCGCATATATCATTGCGTCCTGCATAGAAATTCAGCAAACCGTCAAAGCCTATGGACTTCTGCGAACAGATAAATGTACCTACCGGCGTATCCGGCTGCAATCCGCCACAAGTACCGATACGTACTAACTCTAACCGGCGCAATTGAGGCTTTTCTTCGCGGGTTTGGAAATCAATGTTAGCCAAAGCGTCCAGTTCGTTCATTACAATGTCAATATTGTCGCAACCTATGCCTGTTGAAACAACGGTAATGCGCTTGCCTTTGTATGTACCTGTGATTGTTTTGAACTCACGGCTTTCTACTTCGCATTCTTTATTCTCAAAGTGAGAACCGATTAATGCTACCCGTCCCGGATCACCTACCAGGATTACTTTGTCCGCCAGCCATTCCGGCTTTACATGCAGATGGAATACTGAACCATCATCATTGATGATGAGTTCGGAAGGAGCGAAATACTTTTTCATATTCTGGATTGTTAATTAGAAGCTGTTCTAAATGAAACTAATACCGGGCAAAATCAAAACCATTTCCGGTCTTTTATAAATAAGAACGCAGAAACCGGCTTGCTGTTCACCGGTTTCTGCGTTCTTGTTACATCTATTCCGGCTTATTTGCTCAGTGACTGATTAGAAGAACCGGAAGTAGGTTTTGCTATATTTTCGCGCATGGAAGTATCGGCTTCTATATTCTTCATCCGATAATAATCCATGATACCCAGATTACCGCTACGGAATGCTTCCGCCATAGCTTTAGGAACTTCCGCTTCCGCTTCAATTACCTTTGCACGAGCCTCTTGGGCTTTTGCCTTCATTTCCTGTTCGCTTGCCACAGCCATTGCACGACGCTCTTCCGCTTTTGCTTGCGCAATGTTTTTATCAGCATTCGCCTGATCAATCTGCAGAGCGGCGCCGATGTTCTTACCTATATCAATATCGGCGATATCAATGGACAGGATTTCAAAAGCCGTACCGGCATCCAATCCTTTGCGAAGCACGAGTTTGGAAATGGAATCCGGATTCTCCAATACTGATTTATGATTCTCGGACGAACCGATGGATGATACGATGCCTTCGCCTACACGCGCCAGGATTGTATCTTCGCCTGCACCACCCACTAACTGGCGGATATTGGCGCGAACAGTTACGCGGGCTTTTGCAATCAACTGGATACCGTCTTTCGCTACTGCCGTCACGGGTGGCGTATCAATTACTTTGGGGTTTACCGACATCTGAACAGCTTCAAACACATCTCGTCCGGCAAGGTCAATAGCGGTAGCCATCTGGAAAGACAGTTCAATGTTGGCTTTAGATGCGGATACCAGGGCGTGCACCACTCTTTCCACGTGTCCGCCGGCAAGATAATGCGCTTCCAGTTCATCACGGGTGATGTTGCTCAATCCTGCTTTATGCGCTTCAATCATACCCGGCACGATGATGTACGGGGGAACATTACGAATGCGCATTAAGAACAATTGTACCAATGAGATTCTTACTCCCGATACCTTGGCTGACAGCCACAGGAAGAAAGGCACATAATGGAAGAACAGAATGATAAAGATAATACCGCCTATAATGATAAAGGCAGTCAAATACATAGGGTTTTCGATCATGGTTTATAAAATATTAAGTGTAATCATTAATGCTTTTTCTGTTCCACCATAATAACGCCGTTTGAAATACGGTTTACTACGATGGGGGTTTTCTCATTCAAGAAACCATCCATGGATTTTACTTCCACAATGTTACCGTCGATATCGGCGTTACCGATTAGCGCCAGTCGTGTGATGGCCACTCCCGTATCACCTACTTTTATTTTCTCTTCGACGGTACGGTCTACTTTTGATGTGATATTTTTATTCAGGGCGATTTTGTCTAATGTTTTAGAACGCATAAACAAAATCACTGATCCTATGCAGGCTATTGCCGATATGGTGAGCGTGATAAAACCACCGGTTGTACCCAGATAGGCAAAGGCATAGTAGTTGGCGAAGATCATGCAACCTCCCGCCAGAAAGCCGGCAACACTGATGCCGGGAATAACGAACAGTTCTACCAAGAAAAGAATAACTGCCGCGATAATAAGTACGGTAATGATAAGTATATCCATAGTTTGTTCTATTTATGATTTCCTTTTTCTGCCTTGCGCACCTCAATAGCGGTACGTTCTATTTCATCGGATAATTCTTGCACCCGTTTTTCCAATTCAAGGATAGCTGGGGTTAGCTTGACTTTCTGATCATCATTAGAACGGGTATATTGAGAGCGCTGATTTTCCAATTTATTTTGTTGTTGCCTGAAATCTTTCTCCAATTGGCGGTATTTGCTGAACAGGTTCCGGGCTTGGGGGGATTTGAAATCACTCCATTGATAATAAGTCGTATTATCATCAATAACAAATTCAAAATCATGCGTTTGTTCCGCCTGCGGTTTTTCACTTAATGCGGCTTGCAAACGGCGTTTGGCATCCGATACGGCATTCTGGTCTGTCCATGTATCTTTCAGCGAATGAATCCGGGCAAGCTGTATGGCTTTCTTAGTGTCCATTGCTTCGTAGTTATACACTCGTTTGGAAGAGTTGGGTATAAACACGTATATACAAACTTTTTTATCCGGCTGATAACGGTCGGAAGCAAACCAACCAAGGTTGTTGAATTCATCAATAACAAACATATAGTCATTGTGTGGCGAATTGAATGGCATACCTACATTCTCCGGCATCAGGTAGGTATCGGTATTGATGTTGTATCGCGTCACGAAAATATCATATCCGCCTATTGATTTTTCACCATCGGCTGCATAATAAATGGTCAAACCATCTGTCAGCACATAAGGATAATTGGCATTGACTGCTTCGTTTATATTTCCGGGCAACAAACCGCCTTTTCCCCATTCTCCCTGCATCTTATCGCGGGACAAGATACTGAGCTTTCCGTCCGGCTGTCGTTCGCCGTAATATATTATGTTTCCAAGCTCTGTTTCGTATACGGTGGCCTCCTCTTCCTCTTTGTTCTGGAAGAAATCATTGTACGAGAATAATTCTCCGGATTCGGGACTAATCTTGTAAGCCTCTAAAAAACGGTCTTTATCTACTACAAAACTGTCGATTATACACACTTCTTCAACACCTTTCAACATGCGGAGATTGACTCTGCTCTTTTCAAGAAGTTTTTCCGCATCCCCTGTCGGTCTTTTTCTCTTGATAAGCTCACTGATGTATTCTTCGTAATGCTTGATGGCGTCATCAAAATAGTACAGGTCGTTATAGGTCTGCGCCAAATATAGCTGTCCGCCGGGAATACGCTTTTTAACAGCTGTTTCCAGATACTTTAAGGCTACGGCAGGTTCGCTGGTTTTCAGGCAACATACACCATACCATAAATTATAGTTTCCGTTTGCCGGTTGCGCCTTTACGAATTTCTTAAAAACCGGTTTGGCTTTTTCGTACTGCCCTTTATTGTAGAAAGCTTTGGCTTGCTCCAACGTTTGTGCCAATGCGCTGACTGATATAAGACAAAATAGAAAGAATAAAATATGTATTTTCTTCATCTTAGTTATCTAACTTACAATTCGAGTGTTCAAAAATACAAATTAATTGGGAATAATGCTGATTTCTGTTATGCTATTATGTTAATTCTTCCTTAATTTATTCTTTTCTCTAACTTATATTATCCACTCGCCGCCCTAATTGGCATGTCCTTCTCCGCTTCTTACCTCATATTGCTCCTATATTTCCCCGGTTCTTTGTTACTTTAGGTGCAACCTTTTTCTCTCAAATATTGATGAATAAGAAGTTTTGTTTCATTCCGTATTGTTAGCTAATTATGCGAATCAGTTCATAGTGGAACCGGAAATAGCAGGAATCCTTTCGGCAAATACATTCATAAATCCCGTGGAACGAATTTTTTCATCCCACGGGACGGTTTCATTCGTCTCACGGGACGGATTTTTTCGTCTCGTGAGACGGATTCATTCATCCCATGAGATGAAATTTCTCGTCCCACGAGACAAATTCTCCCTCCCAGGGTTT
>NZ_DBDF01000225.1 GCF_002293435.1 Bacteroides sp. UBA939 | reverse complement strand
GGTACTAATGCAATGTGGGTTAATAATTTTCTCAACTGTGGATATTCTGTTCGTTCTTCACTCTCCTTGCTTGAAAGCTCAAGGTAGGTTTCACGAATAGAGAAATAGTCACTGGCGCGGCTTATATTCATCTCCTGCATTTTAAGGGGGACAAATGTGGGTGTATGGTTTGCAAATGAATCTATTCTTTTACATTGTAATCTTCCCAACTGACCTTCAAATAGAATCATTGCACCGTCTTTCATCCACCATTGCAACTTATCAGTATAGGGACGTTTTTCCTTGTCCTTTCTCGCTTTAACTTCGGTCGGTTCTGTTCCAAATGAATCGAAAAGAGAAAGTTGGGTAACCTTTACCTCTTTGCCCTGTGATTCGAACAGCCCTTTCCTGAAATAGCGTTCGATGTCCGATTTTAACAAATCAGAAAGATACGATGCCATTGTAGCCTCTGTCTCTTGCCAATGGTACTTGCGTACATACTTCCCAAACTGATTTTTCTGAATTTGGCTTGTGGTAGCCACCATCGTTTTAGGCAATGTGAATACCCGGTTGAAATATTCGGTTGTGCAATCTGTATCAGGCACAGCCTCTTTTGTCACCTGCAAGAAAAGCTGTTCCTTTGATGTAAGTACGGCTTTATGGCTATGCTTTTGGAAAATGAAAAAGTCACATCCTACCTCGATACCGCCTGTCTGCATGAAAAGGGTATCGGGCAATCGGATTGCCGTTATCATATTGGCATTATGCACAAGATAGTTGCGTAAGAATTTATTGGTCGGTGCATCTGCTACGCCTCTTGGTGCAATAAAGGCAATGATGCCGCCTTCATTGAGCTTATCAATACCTTTCACAATAAAGTAACTGTGAATAGACTTTGTAGCTTGTGCATGTGTTGAATCTCTGTTGTAGAAATCATAGTCAAAGACTTTAAAATTCCCGAAAGGAATATTGGATGCTATCACATCAAAAGTTTTATGGTCAATGTCTTGTTTGTCGATGGTTTCAAAACCGTCAATGATTACCCGTGCATTATCCTGCAAAGCTGATAGAATCATTCCTGTTACATTATCTTTCTCGAAAGCATAAGTATAAGCTGTAGGGAATGCTACCGGGAGAAAACCGCCTATCCCTGCCGACGGTTCAAGAAATGTCTTCATCCGCAAGCCATTGTTTTTAAATGCAGCTTGTATCTGTCCGGCTATGGTTTGGACAAGGATAACCGGGGTGTAGAATGCGGTAAGAACTGATGATTTGATACTCTCCAGCATTGAATTGTAAAACTGCTCATTACCCATAGAATGAGTATGTAATAAGTCCTGCAATTTAATGAAAGATTCTTTCATCTTGCCAGGTATGGGCTGGCTTGCTCCGATATTCAACACTTCTTTGATACCTCCAAAACCTGTGTATTTGGATAATATCTGTTTCTCTGCTTCTGATGCCGTTCTGTTAAGCGGAAACAGTCTGACGGCAGTTTCAATGGCTTCAACGTTAGCCGTTAATGATGTCAATTTGTTGTAACTCATACTATTTAACCTTATTATTTTTTCCCTACCATTAGGTCTTTTCCGACCTGCAAGGAATTATTTTTCTGCCTTTTAGGGAGCAGAAGACAAATGGTCAAGACTGATGTGTGAAATACGCTCGAATTCTATGAGAGGAAGATTTTGCACAATCACTCGCGGCTGTCAGCCGGCATTGACCGGGTTGGATTCGGTGAATTACCTTTGCTGAAAAATGATTTGCAAGCAGGTCGGACGGATGAGTCATTGTTATAGCATTATAGAAAAGGAGGATGAATTATTAGGGATATATAAAAGGCGGGATGTAAAATTGCCTAAATGGATTTTCAATAACCGGGATAAATGAGACTTGGGCGGGTAAGAAATAAAGTCTGCCGGGGCAAACAAGAAAGCGACTTGTTCTGTCATCAATGGATTAGGTTGTTTCGATTCATCGAAACTCCGGTGCTTTGATGTCAGGAATATGTCACTGTTTGCCCTTTCCTGGATATGACTGACCAAAGGGAAGTGGTATCCAGAAACAGATATTTCTATTCTTAGGGAGGGAAGCCTTGATATAAGAGGAAGATAAAGGGTATAAAAGGAAGGATTTGAAGGGTCATGCTGGAGATTAAAGCTGGAAAATGGCAGAGCCGATATGCCTTGAATATTTTCAAGACATATCGAACTTGCATTTATGAATCAGAAATTCCATCCAGCAAAGACACAATGTCAATTTGGTGTGCATACATGCTTTCTGACAGTCTATGTCTTTCGAGAATTTCATCAATGTCCTTGAACTCGTCCGGTCTTTCACCTGTCATCTCTTCAATCTCTTTTGCTAAACTCTCAAATGAAGAGTAATAGTTCATGTCGTTGTTGGAATCGTCCAATAAATAGCGGGTATCAAAATAGAGACCTTCTTCATCATTGGTTTCATGGATATCACAACCCAGTTCCTCTGTATAGAATAAAATCTCTACGTCAAACTTGACCGAAAGCAAATAGAATAACTTTCGACAGTCTGTCCAAGCGGTTTCTGTGGACAAAGCGAAATAAGCGAAGCTTTCATTGTCATTCATCTGTTCCTCCATGTAATCAATATTACCCCTGCATGGGATGCATTCTTTTTCATGGTCGATACCCAGAATATCACTAACCACATATCCGAGCCATGAAGAATCAGGCAAGAATGATGTATTGTCTTTCTCATCGCTTCTGTCTGTACTAAGAACTTTCTGTAATTCTTTAAAGAGTTTATCAACATTCTGTTGTTTCCCTACGATTTGATAGCTAGTAGAACACCAATTTGGCATAATCAAAATTTTTAAAGTTAAACAATGGGAGGATTTTAATATTCAAGCCTCCTTTTTACGCTGCTTTCATCTGTTCGCTGAAAGTTTCTCAAGCCAAAGGGTCCATGGGTGTTTTTATCCGTAGGGCTAATAAAAAAACATCCATGGTTCATTGGTGGAAATGTAGCGTACATTACTTTGCAGCAGAAAACAGAGGGGCATATTAAAATTCTATTGTGCTTTCCAAAAGAAAGATATGCCTATTGGTGCCTGACAGATTTCGGGTATAACATGGAGCATATAAAAGGCGAATCTAACAATAGATAAAGAGATAGGCCAGCGATTACAACAGTCGAGTAAAGGATGTAATGAGCAAAAGAAAAGCGACCCGAAAGCCGCTGTTCTTGACAATAAACCAAGAGTTATTTCTTGGTTTTCTTAGGTGTGGATTTCTGCTTCGCGGGAGCTTCATCCTTTTCCGGAGTAGCAAAAAACTCAGTGGCAACCATTACCATGCGATTATGCTTGCCATTCTGGTCACTCCATTCTTCAGGCTTGAAATAGCCGCGGACAGTTATCATCTGCCCCTTTTTCAATAATTCAAAGGATGCACTGTCGTTTTTGCGCCAAGCTTCCACAGCCATAAAAGCTGATACTCTGGTGGTTTCTTGACCAATAGTTTCTGTTCGGCCAACAGCCAAAGAGAATTTTGCGACACTTGCGGAGGTGAATTGACGGATTTCAGCATCCTTACCGATAAAACCTGTAACTGCGAAAGAATTTTCAATCTTCTTCATAACGATAATTTTTAGAAGTTATACAATCAATTTTTATAATGCACCAAGATATTGCAGTCATAGGGCAACACCAAGGATAGCGGTTCAATACTCTTTTTCCCGAGCATCAGAAAAAAGGAAGATTGTACTGATACGCCATTGGTTGGAATGAAATGCCCCGTAACCACCACAGTGGTGCTGCATTGTAGCTTTGCATTGAGAAAAATGATGTGACTTCGCTAAAAATGCAGTGGTGAAGTAGGACGGAAATATTGCAGTGGGATGAAAAGAGGATGCTGTCTGTTTATATCGGCAAGTAAAGAATCTGTTTGTGGTTAAACGGGAATCTATATAATTAAGGAACCTGTTATCAGTTGGGTGTAGAAGTTGTTTGAACGGCTTTCAGTTGGTGCATCTGTTTATTGATAGTGCAGATGACGACGCAGATATGAAATGATACTAAGAATAGAATGGCGATACAAAGTATATTATGTAATGGTGTCGATGATTATGCTTCGTGAAATGAGGATGAAAAGGGAAATCCACTCAGAATTGGTTTTATACTAAAGTGGCATGGGTACAATTTGCGAATGAAAACAGATAAATGAAGTTTTTTGCTTTCCAAAAAAGGAAAGGGATAGAAACGGAAGCAAGGATAAGCAGTTTACTTTAGTCCTTGTATAATATATGCAAGAGAGCACTAAACCTATTTTTAAAAGAGCATTTGGTCACCATGGCAACAAGTTTAATCCGATCCTTGTATAATATATGCAAGAAGGTACTAAACCTTTTTAGATGGAGGATTTGGTATAAAGGAGAGTATAAGTATCGGGATAAAACAGGGGAAAATAGTTCGGCTTTAAATAACTTTTCTTTTGGGAAGCAAGAGAGATTATAAATTCTGTGGTGCAAATGTGGTGCAATTTCATAAAACAAGAAACGCAAGCACTTGATTATGAGTTACTTGCGTTTTATTTAAGTGATCCGCCTGGGGCTCGAACCCAGGACCCCANNGCTGAGCTAGCGAATCAAACCTTGTTTTGCTGTTAAGCGGGCGCAAAGGTAAGAATGTTTTTGGAATAAACGAAATAAAGATTGCTTTTTTAAGGATGAATCTATCATTTTCGTCTGGAGTGTAAAGTAACAATGCGGATAGTCATATATAAATTGAAAGCAGAATCACTGTGATACAAATTACATTTCCTTATTTTCTTTGTGATTACTGATTTATCATGTACTTTTGTCGCCAAATTCAGGCGTATACATTTTATTAATTATATAACTTTACTATGGCAACAGTTGACGATAAGAAGATTATTTTCTCAATGGTAGGGCTGAACAAGACCATTCAGCAGAACAATAAGCAAATATTGAAGAATATCTATCTCTCGTTCTTTTATGGAGCGAAGATTGGCATCATCGGTCTGAACGGTTCGGGTAAATCGACCTTACTTAAGATTATCGCCGGGTTGGACAAGTCCTATCAGGGCGAAGTGGTGTTTTCACCGGGCTATTCGGTAGGCTATTTGGCGCAGGAGCCTTACTTGGATCCAACCAAAACCGTGAAAGAAATTGTAATGGAAGGTGTGCAACCCATTGTGGATGCACTTACGGAATACGAAGAAATCAATCAAAAATTTGGGCTGCCCGAGTATTACGAAGACTCAGACAAGATGGATAAACTCTTTGCACGTCAGGGAGAATTGCAGGATATCATCGATGCTACCGATGCCTGGAACTTGGACAGTAAACTGGAACGCGCTATGGATGCTCTCCGTTGTCCGCCCGAAGACCAGTCCGTAGAACATCTTTCGGGGGGTGAACGTCGCCGTGTGGCGCTTTGTCGCTTATTGTTGCAGAAACCCGACATACTCTTGTTGGACGAACCTACCAATCACCTCGATGCTGAGTCCATCGACTGGTTGGAACAACATTTGCAGCAATATGAAGGTACGGTAATTGCCGTAACCCATGACCGTTACTTTCTTGACCATGTTGCAGGGTGGATTCTTGAACTCGACCGTGGCGAAGGTATTCCCTGGAAAGGTAATTACTCCAGTTGGTTGGAACAAAAGACCAAGCGCATGGAGATGGAAGAAAAGACTGTCAGTAAACGTCGCAAAACACTGGAACGTGAGTTGGAGTGGGTGCGTATGGCTCCCAAGGCACGCCAGGCAAAAGGTAAGGCACGTTTGAACTCCTACGATAAATTGCTGAACGAAGATGTGAAGGAGAAAGAAGAAAAACTGGAAATTTTCATTCCAAACGGTCCGCGTCTTGGTAATAAGGTTATTGAAGCAAAGCATGTAGCCAAAGCTTACGGCGACAAACTTCTGTTTGATGATCTGAACTTTATGCTTCCTCCCAATGGTATCGTTGGTGTTATCGGTCCTAATGGTGCCGGTAAAACTACGTTGTTCCGTCTTATCATGGGATTAGAAACAGTAGATAAAGGAGAATTTGAAGTTGGAGAAACCGTAAAAGTGGCATATGTAGACCAGCAACATCGTGATATCGAATCGGAAAAGAGTGTTTACCAGGTTATTTCCGGCGGTAATGACTTGATCCGTATGGGTGGACGTGACATTAACGCGCGTGCCTATCTGTCTCGCTTTAATTTCTCCGGAGGCGACCAGGAAAAGCTTTGCGGCATCCTTTCCGGAGGTGAACGCAACCGCTTGCACCTTGCAATGGCGCTGAAAGAAGAAGGTAATGTGCTTTTGCTGGACGAACCAACCAATGATATTGACGTGAACACCCTTCGCGCCCTTGAAGAAGGTCTTGAAGATTTTGCCGGATGTGCCGTAATCATCAGTCACGACCGTTGGTTCCTTGACCGTATCTGTACACACATCCTTGCGTTCGAGGGTGATTCCAATGTCTTCTATTTCGAAGGCTCTTATTCGGAATATGAGGAAAATAAACAGAAACGTTTAGGAAAAGAAGAACCGAAGCGTGTACGTTATAGAAATCTGATGAATGATTGAAAATAGTGTTAGATTGAAAGCATTGTATTCCTGGTTAATAACAAAAAAGTCCTGCAAAAAGCTGCAGGACTTTTTTGTTGTAGAAAGTTTCAATATACCTTTGAAATACTTAAATTTTGTAATAGAGATGTAATTCGAATCTAAATCTTATTAATTATCTTTGCACCATAGATAGAATAATATAAAACTAATTAACGTAATTATTAACAAAAAAAGCAGAAGTATGAAAAAACATCTAATTCATTTCCTGTTGATGGCTGTACTGTCCGTATTCAGTGTTGCGGCATTTGCCCAGACTACAGTGAGGGGACAGCTTGTTGACTCAGAAACAGATGAACCATTGGTGGGTGCTGCCGTTATGGTAGAAGGCACTTCACAAGGAACGGTGACCGGCATTGGTGGCTATTTTACGCAAGATTTTGCTTGAGGTGGAACCGTATAAATATCCACTTTTGCACAATATTAATCACTTAAAAATAGAATTTATTTGTATGAAAAGAATTAAGCATCTATTAGCCATTACATTGCTGCTGGTTAGCACTTTTATTTATGGCCAAGTAACAACTTCGAGTATGGCCGGAAGGGTTACGGATGGTACGGAAACTCTGATTGGAGCAACCATTACAGCGACTCACATGCCATCAGGTACTGTGTACGGAACGGTAACAAACGTTGATGGACGTTACACTATTCAAGGTATGCGTGTGGGTGGTCCGTACGAAGTGAAGGCTTCGTATGTCGGTTATGCTACTTCAGTGGTAACAGATATTACACTTCAATTGGCTGAAACTTACAATCAAAACTTTGAATTAAAAGAGGACGTCAACCTGCTTGGAGAGGTTGTGGTGTCGGCAAAGGCAAGTAAATTTGCGGCAGAGAAAACGGGTACTTCTACCAATATCTCTAACACACAGATTATCAACATGCCGTCAATTAGCCGTAGCATCACAGATTACACTCGTCTATCTCCTTATGGTGGAAATGGTATGACATTCGCCGGTGCTGACGGTCGTACGGCCAACTTCACTGTGGACGGTGCTAATTTCAACAACAACTTCGGTTTGAGTGATGGCCTTCCCGGCGGTGGCAGCCCCATTTCTATTGATGCTATTGAGGAAATGCAGGTGGTAATCGCTCCTTATGATGTTCGCCAAACGAACTTCATTGGTGGTGGTGTGAATGCTATTACCAAGTCGGGTACCAACACATTCAAGGGTAGTTTATATACTTACCAACGTAATGAGAATATGCGTGGAGACGCTGTTGCAGGGCAACAGATTCCTGGTGCACGTGAAGTTGACCGCACATCTACTTATGGTTTGACGTTTGGTGGACCTATCATCAAGAACAAGCTGTTCTTCTTTGTTAATGCAGAAATGGTGAAAATTCCATCCATAGCTAATCGCTGGCGCGCTTCTGAGGACGGTGTTGCTGATCCGGACAATTATTTATCTCGTGCCACAGTTTCCGATTTGCAAAGGGTTTCTGACTTTGTAAAAGAGAGATATGGCTATGACACAGGTTCTTTCACTAAGTTCCCGGCAGACGAAAGCAACTACAAGATACTTGCTCGCTTAGACTGGAACATTAATGATAAGAACCGTTTGGCTTTGCGTTACAACTATACTAAGAATCGTTTCTGGAACGCTCCAAATGCTACTTCTATGGATGGTGGTACACGTATGTCAGGCTCTCGTATGTCTCAGTACTCAATGAGTTATGCAAATTCTATGTATGGCATGGATAATCTCGTTAATTCATTCTCGGCAAACTTGAACAGTCGTTTGAGCGAAAGGCTTTCTAACGAGTTCCTGGCTACATATTCTTCTTTGAACGACTTGCGTTCAACTAACTCTGATGAGTTCCCATTCATCGACATTTTGAAAGATGATCAGTCTTACATATCATTGGGTTATGAGTTGTTTACTTACAACAACGCTGTACATAACAATGTGTGGAACATTAAAGATGAGCTGACTTACTATGTAGGTAACCACAAAATCGTTGGTGGTTTGTCTTATGAGTATAAGATGGCAGACAACCAATACATGCGTAATGGAACAGGTTATTATCGTTATAGAAGTCTTGATGACTTCTTGACTGGTGCCGCTCCGGAGATTGTTAACTTGACTTATGGTTATGATGGTGAGACCAAACCTGCTGCTCGCGTTAGAACAAACAAGATTAGTGCGTACGCTCAGGATGATTGGAATATCAATGAAAAGTTCAAGCTTACATACGGTCTTCGTATTGATGGTTTATTCTTTAATAATTCTGACTTGATGACTAACAAGGCAATTTATGACCTTGACTACAATGGCCGTCATATAGATACAGGCAAATGGCCCGGCGCTAACCTGATATTCTCTCCACGTGTGGGTTTCACATGGGATGTTTTTGGCAATAAGAGCCTCAAACTTCGTGGAGGAACAGGTTTCTTTGCCGGTAACCTTCCTTTGGTATTCTTCACGAATATGCCTACCAACGGCGGTATGGTGCAGTATCAAGCACAAATCAACGCAGCAGAAGCAGCAAGAAGAGGCTTTACTATGGACGAATTTGCCGGCGGTCTTGTAAAAGATGCTAACGGTAAGGCTTCTGTTGGAGCACTGCTTGACAAACTTCATGGATTAAAATATCCTAAAACAGTCAAGCCTGAAGACGGAGTTGTTCCATCTGCAGTAAACGGTGTAGATCCTGATTTCAAGATGCCTCAGGTGTGGAAAACTTCATTCGCAGTGGACTATGTAATTCCTGTATCTTTCCCATTCACGGTTTCTGTAGAAGGTATATTTAACAAGACCCTCAACGGTGTATCAATCTCCGACTGGAGTATTCCTAATGTAGGTGGCTTTGCCCGTTTCAATGGAGTTGATAATCGTCCTATCTACCCGGCAGGATACCGCACAAACACCAAGGCGTTTATGTTGGAAAACACAAATCGTGGTTACGGTTGGTCTTTCACTACAGAACTTAACGCACAGCCAACAGAATGGCTTAGCTTAATGGCTGCTTACACACACACAGTTGCTAAGGACGTAACAGGTATGCCCGGTTCTGCTGCTGAGTCTGCATTCACTTATGTACCTACTGTTGAGGGACCAAACAACATTAAGTTGCACAACTCTCAATATGTAACTCCCGATCGCTTCATTTTCAATGCTACAGTACACGACAAAAGCGGTAACCACTATAGCCTCATCTATGAGACATGGCGCGGTGGATACAACTATTCTTATATGACTGCAAATGATATGAATGGTGATGGTTACAACTATGATGCTGTATATGTTCCTACAGACAAGGAAGTGGCCGATAATCAGTTCCGTTTCATTAATGAGGACAACAAGAAACGCTTTATGGATTATGTTCACAACAATGACTATTTGAAGAGCCGTCAAGGTAAATATACAGAGGCTTACAGCCTTTATTCTCCTTGGGTTCACCGTGTAGACTTTAGCTACAAGCATGACTTCACTGTGATGGCCGGCAAGAACAAGAATACTCTTCAGTTGAGTTTTGACATGAAGAATGTACTTAACTTCTTCAACTCAAGTTGGGGCGTATCTAAGGGACTTAACCCGGAAATTGGTTCAGACCCACGTATCCTTAAGTACGAAGGTGTTGATGCAGACGGATATGCTACATTCTCTACTCCTGCTTCTATCCATGGCAAAACCAAAACATTTACTAATGGAATTTCTATTGGTCAGTGCTGGTATGTAAGTATTGGTGTTAGATACACATTCAACTAATTTAAATCAAGAAATAAACAAGTTATGAAAATCAAGAATATTCTTCCGGCATTCGTCATAATGCTTGCTGGATTTATGACAAGTTGTACGAATGAAGATGATGTAACATTGCTCGAACAAGTGCAAGTATCTTCATCATACGTATCCCTTCCTATGGGTGGCGGATCGACTATGATTACAGTATCTGCCAAAGGCAATTGGACATTAGAGAAGGTTACTGATGTGGAATGGCTCACAACATCCACTGCATCGGGTGCAGCCGGTGAAAGCCAGATTACTTTCTCTGCAGACGCCACGCTCGATGGCCGCACAGCTGAAGTGATAATTGAATGTGGTGGACAGAAACAACGCATTAATGTAATTCAAGGATTGTCTCAAGTGTCAGAAGCTACATGTGCTGATGTAATTGCAGGCCCTGATAGCAAGACATATCAAGTAACGGGTACCGTTACGTCTATTGCCAACACTGTATATGGTAACTGGTATTTGACTGACGAATCAGGTACTATCTATATTTATGGAACACTTGACGCAGCAGGTAGAGCACAAAACTTCTTAAGCCTTGGCCTTGAAGTTGGAGACGAGGTTACTGTAGTAGGTCCAAAGACCACTTACATTTCTGGTACTACTACTACTGTTGAGCTGGTGGACGTTACTGTAGTTAAGATCAACAAATCATTAGTCAAGGTTGATTCAATGGAAGGTAGTCCTATCTCTAAGGACGGTGGCGTGGCTACTGCTAACGTTACTTGCAAAGGTGAAGGTGTGTCGGTAGATATACCGGCAGACGCACAAGATTGGTTGTCAATAGCTTCAATAGAGTCTGCAGGAACAAGCGCGGTTATTAAGTTTAAAGCTGCTCCTAATACAGGTGGCGTCCGCAGCACTACAATCACGTTCCGCACAACAAGTGGTGGCAAGGAATACACATCTCAGGGCACTATTGAGCAGACAGGTTCTGTCGTAGCTTCTAACATTGCCGATTTCAATGCCGCACCTGCAAACAGCGTGGAATATCGTTTGACAGGTGTTATCACAAGCATTGCCAGCAGTAGTTCTGGTAATTTCTACATTGCAGATTACTCTGGCGAGACTTATGTTTATCGCTTTAACAATTTCGCAGGCACAAAGCTGAAGGAAGGAGACGTGGTTACATTAGTAGGCACACGTGGAGAATATAATAATACACCTCAGGTTATAAATGCAGTATTAGAGGGGGATTTCATATCTGTAACAGAAGTTTCTTTCGCTGATTTCCTTGCTGCGCCTAACACTTCTACAGACCTGCTGTATCGAGTAACGGGAACTATCACAGAGATTGTCGATGCTGTGCGTGGCAACCTTATAATCAGCGATGGTACCAATCAACTTTACACTTATGGATGTTATCCTGGTTGGGGTGCTACAGGCAATGCTCGTAATGGAGTCGTTGAAGCGAGAGGTCTCAAAGTGGGCGATCAGATAACAGTATTAGGTTACAGAACTACATACACATGGAAAAATCCGAAGACTGACGAGGTTCTTCAAGAGGTTAACAATAGTGTTTACTTTAGCCATGTGAGCAACGAATAAGAAATTATTAACAACAAAAGAGGCTGTCTCAAAAGGGCAGTCTCTTTTTTTTTGATTACGCCTCAATTTCTTATAGCTGTTTGAAATGCTTGAAAGTGTACACAGGGATATTCATAAATTAGCCAATTAATGCCCCATGTTCAAATTGACAAATTGTATTTTTAATCCGCCGAGAATGCGATATTTCCGCACTGAGGCTTGTATGCCGGTAAATACGCAAGCGAAAATCGGTAAATGGTAGAGTATGAGATAGATAGCGAAATGTTGACACTTTTTTTAGGATGAAATGCCTCTCAAAAGCGCCCTCTTAAGAGAGAAGTACGACATAAACAGCCGACTACTACCGGGTAGTTTACCAACTACTTATAGGTAAATGGTCAACTACCTATAGGTAGTGGCTCAACTACCTGTAAGTAGTGAGCCATTTACTTATAAGTAATCAACCATTTACCCACAGGTAATCAGCCTTTTTTGCATAAACAGTGAATGAATATGAAAGAATATACGGAAATAACGTATTATTATTCTTAATCTATTCACCGAAGATTCCGGAATGCATTTTTTAGAAAATATATGAGTTATAATAATAAGGCATATAGAATCATTTTAATGTTAAAAACAGAAAAATAGAAGCATTTAGTCGCAGCCGTCATGCCTCTGTGTTCAAGCATAAATTATCATTCAGTTCATCCTTCTTGTACTGCTTTACGGTATCACTGTTTTGCAAGTTGTGCATTCTCCCTGTTCGTCGTATGCGCGTATCAGGTAGAAGCCGCGAGTCAATCCGGTGATAGGAAATGTGAAACTGCTTTCTGCTATTCCGGCACTGTCCACCATATTGTGTGTGGCAATAGACTGTCCGCTGATGTTGAGGATTTCTATGCGGGTAATAGGAGAGGAGGTATTACTTACCAACGTGAGATAAGCGCTACGCGGATTCCCTGTCAGGCGGATGGTGGGACGGGAGTAGGCGGGGATGTCTTTGATGCCGGTGGTGCCGGTTCCTAAATTGATGAAAGTAACAATTGGGTTATGGTCTGAGCAGCGGTACATGTTGCCTGGCTGAGCACCGCTTTGATCGATGTCCATTCTCTGAGGCTCGTCTGCATTGATTCGGAACGGACGGGCATCCACTGCTTGCTGTTCGAGGGTACTTGTAGCCAGACTGTGATCCAGATAACCTATGGCGTAGCTACTGTTGCTGAAGAAAGCATAGCTGTATTCGTTGGGAGCATAAGTCGTGAGCAGGTTGACGAGGCCACCGTCTTCGAGTGTACGGATGGGATCTTCGCAAGTATAGGCATTCAGGTCGCCTACTACCAGTACGTCAGGGTCGTTATAGGTCTTCTTGATTTCTTCAATGAATTGCAGGGTAGCTTCTGCCTCTTGCACGCGGCGAAGATTGTAGGCTCCTTGGCCATCACCTTTATCTTTATATTGGTTCGGAATATTACTGCCTACTTTGGCTTTCCAGTGATTACAACAGAGGATGAAACGTTCTTTATTACTGTTCAGTTGGAAGCCTTGGGC
This sequence comes from Bacteroides sp. UBA939, assembly GCF_002293435.1. GTDB lineage: Bacteria > Bacteroidota > Bacteroidia > Bacteroidales > Bacteroidaceae > Bacteroides. The sequence continues at coordinate 13,933 of NZ_DBDF01000225.1, read as the reverse complement.
GGTTTTGCGATTTGGCAGATAGTTGTCTGCCAACGTATTCGGGCTGATAGCGCCGATGGGGGTAACGGTTTCGCTATCGTAGATAAAGCAGGCCATACCTTGTGCATTGTCTCTGTAATAGCGTGTTTGGTATTTCTGTGTATCGCTGTTTCCGTTCAGAAGTTTGTAGTTTTCGTTCAGGAGTTGGCAGAGTTCATTCAGCCCAGCTGCGCCTTCCACTTCAACGAGGGCGTAGATGTCGGCTTGGAGGGCTTGCAGGGCGAGAGCTACTTTGGAGAGTTTAATACTGTATGTATCAATACTTTTGTTGAGATGTTCCAGGTTGAAGCTGGCTACTTTCAGGTTATACTGTTTGGTGATGTTGCAGGATGTGGGGCGCTCGTTTCCTTTGAATTCAGGTTTTCGGGTTAGCGTGATGGTATATGTCCCGTTGCGATAGCTGGCGTTTCCGGTCAGGCCTTCTACAGTCTGCCCGATGCGGCAGGTGGAGTTGGCATCTGTGAAGGAGAAAGTGCCTTGTCTGACGGTGAGTTGATTCTCCTGGTTAGCTTGGTTTTCTTGGTTGAACATCTCTATGCCTGGTTGGTTCTTCTCGGTAGGAGTCCATAGCTGACCTTTGGAAAGGGTGATTGAACCGGTATTATAATTACGGTTGCTTGTCAGTGTCAACGTGTTGGTGATGGTCACTTCTTTTCCGTTCAGGGCGCTCGTCCGGAAGTCATCGGGAAAGCGGACTTCTTGCTGGGCAAATAGCAGTACCGGTAAGAAGTTGAGAACAATGAGTAGTTGCTTTTTCATAAGTGTTTTTATTTTATTTTCATCTCCATCAGCACCGGATTATGGTCACTGCACAAGTCCAAGTCGGGCGAGTAGTAACGGTATCCCCGGATGCCGGGAGAATGGAAGATATAGTCGATGCGCAACAAGCGTTTGAAGTAGCGATAGGTGTACATATAGCCGCGACCGCACGTTCGGAAACCATCTTTGAGGATACCACTCAGCTTACGGTAGGTGTAGGAGGACGGCAAGGAGTTGAAATCACCACATGCCACTACAGGGTAGGGACTGGCAAGGATGAGTTGGCAGATGGAGTCTGTTTGTCCGGCACGCTTCATGAAGTTGTCATGCAGGGAGGTAATGGCGCCTTGAACGACTTCGGCTTCGCGGCGGGTGTCGCTGGTGTTGGCAAGGTCGCGTTCCCATTTATGGCGGTTCTGGTTGACGCTGGTGGTTTGCAGGTGATTATTGAGCAGGCGAACGGTGTCGTGTCCCAAAACGATGTCGCACTGCATGCTGCAATTGACGCTCTGCGGATAGGATATGAATTGGGCGTTGATAAGCGGATAGCGACTGAATATGGCTATAGGAAGTACTCCTTGCGTTGTGTCTTCCGTGGGCATTGAGGCGTACCGCCAATGGGAAAATACTTTGCGGATGCTGTCCATAGGGAAATATTGGTTGTCGTTGAACTCTTGGAAGCAAAGTACATCGACTTCTTGCTGCTTCATGAAGCGGGCTATTTCTTTGCAGGAGTAACCGGTGATTTCATCGCCGAAGTTACCGACGTTGTAGGTGGCTACTTTCAGGTAGCCGTCGGCGTAGTTGCTGCTGTAGTGCCCTTCGGGAATTTCTTTGGTGAGGCTGAACTGGAAGATGGCAAGGATGTAGCTCCAATTGAAAATTAAAGCTGCAAGCGGAACAAATGCCCGGCGTCTGCGGGCGAATGCCCAGCAGATAGCAACAAGAAAGTTGCATATTAATAGTATAGGAAGTACCAGTCCCAATATAGGCATGTATACCGAATCTGCCGGATTGTAGTACTTGGAGAAAGCGGCAGCTATCGTAACAATACCTAAAAAGAGAGTTAGTATAACCGGAATACTACGAAATAAAGTTTTAACTTCTGACTTTCCCATGGTATTTAGCGAAGCGAAGCTTTGCAATTTTGAATTATGAATTATGTTAATCAGTAGTATCTTTATTCTCCTCCTCCCAGGAGGAGAATAAAGATACTACTGATTACTAAGGAATATTATACTCAAGTAGTTACATGGCTGCGTAATCGTGCCGCAAGGCCATTCAAAATTCATAATTATTTTAGCGCATAGCGCTAAATTATCCTTTTACTACGTTTACCGGTTTCCCATCAATAAATGCCTTCACATTACTTACTGCGATTTGCATCAACCTTTGGCGTGCTTCAAAGTTGGCCCATGCAATGTGTGGGGTGATGAAGCAATTCTTTGCGGTCAATAGCGGACTGTCGGAACGCGGAGGCTCATCGGAGAGTACATCCAGTCCGGCGGCATAAATCTTTCCGCTGTTCAGCGCATCGGCAAGGTCTTGCTCGTTTATCAGCCCGCCACGGCCGGTATTGATAAGGATTGAAGTAGGTTTCATTAATGACAGGTGTTGGGCATTGATCAATTCGCGGGTAGTTTCCGTGAGCGGGCAGTGCAGGCTGATGATATCGCATTCGTGGAATAGCTGATCTATTTCTATCTTTTTGATTTCAGGAGGAAGCTGTAAACGCGATTTGGAAGTATGCGCCCATACCTTCATGCCAAAACCGATGGCGATACGGGCAGTGTTAAATCCTGTTTGTCCCAGACCGATGATACCTATCTTCTTGCCGAGCAGTTCGATGAGTGGAGTATCGTAGAAACAGAAGTCGGGACTGCTTCCCCACTTCCCTTCGCGCACTTCGTCTGAGTAATGGCGCACTTGCTGGGTGATGTTCAGTATATGGGCAAATACCATTTGCCCTACGGATGGGGTACTGTATGCAGGTATATTGGTTACGACGATGCCACGTTGTTTGGCGGCGACGGCGTCTACCACGTTGTAGCCTGTAGCCAGCACGCCGATGTATTTCAGGTCGGGCAGGGCGGCTATCGTTTCGCTGTTGAGCACTACTTTATTAGTAAGGAGGATTTCTGCGCCGGCAGCACGTTGCAGAACTTCGTCGGGGGCGGTGCGGTCGTAGATTGTGCACTCGCCTAACTCTTTCAACTTATCCCAGCTCAGATCGCCCGGATTTGCGGTGTAACCGTCTAATATTACAATTCTCATTTTGTCTGTATTTAAAGTGACTGCGCAAATTTAGGGAAAAGATTTAGAAAAGGAAAAGATTTATGCAAAACCAATATTAGTTTTTAGCGAACGAAGAACTAAATCTTAGTGAAGCAACAATTAGTAAGATTAAAAATCTTAATTTTGCAGGCATGAAATTGAATATAGCAGACTGGAATATAATTCCGTATGCTGAGGCTTGGACTAAGCAAACGGAGTTATTCGATACCCTTGTTTATGCCAAACAAGTAAGCAAGGAATATGAAAACCACATTATTTTGTGCGAACATCCGCACGTCTATACTATTGGTAAGAGTGGGAAAGACCGGAATATGTTGCTGGGTGAAGACCAGCTTCGGGCGATAGACGCTACGCTGTACCATATCGACCGTGGTGGCGATATCACATATCACGGTCCAGGACAATTGGTATGTTATCCGATTCTCAACCTCGAAGAATTCTCTTTAGGGCTGAAAGAATACGTACATGTATTGGAAGAAGCCGTTATCCGCGTATGTGCTTCTTATGGTATTCCCGCCGGAAGATTGGAGAAAGCTACAGGTGTATGGTTGGAAGGCAATACACCGTGTGCCCGCAAAATTTGCGCTATCGGGGTGCGTAGCAGCCATTTCGTCACCATGCACGGACTGGCGTTGAACGTCAATACGGATTTAAGGTATTTCAGTTATATCAATCCCTGTGGATTTATAGATAAAGGGGTTACCTCGTTGCAACAGGAATTGCAGCGGGAAGTACCGATGGATGAAGTGAAACAGCGTTTGTATATGGAGCTGCAAGAACTACTCCATAAATCAGAGAAGTGAAGATATGATGTCAGACGTGACTTTTGCAATATTAACCTTAATAATATATTTATGAAAACAAACAAATTACTTTGTGCCGGAGCCGTTCTAACCTTGCTGGGAGCCTGTGCTCCAGCCGTGAAAGCTCCTGAAGCTATTTTACCGGTTCCCGAAGAAAAACAAGTTGAATGGCAGAAAATGGAAACCTATGCTTTCGTTCATTTCGGATTGAATACTTTCAATGACCGTGAATGGGGATATGGAGATTCCCGGTTAAACTCAATGAGGAGACTACCACGGTAGGTTACAAGCGATTGTTACGCTTTGAGACAGTTTCAACTGATAAGGTTCGCATACGCTTCACCGATGCACGCGCTTGTCTTTGCATAAATAATATTGAGGCTTATTATGCCGGTGAAACATCCGAAACCTTCACTGTCAAGACAGAAGAGTTGAAAAGCTATCCGTTTACACTTACCGGGATGCCCGAAGGCGAATCCCGGAAGTGTATGGATAAAGATGGAAGTACCACTGCTTTTATCGAAGGCAATACGTTACTGATTGATTTGGGAGAAGAACGCACTCTGACTTCTTTCTACTACCTGCCTGATCAAAGTGAATATAACAAGGGGTTAATATCCTCTTATGAACTATCCGTCGGAACCGAAGCCGATGCCGTGAATCAGGTTATTGTGAAAGGTGAATTCTCCAATATCAAACACAATCCTATCTTACAAACTGTGTACTTCACTCCTGTAAGGGCGCGTTACCTGTCTTTGAAGTCAATCAAGATGGTCAATGAGGGTGAAAGTATGGGATTTGCCGAAATAGGAGTTCGATAAAGGACTCCTTATTTCAACCATTTGTCCAACCATTCAAAGAATGTGCGTTGCCACAGGATACCGTTCTGCGGCTTCAATACCCAGTGGTTTTCATCCGGATAAATAAGCAATTCGGCAGGAACACCACGCATTGCAGCGGCGTCGAATGCTGCCATAGCCTGGTTGGCAAGAATGCGGTAATCCTTTTCACCGTGGATACAGAGGATAGGAGTGTCCCATTTGTCTACGAACAGATGCGGGGAATTGGCAAATGTGCGCTGAGCCACCGGGTTTTGTTTTTCCCAGTATGCACCTCCCATATCCCAATTGGCAAACCATTTTTCTTCTGTTTCCAGATATTGCATTTCCATATTGAAAATGCCGTCGTGGGAAATGAATGCCTTGAAACGTTTGTTGTGGTGTCCGGCAAGCCAGTATACGGAGAATCCGCCGAAGCTGGCGCCTACGCACCCGAGACGGTCTTTATCTACAAACGGCTCTTTCGCCATTTCATCAATAGCGGTGAAGTAGTCTTTCATGCATTGGCCACCGTAATCGCCGCTGATAGCTTCATTCCATTCCACGCCGAAGCCCGGCAGACCGCGGCGGTTGGGCGCTACGATAATATAATCGTTGGCTGCCATAATCTGGAGATTCCAACGATAGCTCCAGAACTGGCTTACGGGGCTTTGCGGACCACCCTGGCAGTACAACAGGGTCGGGTATTTTTTGTTCGGGTCGAATTGTGGCGGATAGACTACCCATGTCAGCATCTGCTTTCCGTCCGTAGTCTTCATCCAGCGGGCTTCAACATTACCCATTTCCAGTTGGTCGTAGATATGTTTATTCTCAAAAGTCAGTTGCTTGGCTTCGGCGAATGTGTCATCGCTACGTGTGGCAGATACAGCATAGATTTCATCACCCATGCTCATGGAGTGGCGTGTAGCAATTACTTTATCACCTGCGAGGGCAAGTGAAGCGTAGTCGTACATGCCGTCAGTCAGTTGGGTAATCTCATCGTTTGCAGCAAGGTTGATGTTATAAATCTGTGTTTCGCCATGCCACACACCGATAAAGTAGATGCTCTTGGAGTCTTTGTTCCAGAGGAATACGTCCACATTAGACTCGAAAGCCTTGCTGACAAAACGTTTTTCACCTGTTTCCAGATTCATGATGAAAAGGCGGTTCAGGTCTGCTTCGTATCCGTCGCGTTCCATGCTTTGCCATGCGATGTATTTGCCATCGGGAGAATACTGTGGGTTTGTATCATACCCTTTATTTTCTTCAGTGATATTCTCTGTTTTCTTAGTGGCGATATCATAGATATAAATATCGGAGTTAGTGGAGATGGCATAAGTCAAACCGGTTTTCTTGCGACAGGTGTAAGCTATTTTATCTCCGGCGGGACTCCATGCCAGTTGTTCAATGCCACCCCATGGTTTCATAGGGCTTTCATAAAGTTCACCTTCCAGAATATCCGTTATGTTGCTGATACCGTTATCGTCGAAATCGGCAACAAAAGGATGTGGGGCGGTAGTGGTCCATTCATCCCAATGCTTGTACATCAGGTCATTGACGATGATACCGGTTGCTTTCGGCAGGTCGGGATGTTTTTCTGCGGTACTCTGTTTGGTCTTTACTTGGGCGATGAAGAGCAATTTCTTGCCATCGGGAGAGAAAGAATAGCCTTCGATATCACCATCATATTGCGTCAACTGCTTTCGTCCGCTGCCGTCGGGATTCATTTCCCATAGTTGGCTGCTACCGCTTTCGTTGGAGAGGAATGCCAGCTTGGTGCCGTCCTTTATCCAGGTCACTTCATTTTCCTGCCACGAGGAATGGGTGATTTGTCTGTTCTCCGTACCATCTGCATTCATTATGAAAACTTCGCGGTTGCTCTTGTTCTCCGGCACGCTGTAATAGGCTACTGTGTAGGCAATTTGCTTTTCATCGGGCGATACAGTCATACCACCGATGCGTCCCATAGCCCAAAGCGCTTCGGGAGTCATACGTTTACCTTCAATCTTGATATCCGACCGCTCAATAAGCGGTACTCCGGCTTGCCCTGCGTCTTTAGTTCCTCCGCAGGCAGCCAATGTCATTGCTGCTGACATAAGCAATAGGTTTACTTGTTTCATACGTTGTTAATTATTTAAGGTATAATGTATAATGTCTCTGTCTACCTTATTCGATAAATATGTTTCAACCAATATTCAAATACCGGATCTTGCAGGACTATCCTATTTCCCGGCAGAATATCAATCAAATCTTTTTCTGTTGTTGCTTTTTTCAGGTTTTTGATGTTGGCAGATGTTCCCAATTGGTATTTAGTAAGTACTTCTTTCGACGAAAAGTTAGTGGATCCGTCGACCACTGCCAGCAGAAAATTGATTTGTCGCGGAGTCAATGTATCAATGACGTTGGCAAAAAGCAGGCTAAGCTGCCCAACGATATCATTGAAAGCTTCATCTACTATCTCGGTCGAAACCACAGTCTCCGTTCGAAACCACACCTGTTGACTTAACTGCTGTGTGTAATAAGGATGATTCTTCATCCGGTCGGCAATCAAACCGCACAACTCTTCCCGAATCTCTTTTCCTGTTTCAGAGAACTTTCTTCCGATAAACTCTATCCAATCCTCCTTTGATATTTTTTCTAAAAACAGGATCTCTCCAAACTTGTAGAAAGGCATATTGTAATTATGGAAGATATCCAGAAGCATGTGTCTTTTGCTACCATACAGGCAATAACATACGTCTGTGTGCTTCTGCCAGTGCGATCGTAGTTTTCGCTGAAATGCCAATGGGTCATCATACTCATTGATGTTCTGGAATTCGTCGATGCAGACTATCATTTTTCTCCCGGAATCTTTGCTAAGCGCCTGCGGTAGATTCAATACTTCGTCAAACGTCATCTTGTTTTCCTTGAAATCAAGTCCGAAAGATAATTCACATGTTTGAGCCGTATCCGAGAAAGTGACAGTCGGAAGCAATCGTCCCAGATATTTGCGAACGGTAGCTGTAAAATCATCCCATGCAGAATGGTTGGCTTTGAGTACGGCAGTGGCATAAGCCAGATAGAATTCTTCTTCCGTACGGCAATTGAAGATATCCACTTGGCATATTCGTATAGATCTATCCTCTTTCAACAGTTGTTGTGCAACTCGATTTACCAATGAGGTCTTTCCCCACCGTCGCGGAGAAATAATGATTGTGTTCACAAGTCCGGAGAAGTTACGTTTCAGCAGTTCAACTTCTTTTTTTCTATTGGTAAAGTTGCTCTCATCAGCTATTCGCCCGTATATAAAAGGTGTTCCCATAATTAATAAATATTGGGTTTTCAGTACAAAGATAAGGATAAAGATTGAAACGCAAAGCATGTAATCAATCTATTTCAAATCATTTAGTTTGAAATGGATTGATTACATGCTTTGCGCTCTTTTGCACTATATTCTCTTCTCCTTCCATCGTCCGCTTTTAATATACCATCGGCAGAATAGCAGAATGAAAATGGAATATACTATTTCTGATGTCCAGCACAGGGCTACATCCAGTCGTAAGTAGAGAATGATGTAAGTGATGTAGGCCACATAGATTACCAGTGTTGTTAGTTCTATCCATAGTGCCGTGCGCGTATTCCCTGTTCCTGATACTGACAGGAAATATACATTACCGGGTACCATGAACAAGTACGCGGAGCATAACACCCAAAGCGAATGTACCGCTGCATCCTGTAGCTCGGGCATATCCGTGTAAATGCTGAGCACCGCTTTCGGAAATAGCGCGAAGAGTGCTGCCAGAGGTAATACAAATAAGTATGCAATGCGCAAATGCTGTCGGATAGTACCCTCCACGCAATCCTTTTCACCGGCGCCAATCAGGTTGCTGACCAATGAGCCGCAAGTTGAGGCAAATGACATCATTACCATGAACAATATGCCGGATACACTGCGGATGATGTTGGTGACAGCAAGCGACCGTTCGCCCAGATGCTCCACATAGAGGAAGAATAGAAACCAGGTGGACAGGGAGATAACGTTCTGTATCATTGTCCAGAAGGAAACGTTCAATATTCGTTTCAATACTCCACTGCAAAATTTAGGTATGCGGTCCAGCCCATACTTGCGGCAGTCGATGTGGCTGCGGGTGTAGAGGATAAAGAATACCAGTGAAACCAGTTCGGCAAGAGATGAACCGATAGCTGCGCCGGCAATGCCGAGAGCCGGGAAGCCGAACTTACCGAAGATGAGTATGTAGTTGAAGAGCACATTGCTCAATACCATCACGATGGAGTTCAGTGTCAGCGTTTTAGTCTGCGTAGTTCCCAGGAAGAAGGCGCGGAACATGGCAGCGCTGAATGAGAAGAACGCTCCGAACACACGCCAGTTCAGATAACCGATGGCTGCTTCATAGATATGTTCTGAAGACACGATGCGTTTCAGAATCAACGGAGAGAGGAAGTAGGAGACGAGGAACATGACTGCCGCCAATCCTATCTGGAAGTAAATTCCCTGATAGAACAGGTTTCCGATTTCCTTGTACTGCTGTTCGCCATTGCGCCGTGCGATGAGTATCTGCGCACCGATGCTGAAACCGAAGGCTGCCATGAATATTACCATGTAGAAGACACCCGCAATGGCGGATGCTCCCAGTTCTACTTCACCTACCCGTCCCAGAAAGGCGGTATCCGTCATACCTATCATTTGTTCCATCAGCAGGCTGATGAGAATGGGGTAGGCTATAGTCCAGATCTGTTTATTCGTATATTTAGTTTTCATTGTCTTTTTTAGTTGTAGCTGTTAAGTATCTCAGTTTAATTGGTTTATAGTATAAATGAAAAATTGGCAGTATAGTCCTTGTAATCAAGGTTTCTTTTCCTGCATACAGGCAATTTTTTAGACGCAGATAACGCGGATNNTTTAAATGCTGCGCTATGTTAACCTATCCGGAAGATAAAATAGAAATCTGCGTCGTCCGCATTCTCCGCGTCTAAAAGATTGCTTGCATTGCGCAGCAACCTGATTGATGCCCCCGAACGTTAATATCTCATTTATATGACTAACAAATCATGTTCAATAAGAGAAAAAGAGCCGGACAATTGCACCAATTACCCGGCTTTCTTGTATCAAGTTGATGAAAAGAGAGGAGATTTATTTTTTATTCTGTCTTTCTTTCATCATTTGCTCCTGTTGTTTCTGCATTGCTTCCAGGCGGGCAGCAAAGCCAGTCTTCTTCATCTTTTTCGGGTCTTTCTTGTTAGCTTCCAACTGGGCGAGAAGTTTCTCCTCATTAGTCGTTTTACGCAAGACAAGTGTAGTAACCACACTGATCAACGTTGAAATGAAGTAGTAGTAGTTCAACCCCGAAGGATAACTGTTCAGGATGAACAACATCATAATCGGCATCAGGTACGTCATCCACTTCATTGCTGCCATTTGCGGGTTGGCGCCGGTATCCTGTTGCTGCATCATATACTTGGAGTTCCAAACGTTCACAACCGTCATCAGCAAGCAGAACAAACTAAGGTGACTGCCCAGGAAGGGGATATTGAACGGGAAGTTAATGAAGGCATCGTACGTAGAGAGGTCGTCCGCCCATAAGAAACTCTGTTGACGTAACTCAATAGCGCTCGGCACAAACATAAACAAGGCAATCAAAACCGGGAATTGCACCAGCATCGGTAAACAACCTCCCATCGGACTGACGCCATATTGACTGTACATACCCATGACTTCCTGTTGTTTCTTCATCGCGTCTTCCTGCTTGGGGTACTTTTTGCCGATTTCGTCAATCTTAGGTTTCAGCACACGCATCTTGGCAGAGGATATATAAGTTTTCCAGGTAGCGGGGAATACAACCGCCTTTACGATTAATGTCATCAGTAACAATACGATACCCATACTTAACCCCCAACCGGATAACCAGTCGAAAATATTGATGGTAAACCATTTGTTGATCCAACGGATTAACGGCCAACCCAAATAAACCAGACTGTTTAATTCCCATTTTTCCTGCCTGCCTTTATCCAATGAAGTCAGAGTCTTGTAATGGTTCGGGCCGAAGTAGAGGAACATTTTTGTCGGTTCTTCACCCGTCGGGTCAAAAGCCGTACTCATTTCGGCTGAGTAATCCTTAATGTATCCGCTGCCTTCTGCATCCATTTTGGAAACTAACTTTGTTTTCTCAAAGTCAGAGTTAGCAATGAATACCGAAGAGAAAAACTGGTTTTTGAAAGCAATCCAATCCAAACGTTCGGGTACTTGTTTCTCATCATCTTTATTGGCGGACAAATAATCCGTGCCGTCGCCTATAATCTTATATGTCAGTTCGGACAAACGGTTTTCGTAAACATACCCTTTCTCAATCTGGCGGGCGCGTTGTGACCATTCAATGTCGACATAGTTATTGGTTGTTGCCAGATTATGCTCCATACCCTTGGCTTCAATAGTGAAATCAGCCAGGTAAGAGTTAGGATGCAATGCATACTTGAAGTCTATGAAACTTGCGCTGTCTGCAACCATACGCATGGTTACGGTACTGTCCGTATGATTCACAACTTTGAAGTAGTAGTCCTTTGTTTGTATTGTTTCCTTCTTATTATAGAAAAGGAAATTCATGGAAACATCGTTTCCTGTGAATAAGGTTACAGGAGTTTTCTTATCCTGCTCCATGTATTCTTTCAATACAGCGGAAGATATGGAACCACCCTTTGTACGGAGGGTTAACGTTGTCAAATTGTTCTGAATGGTAATCAGTGAATCTGTTCCCTGGCGTGCATTGAAGAATAGTGATGTCGAATCTACGGTTTCCACGTCCCTTTCGTTTGCCAATGCTGCTTCTGCTTTGGCTTTCAATACTTCTTCTCGTTGCTGTACCAGCGAAATGGAGTCGTAATAACGCTGTTGTGCCTCCAGTTGTTCCTTGCTGGGACGGCTCAGAAAGCTGAAACCGATTAATAAAATGGCTATTAGAACAAGACCTGTAATGGTGTTTTTATCCATGAATTTTTGCTGTTTATCTATTATTATGGTTTAATATTTGGGATTGCTGTTTATTTCCCTTCTTCTTTTTCCTTTTCTTTAAAACTCTCGATAGATGCCTTGATAAATGCTACGAACAGCGGATGAGGGTTTATTACCGTACTGCTGTATTCCGGATGAAACTGTGTTCCGATAAACCATCTCAGTTTGGGTATTTCAACGATTTCTACCAGGTCGGATTCCGGATTGATGCCTACACACTTCATACCTGCCGCTTCGTATTCGGCTTTATACTGGTTGTTGAACTCGTAGCGATGGCGGTGGCGTTCCTGGATATGTTCGGTTCCATAAGCCTCGAATGTTTTGCTTCCCGGTTGAAGAACGCATTCATACGCTCCCAGACGCATGGTTCCACCCATATTGGTGATGGATTTCTGCTCTTCCATTATGTCGATGACATTGTGGGGGGTCTTTTCGTTCATCTCGCGTGAATCGGCATCGTCATATCCCAAAACGTTACGTGCAAATTCGATAACGATACATTGCATACCCAGGCATATTCCGAATGTTGGAATATCGTGTGTGCGGGCATATTTGATAGCGGTAAACTTACCTGCCATGCCACGTTCGCCAAAACCCGGGCCAATCAATATGCCCGCCTTGCCTTTCAGTGCTTCGGTTATGTTTTCGTCTGTCAGTTGTTCGCTGTTCACGAAGTCAACTTCCACTTTGCAGTCGTTGTAGGTTCCTGCCTGGGAAAGGGCTTCACGAATGGATTTGTAGGCATCCTGCAAATCATATTTCCCTACCAGTGCAATGTGCAGCGGTTCTGTGTCCTCTGCTTTATGACGGCGTTCCAGGAATGCGCGCCATGGGCCTAATCCCGGAGTATCTCCAACGGGCAGTCCCATTTTCTTTATAATGGTTTCGTCCAGACCTTGCGCCTGCATCAACAACGGCACTTCGTAAATAGTAGAGGCGTCGATGCTTTGTACTACTGCGTTCTCGTCTACGTTGCAGAACAAGGCTACCTTCTTACGCAGGTTAGCGCTCAATTCATGTTCCGTGCGCAGTACTAATACATCCGGCTGGATTCCTGCGCTCTGCAATTCTTTTACGGAATGTTGTGTGGGCTTCGTTTTCAGTTCACCGGCGGCGGCTAAATAGGGTACATAAGTAAGGTGTACGCACAATGCGTCGCGCCCCAATTCCCATTTCAACTGGCGGATGCTTTCCAGATAGGGCAATGATTCGATATCGCCCACCGTACCGCCGATTTCGGTAATGACAAAGTCAAATTTATGCTTGTTCCCCAGCAACTTCACGTTCCGTTTGATTTCGTCCGTGATGTGTGGGATTACCTGGATAGTCTTACCCAGATAATCGCCGCGACGTTCTTTGTCGATAACACTCTTGTAGATACGTCCGGTTGTGATATTGTTGGCTTTGGTTGTCTGTATGCCCAGAAAACGCTCGTAGTGACCTAAGTCAAGGTCTGCTTCGTGCCCATCTACAGTTACGTAACATTCTCCGTGTTCGTAGGGGTTCAGGGTTCCCGGATCGATGTTGATATACGGATCAAACTTTTGAATGGTTACTTTATAACCTCTTGCTTGTAACAATTTACCGATGGATGATGAGATGATACCTTTGCCTAATGAAGAGGCAACACCACCAGTGACGAATATATACTTTGTTTCTCCCACAGTTATATTGTTTTTAATATTATTATTCTATTGATATCATAGCCTGCAATGCTCCTTGTAAAATCAAAAACACGTTTAATTATGACTCTCAAAATAAATTTGAGGAGAATTTAAGCAGGCTCTTAAAAAGCGCAAAAATACAAAAAAAAGAGGAAGTACATAAGAGCTTGTTTAAATTTTCCTCAAAAAGTTTNNGTTTTGAGTTTATTTTCGGTCTGTTTTCCTCTTTTTACTCGTCACATAGCCCGCTATGCTTTTCATAAGAACAGAAAAACATCCTCAAAAATAACTCTCGAAACATGATACATTCGTGTTAATAACTGAAGTTTCGCATCTTGTCTGTATATAGCTGAACTATCTCTGTTGATAATCAGTAGTATCTCTACTGATTATCAACAGGATAAAAAACATGCGAAACTTAAATTAATAGTGAAAGATGTTTTAACCTGAATTATTCATACTGCAAGATAAATGACAATTTATTAGTAATTAATGCATGTGATTAGTGGGAGTAACTTGCTTCTCCTCCTCCCGGGAGGAGGAGTACCCGTA
>NZ_DBDF01000089.1 GCF_002293435.1 Bacteroides sp. UBA939 | reverse complement strand
CCCAGGAGGAGGAGAATAGAGATACTACCAGTAACATGATACTACCAGTAACATGCGAAACTTAAATAAATAATACGAATATGAAAAAGAATGTTTTACTCATTTTGGTATGTTTTGCGTTCGGCGCTTTTATGCCGGTTACTGTTTACGGTCAGGGTTTCCTGAAGAAACTGAAACAGAAAGTAGAAAATGCAGTGTTGGGAACGGAAGAATCCGAGAAAGAGTCTGAGAAAGAATCGGAAAAGGAATCGGAAAGAGAATCGAACATCCGGAAGAAGCTATCGGATAGATTAGGAATACCGGATGTAGGAGAAGAGGCAGAGATGGGAACGAATAATGCCACTCCCACTCCTGTGGACAAGATTCCGAAACGACGCATGGCGACTTCATCCTGGGACGAAATGATACAACCCAGTAAAGCGTCGACCGTACAAGCCTTGTTGGACGAACTGCCTGCACTGCCTTCTGTCAATGAGCTGGTATTCCCTACGGAGTCGGCCCGCGAGAGTTACTATCGCAAGATTGTGGCCGTAGACATGCGTGTATCGGAACTGGATGAACAAAACACCTGTTCGGATGAAGACATGCTCGTTTATCGTGAAAAGATGTATCAGGAAGTATCCGGTTTAATGGGGCTTACCGTAGAAGAAATGAAACGTATGGAAGACCCGAATCTGCCCGAGGCGGAAAGGAAGCGGTTGGAGGAAAAGGCAACCAATGCCATTCTGAGTAACACCGGAATGGGTAAGCTGACAGCTACAATGGCCAAAATAGAAAAGGCGCAGAAAGAAAAAGGCAGGGAACTGACTGAAGATGAAATGATGGAGTTTATGGCGGAGAATCCCGATATCATGAGTGATATGCTTTCAATGGCAGTGGAGAGCAGGAAAGGCCTTGAGAAAGTGAATGCCATCAATGAACAGTATATGAAGCTGAACCAACAGCTGCTGAAATTCAATAAGAGAAGGCAGCAGTTGCTGGAGAAGAATAAAGGTGTTGTTGTTGATTGCGAAGAGATAGCCCGTGAATATGAAAAGAACTTGAAGAATATATACGGGCAGATATTTGTCACCGACGATCGTAAAGAGATAGACAAACTCTATGCGCAAGCCGACGAATTGATGAAGAACTACCGTACACGCGCTGCTAAACTGTGGCGAAACAGTCTTCAAACGCAATTGGACGGAACGAAAGCTATGTTGCCCGAAATGGAGAACTTGTTCAGGGAGATGGCGAAGGAGGAAATGATTCCGGCCTGTGCCGTGAACCGGGCGCCCTACAATCTGGTGACGAACTTTACCGATATCCTTCACCAGGCCTACAGCGACTTTCCGCAACCCGACGTGCTGCCTGTACAGATGGAGACGCTTCTGGAGATGAAAGAGAACGAATACCTGTGTTCCCCCGAAAGCGGTTTTGCTTCTTCGGTAACGGACTTCCTCGCTAATAGCAATATCCTGATTCGTAATACCGAAACAAATGAATATTACGTATATGAGAACGGACAACGCCGGGTAGTGACGGAAAAGGAAGTGAACACGCAGTTGCAGCCCCGTACGCCCCGTACGCCTCCTACGTACAAAACATGGACTTCGGAATCCGGAAGTCGCAATGTGACTTATGCGCGCGATGGTTCGCTTACCTTGCAGGACGGTACGTCTTTCTATCCCTTGGCATTCCAGGAATCAGACCGTAAATTAGAATGGGTTATCATGCAGGATAACAGTATTAAAAAATGTATCTACAAGTTATAACAACTATGCTGGTGTGGGTGTGCTCCTTCGGGGGGCACACCGAACCCCGGGATTTCAAGCAGATATTCAAGAACAACTGGACGTCTGCCGAACGTTATGTGGAGAAACAGCGGCAGGTGTGGAATGTTATCTTTAATGCGTTTTCAGTTCCTGCCGACTTGGCGGTGGCGGTAGTTTTCCCCGAACAAATACGTTACTCCGCTCTGCAGAACATTATGGAGACGGCAGCCATCAAAGCGCTCTATGTGCAAGGAGGCACGCGTATGGCAAACTTCTCCATCGGACGCTTTCAGATGAAACCTTCCTTTGCCGAAGAGGTGGAGCGGGAGTGGATGCAAACGGAGTGGAGGCACTACTACGGGATTTATTTCGACCTGTCGGACAGCATGGAGGCGCGCCGTGCGCGGATACGCCGATTGGACGATGTACAGTGGCAATGCATATACTTGTCGCTGTTCGTGAAACTATTGTATCGCCGCTGCCCGCAATTGGCAAAGGATACTGCCGCAGAGCAGGTGCGCTTTTGCGCTACGGCTTATAACGTATCGTTCAAAGGCAGTTATGGGGAGATTCGCGGAAAGAGCAGGAAAGCATTCTTTCATACGGACTTTATGGCAAGCTCTTCCACCGTATATTATGCCTATCCGGACATAGCGGTGTATTACTACCTGTTACTCAAACACGTATAGTTCGGAAGGTGAATTCCGCTTCAATGCGCAGAGTTGTACGTCTTTGCCTACTATGATTCCTGTGCTTCTTAATTTCCATTCAACCGTCTTGTAAGCAAGCTCCGGATGGTTGTTGTCTTTACTCAAATGGCAAAGCCAGACGTATTTCAAGTCTTCCCTCATGTTTTCCGCTAAGAATTCGGCCGTTGCAAGGTTGCTCATGTGACCGGTACGTCCTGTAATACGTTCTTTCAGATATGGCGGATATGTACCCATGCGCAACATTTCATCATCATAGTTGGCTTCCAGTATCAGGTAGTTGGCCTTGCGGATGAATCTTGCTGCGGTAGGAGTGATTTCACCCAAGTCGGTAAGGAACGAGAATACTTTCCCGTCAATTTCAATGCAATAACCTACATTGTCCGTACCGTCGTGGGGTACTTCGAACGACTCGATACGGAAGTCTTCCAATTGCATGGGTTGTTCTTTTTCAAGGTAGCGAACGGATGAATAGAGTTTCTCCGTCATGCAATAACTTTTGTTGATTCCTTCGTGAATAAGAGCGGTTGAATAAATAGGGATATGCAGTTTTTCTCCCAGTCCGCCCACCGCTTTAATATGGTCGGCATGGTCGTGGGTAACAAACACCGCACGTATAGTTTCCATACCAATGCCCACATCTTTCAGCGACTTCTTAATGGTACGTGCCGCGATACCGGCATCAATAAGTATTCCGTATTTTTCAGTGCCTATATAATAACAGTTGCCGCTGCTTCCGCTTGCAAGGCTTATAAATTTTACTTTCATTCTGTTCTCTTTAATTAAAAAAAGCCGTCACTTTGATAGCAAAGTGACGGCAAATATACATAAAAAATAAGATATTCAGACCTTGGCTTTTTTCTTTTTGTCGATGAATCCAGTGATTTTAGCAAAAACCAGCAAAGCAAAAGCGGATATCAATCCGATAGCAGCAAAGTAATACCATATATAGTGTGCATTGACGCTGGCGGCTTCCCATGCTTCACGGGAGTCAAACAGTGCGGGGTCAGGGCAGTATTTTGTCAACAATAGTCCGGCGCTTGCGAAACCGAAAATAGAAGAGAGGAAGGAATGCAGGTGGCTGAAACCGAGATACATGCCTTCTTCGCCTTTGGGAGCTTGAAGGGAGAAGTATTCCAGGTAGCGGGGTGAAATAAAACATTCTGCCAATGCCTGTATTACGATACCTGCTATCATCATCAGGGTGATATTGCTCATTCCGCTTATAACATCGTTGCCAAGCAGATTGCCGAAAGCCATCAGTGTGGCCGAAAGCGGTATGAGAAACATGCCGATGTTCATGGATGTAATGGCAGAACGTTTTGCCATCAGTCGCGTTACGAAACTAACGCAACACACCACTACAAACGGATTTACATTGGCTATCCAGCCCGGTTTAGCCGTTTCGCCTGCCATACGGATTACATATTTGGGCATTGTGGCGTATAATTGTTGCTGTACCATCCAGAAACCTGTCACAATCAGAATCAAAACCAATAAGCGCCAATTGGTGACAATGCGCATGAAGCCTTCACTGATTTCCTGCATACTTTTTCCTTGTCCTGCCGTGTGGGTTGATTTATAGAGCAGGATAACGGAAAGCAGTGCCAATACTGTCATGGCTCCTGAGAAGTAGTTGATATAGATATATGCTTGTTCGCCAATGACGTTGCGTAGCGGGTCAATCACCGTCTTTCCGGTGAATGCACCGATGTTCACCATCATATAAAAAATGGAGTACCCGCGTGCGCGCGTTGCTTCGGTGGTTTCTTTTGCCACCGATGCGGATATAATGGATTTGATAAACGAACCGCCTACCATAATAACGAACAGTACGGGAACAATCATCCAGCGCGTATCACTATCCGGCAGTCCGCTAAAGTGGGTTGTCTTGCCATATTCTACCAAGCCGGCGGCTTCCAACAGAGTGGGAAGCACTCCCAATCCCAGGTATCCGACGGATAAAAGGGAGAAGGCTACAATCATTGACTTGCGGAAACCTATCTTATCGGCATACGCCCCCGTAAAGATGGGTAACAGATAGAGGCCGCCCGAGAATAGGCCGGAAATCATACTTGCTTCAATGTCGCTGAAGCCTAAAATAGAAGAGAGATAAATCGTTAGAACAATGAAGACGGCATAGTATGCCATGCGTTCAAACAATTCGACTGTGTTGCTTACCCAAAATGCTTTCGTGAAGCCTTTAGGTGTTTTGGGGGGTGATTGAGTCATCTTGATCTTGTGTATTTCATGAAAATTAAGCGCAAAAATACATTTTTATGGAACAACATGCAAATTCGTTTCTTGATGCTGTTCGGCAAGCATGTACATTATGATAGTGATACATCGCTTTATTCATCAAAATGATGCGATATTCTTTGTTTTTATAACTCATACATGCTTATAAAATAACATTCTGGAATATTCTTTGAATAAATAAGGAATAAAAATACGTTATTCTTGTATGTTCTTGCATATTTGCAGGTTGTTTATGCAGAAAGTGCTTACTATTTATAGATAGAATGCTTATTACCTATAAGTAAAACATTAACTACTTATAAGTAGATGACTAACTATTTATAAGTAGTTGGCTTGTTACCTATAAGTAATTAGCTTGTTACCTCGATTTTTCTCCTGTATGCACACTTTTTAGGAGATATTTTGTTCTGGAATAAATGTCAGTATTTCGATATCACGCTAATAATCTGTTGCTTATGGATTTTCGTTCGCGTATTTCCAACTCTACAAGTACTGGTGCGGAAATATCGCATTCTCAGCCAACTAAAAATACAAAGTGTCACTTATTAGCAAAATGATATTTGACTGTTCTAAAGCTGTTGGATTGCTGTAGTATTCATACTGTAGGTTGAGGCATTGAAATTCATCTCATAGGACGAAGAAATAAGAGTATTATTACCGCTAAGCACATTATATATAAACCACCCCCTGACCCGTATGAACAATGCAAGCAGAATCTTTTTTTTAGGTTTTCTATGTTTTCTAAACATTTTGGCTTACTTTTGCAAGCAAAACATAAATTATGGGGCGTTATGAAGAATAGAAACTTGTCATTGTGGACAGTTGCCGTGCTATTTTCTACGTCGGTGATGGCGCAAAGCACAATAGAACCTGTATTATTAGAGACTGAAAAAGATTTGGTTACCGTACAAACGGACACCTTGTCAGAGTTGATGCAACAATATTTCGTCTTAAAGTTGAAACCGGACGATGATGCTTGCAAAATAGATACTGTTTCTATATTGTATGAGAAATATTTAGGTGTACTGGATTATTTGAATGATCCGGAAACACCGGAGCGATATATAGCGCCCAATCCGGATTATTACCGTCTGTTTGTTCCCTTCACATATTATAACTCCCCGATGGAGCGTATCTCAGAACTGAAGTGGAAGTTCCAGCCTCTGCACGCCATCCCATCCCTGACCAAAGAGCTTTTACCTTTTGATGAAGCCCGTTTTACTTCAAAGGAACGTGCCAATGAAATGGTTGACCGTTCGTTATTGTATCTCTATGTACATACTGACCCGCGCAAGATTGTATCGTTTGAAGATGATATCATGCAGGTGAAAGTATTCAGGGACAATATAGAGAAAGAAGCATCCTCAAAACCTTCCGTAGTAAAGCTGTTTACTCAGGAAAAAACAGCCGCCGATGTGAAAGAAGACGCCACGGTGCTTGTTCGCAAACCCAATTGGTGGGTAACAGGCGGAAACGGATCTTTGCAAATCACCCAGAATTATATCTCTTCTAACTGGTATAAAGGAGGTGAAAGTACAAACTCCGTACTCGCCAACTTACAGTTGTATGCTAATTATAACGACCGTGAAAAGCTTCAGTGGGAAAACTTGCTGGATGCCAAACTGGGCTTTTCTTCCACTCCGTCCGATGAATTCCATTCATACCTGGTCAATACCGACCAACTTCGTTTATTCAGTAAGTTAGGTATTCAGGCTGCTTCAAATTGGTATTATACGGTTTCTACCGAATTCAAAACCCAGTTCTGTCACGGCTATAAAGCCAATAATGAATCGCTGGTATCAGCCTTTTTATCTCCTGCCGACTGGTCTGCCAGTATCGGTATGGACTATAAATTGAAGAAGGCGAAATTCAATCTGTCTGTCTTTGTCGCTCCGTTGACGTGGACTATGCGTTATGTAGGCAATGAGAGAGTTAATGAGGTAGACTTCGGTTTGGAAGAAGGCAAGAGCGTAATGCACAATTTCGGTTCGCAGGTACAACCAACTTTGACGTGGCAAATCATTCCCACTATTAATTTAGAATCCCGCTTGAACTACCTGACCAGTTATGAATGGGTACGTATCGAATGGGAAAACACGTTCAACTTTGTATTGAATCGCTATCTTTCAACCAAGCTCTATGTGCATGCCCGCTTCGATGACAGTAGCAAGCCGACTACAGGTAGCAGTTATTTCCAGGTTAAGGAATTGCTGAGTTTCGGTATCAATTACAAATGGTAACCATGTATAGCTGTAATTAATAAAGGAAAAGAGGCAGTGTCAGAAGCATAAGTTCCACTATCTTTCATCCGCAGATTACGCGGATTACGTAGATTTATATAAAACCCGATCTGCGTAATCCGCGTAATTTGCGAATGAAAGATATCTTTTTGATAGTGTACCATCCTTTTGGCAAGCCTTATTTTGGTATTCGGTTCTATGAAAAAGTGAAGAAAAATAGTTAAAACGGGCAAAAGTTCGTTTGCGTACACATAAAAAAGCCGGCGAATGTCTTGCAGTTCATAAATAATGCGTAAATTTGCCGCAATTTGTAATGCGCAGTTTGCAAAATGGCAGATATTATAAAACATCAAGGTATTGTGGAAAGCATAAACGGTTCTCATATCACGGTGAGAATTGTCCAATCATCAGCTTGCTCAACGTGTAGCGCCAAAGGACATTGTTCCTCTGCTGATACAAAAGAAAAGTTGATAGACATAGTGACCGTCGATGCCTCTTCTTATCAACCCGGAGACCGGGTGATAGTTTTCGGTGAATTATCTATGGGAATGATGGCTGTACTATGGGCCTTTGTAGTTCCTTTCTGTATTCTGATTATTTCTCTCTTCATATTTATGGCTATCTGGAATGACGAACTTAGCTCCGCACTTTGTTCGTTGGCTCTTCTTATACCTTATTATTATATACTGTGGTTGAATAAAACCCGTATGGGAAAGAAGTTCTCATTTTCGATAAAGCCGGCACACTAACTGGAAATATTAAATAATTAAATAACGACTAATTTATGAATGTAATTCTGATTGCAGTAATTTCATTGGGAGCTATAGCGCTGATTTCGGCTGTTATCCTGTATGCGGCTTCCAAGAAATTTGCTGTGTATGAAGACCCGCGAATCGCACAGATAGGGGAGGTGTTGCCCCAGGCAAATTGCGGTGGGTGTGGTTATCCGGGTTGTAGCGGTTTTGCTGATGCTTGTGTGAAAGCAGACACGCTTGAAGGTAAATCGTGTCCGGTAGGCGGACAACCTGTAATGGCAAAGATTGCCGAGATTCTTGGATTGGATGCTACAGCTTCCGAACCGATGGTTGCGGTTGTGAGATGTAACGGAACCTGTGCCAACCGTCCCCGTACCAACCTGTACGATGGGGCGAAGAGTTGCGCAATCGCTTCCTCTCTTTATGGTGGCGAAACAGGTTGCAGTTTCGGATGCTTGGGTTGTGGCGACTGTGTGGTTGCCTGCCAGTTCGATGCTATCCGCATCAATCCTGAAACAGGACTTCCGGAGGTGGATGAAACCCAATGTACGGCTTGCGGCGCTTGTGTCAAGGCTTGCCCGAAGAATATTATCGAAATCCGTCCGCAAGGCAAGAAATCACGCCGTATCTATGTACAGTGTGTTAACAAAGATAAGGGAGCCATAGCCCGCAAGGCATGTGCGGTTGCTTGTATCGGCTGCGGTAAGTGTGTGAAAGTCTGTTCATTCGAAGCTATTACGCTGGAAAACAATCTGGCTTATATCGACCCGAACAAATGTAAGTTATGCCGTAAGTGCGAAGAGGCTTGCCCGCAAAATACAATCATCGCCCTTAACTTCCCGCCGCGCAAGCCGAAAGCGGAAGGTGAAGCGCCTGCTCCTAAGGTAGCGGCAACTCCGAAAGTGGTTGAAGTTCCTCAGGCTGAACCTCAGGTTGAAACTCTGAAAGCCGAGGCATAATATAAAGAACTCAAGTTTCGCATGTTATTTATATTATTGATTAACAGTAGTATCTTTATTAGCTTCGCTGATAGATTATCTGATTTCTTTCACTAAGGTACGTTCTTCTCCTCCTGGGAGGAGGAGAATAGAGATACTCCAGTAATATACAGAGAACTTGCGAAACTTAAATAAAGAAATAATAAACGACTAAAAATACAGAATTGTATGTTGAAGACATTTTCAATCGGTGGTGTTCATCCACACGAAAATAAACTTTCAGCACATCAGTCCATCATTAAGGCGGAAGTTCCTGCCAAAGCTGTAATCTTGTTGGGGCAACACATCGGCGCTCCTGCAAAACCGCTTGTGAACAAAGGAGATGTGGTGAAGGTCGGTACAAAGATTGCCGAACCCGGTGGTTTTGTATCAGCAGCCATTCACTCGTCCGTCAGCGGCAAGGTAGCTAAAATCGATACGATTATTGATGCCGGCGGCTATCCGAAACCTGCCATTTTCATTGATGTAGAAGGTGATGAATGGGAAGAGAACATTGACCGCACTGCGACGCTGGTGAAAGAGTGCAACCTTACGTCCGAGGAAATTGTGAAGAAGATTGCCGATGCCGGTATTGTCGGATTGGGTGGCGCCTGCTTCCCTACACAGGTAAAGCTCTGTCCGCCGCCTTCATTAAAAGCCGAATGCGTCATTATCAATGCTGTGGAATGTGAACCTTATCTGACCGCCGACCATCAGTTGATGCTGGAACATGCGGAAGAAATCATGGTAGGCGTATCTATTCTGATGAAGGCCGTAAAGGTAAACAAAGCATTTATCGGTATTGAGAACAATAAGCCCGATGCTATCCGGTTGATGACTAAAGTAGCTTCAAGTTATGCGGGCATTGAGGTAGTTGCCTTGAAAGTGCAATATCCGCAAGGAGGTGAAAAGCAATTGATTGACGCCATTACCAAACGTCAGGTAGCAAGTGGTGCGCTACCTATTTCTACCGGTGCAGTGGTACAAAACGTGGGTACCGCATTTGCAGTATATGAGGCTGTGCAGAAAAATAAACCGTTGTTTGAACGTGTCATTACCGTAACGGGCAAATCGCTGGCAAAACCATCCAATTTCCTGGCGCGTATCGGTACGCCGATGAAACAGTTGATTGATGCTTGCGGTGGTCTTCCCGAAGATACGGGTAAGGTTATCGGTGGTGGTCCGATGATGGGTAAAGCGTTGGTGAATACCGACGTTCCGACTGCGAAAGGTAGCTCCGGTATCCTGATTATGAATCAGAAAGAAGCCAAGCGTGGTGAAATGCAGCCTTGCATACGCTGTGCGAAGTGTGTGGGCGCTTGTCCGATGGGACTGGAACCCTACTTGCTGTCGGCGCTTGCTGAACATGCGGAGTTTGAAAGAATGGAGAAAGATAAGATTATGGATTGTATCGAGTGCGGTTCATGCCAGTTCACTTGTCCGGCAAACCGTCCGTTGCTTGACTATTGCCGTTTGGGCAAAGCCAAGGTAGGAGCGATAATCCGTGCACGCCAATCTAAAAATTAATGAAGTATGGAAAATAAATTAATAGTATCACTTTCGCCCCATGTCCACGGCGGCGACAGCGTGAAGAAGAATATGTATGGCGTGCTTATTGCATTGATTCCTGCGTTTCTTGTATCGCTCTATTTCTTCGGACTGGGTGTTTGGATTGTCACCGCTACTTCGGTAACCGCCTGTATATTCTTTGAATGGGCTATCGGCAGATTCATTATGAAGAAGGAAACCACAACGATTAACGACGGTTCGGCTGCAATTACAGGTGTGTTGCTGGCATTCAACTTGCCTTCAAACCTTCCCATCTGGATTATTATCCTGGGTGCATTGTTTGCAATCGGTGTCGGCAAGATGTCTTTCGGCGGATTGGGTAACAATCCGTTCAACCCTGCACTTGCAGGCCGTGTGTTCCTGTTGCTCTCTTTCCCGGTACAAATGACGAGCTGGCCTGTTGTCGGACAGTTGACTGCGTATACGGATGCGACAACCGCTGCCACTCCGCTTAGCCTGATGAAGCAGGTTGCCAGTGGAAATATAGAAGCTTTGAAAGACCTGCCGTCTTCTCTTGACCTGCTGATTGGTAACAATGGCGGCTGCCTCGGTGAAGTAAGTGCATTGGCGCTGTTGCTGGGATTGGCTTATATGCTCTGGAAGAAAATCATCACCTGGCATATTCCGGTTTCTATATTGGTTACGGTATTCGCGTTCTCAGGCATTATGTATCTGGTGAATCCGGAACTTTATGTTTCTCCGGTGCTCCAGTTGCTCACCGGTGGTTTGATGCTGGGCGCTATCTTTATGGCTACGGACTATGTCACCTCTCCAATGAGTAAGAAAGGTATGCTGATTTATGGCGTATCTATCGGTCTGCTGACAGTGATTATCCGATTGTTCGGCGCTTATCCCGAAGGCATGTCGTTCGCTATTCTGATAATGAACGCTTTCACTCCGCTGATCAATACATATTGCAAACCTAAACGCTTTGGGGAGGTAGCGAAAAAGAAATGAAGAAGTTAGAATCATCCTTGAAGAATATGTTGCTGGTACTCACGGGCGTTACCGCTATCTCCGTGGCACTGCTGGCGTATGTGAACGAACTGACGAAAGAACCTATTGCGCAGGCCAATGCAAAGACATTGAGCGATGCTGTCAGTGCAGTGGTTCCCGGTTTTGATAATGACCCGATTGCTGAGAAGAAGATACAGGCGGTGAATGGCGTGGATTATGCCGTGTACCCTGCTACGAAAGGCGGAGAATTTATCGGTGCAGCCGTCGAAGCTGCTGCAATGGCATTCGGTGGCGAACTGAGAGTACTGGTAGGCTTTGATGCGGAAGGTCACATTATAGATTATTCTCTGTTGTCGCATGTGGAGACTCCGGGATTGGGTTCCAAAGCTGCCGACTGGTTTAAAGAAGGTAATAAAGGAAGTATCAAAGGCATGAATCCGGGCAAGAGTCCGTTGTCTGTAACCAAAGATGGCGGTCAGGTAGATGCTATTACGGCTTCTACCATTACTACACGTGCTTTCCTGAATGCAGTGAATGCCGCTTATGCCGCTTATGTCGGTCAGAATGAAACGGATGCTGCTACGGGCGCTACGCAAAAAGTTGTTGAACCTGCTGAAGGCGCGGCTGTTGAAGCTGCGGACTCTGTCAGCGCTAATTAAGAAAGGAGTATCAGATATGAGTAATTTTAAAGTTATGATGAATGGGATTGTTAAAGAGAATCCTATATTTGTGCTTCTGCTTGGTATGTGTCCTACGTTGGGTACAACCTCTTCCGCCATTAATGGTATGGGTATGGGACTGGCAACCATGTTTGTGCTCATCTGTTCCAACGTAGTAATCTCTCTGATTAAGAATCTTATCCCCGATATGGTGCGTATTCCGTCTTTCATCGTGGTGATTGCCTCTTTCGTGACATTGTTGCAGATGGTTATGCAAGCTTTTGTTCCGACATTGTATGCAACGCTGGGTCTGTTCATCCCGCTGATTGTGGTGAACTGTATCGTACTGGGACGTGCTGAGGCATTTGCCGCCAAGAATGGTCCTGTAACCTCGTTGTTCGACGGTCTGGGCATGGGTCTTGGCTTCACCGTCGCTTTGACGTTGCTGGGGGCTGTGCGCGAATTCCTGGGAACAGGCAAGATTTTCAACCTGTCCATTCTTCCCGAAGAATACGGTATGTTGGTGTTTGTCCTCGCTCCGGGCGCTTTTATAGCCTTGGGTTATCTGATTGCATTGATTAACAGACTGAAAACGAATTAATAATAGGAAATTGAAATAAGGATGAGAGTAGCAACTGCTTTCAATTCTTAGCTTTCAATTCTTAATCTTGAAAAGTATGGATTATATATTGATATTTATTTCGGCAATCTTTGTCAACAACATCGTGTTGTCGCAGTTCCTGGGTATTTGTCCGTTCCTCGGTGTATCCAAGAAAGTGGAAACAGCGTTGGGTATGTCGGCTGCTGTGGCATTCGTGCTCACCATCGCCACTATCGTAACATTTCTGATTCAGAAGTTTGTGCTCGATGCTTTCGATTTAGGCTATTTGCAGACCATTACCTTCATCCTGGTAATTGCCGCATTGGTTCAGATGGTAGAAATCATTCTGAAGAAAGTGTCACCTTCCTTGTATCAGGCGTTGGGCGTATTTTTACCGTTGATTACCACCAACTGCTGTATTCTGGGTGTAGCTATTCTCGTTATTCAAAAAGACTATGATTTACTGACCGGCGTCGTATATGCGTTTTCCACTGCCCTTGGTTTCGGCTTGGCACTGACTATTTTTGCAGGCTTGCGCGAACAGATGAGCTTGGTTAATATCCCCAAAGGAATGAAGGGAACTCCGATAGCTCTAATCACGGCCGGTTTACTGGCTATGGCATTCATGGGCTTCTCCGGTGTAGTCAAAATCTGAAAAATAGAACAATAAATAAGCAAAGGGGTAGAGTTTCATCTGCCCCTTTGTTTTTTTATATATAAAAAATACTCTTTTTTGCTTTCTTATTTAAAATTATTTTTTAATTTTGTGCCCATAAAAGAAGATGCCCTAAAGATAAATCACAAATGAAGGAAAAAATATTGGTCACCGGTGGTACCGGTTATATAGGTTCTCATACTGTAGTAGAACTGCAAAATGCCGGATATGAAGTAGTCATAATAGATAATCTGTCTAACTCCAACGTTGACGTAATAGATAATATTGAAAAAGTATCAGGCATTCGTCCCGCATTTGAAGTATTGGATTGTTTGGACTTTGCCGGACTTGACGCTTTATTTGATAAGTATAAAGGCATTAAGGCTATCATTCACTTTGCAGCCAGTAAAGCAGTAGGTGAGTCGGTTCAGAAACCGTTGCTTTATTACCGTAACAATTTGGTTTCGTTGATTAACCTGCTCGAACTGATGCCGAAGCATGGAGTGGAAGGTATCGTATTCTCGTCTTCTTGCACTGTTTATGGCCAGCCGGACGAATTGCCGGTAACGGAGAACGCTCCGATTAAGAAAGCGGAATCTCCTTATGGTAACACAAAACAGATCAATGAAGAAATCGTTCGTGATACAATAGCATCCGGTGCCCCTATCAATGCAATATTATTGCGCTATTTTAATCCGATTGGTGCGCATCCTACGGCATTACTGGGTGAATTACCTAATGGTGTGCCTCAAAATTTGATACCTTATCTGACCCAAACCGCTATCGGTATCCGTGAGAAACTGAGTGTATTTGGTGATGATTATGATACGCCCGACGGCTCTTGCATACGCGACTTTATTAATGTAGTCGATTTGGCAAAAGCGCACGTAATCGCTATCTGCCGTATCTTGGAGAATAAACAAAAAGAGAAGGTAGAAGTATTTAATATCGGAACGGGACGCGGTCTTTCAGTATTGGAACTGATCAGTGCTTTCGAAAAAGCGACTGGTGTAAAACTGAACTATCAGATTGTTGGCCGTCGCGCGGGAGATATTGAAAAGGTATGGGCGGATCCTAAGTTCGCTAACGAAGAATTAGGTTGGAAAGCTGTTGAAACCATAGAAGATACATTGCGTTCTGCATGGAATTGGCAATTGAAGCTTCGTGAAAGAGGTATTCAATAAGCATTTAGAAGATATTTTGTTTTTATTAACAAATAAAAAATAAACAAATGCTTCCCCGCATTTGTTTATAAAATGCGAATCAGCCTGAAGCTGTTTATGTGTATGTGAATATCCATAGCCAGTACGTATGCCTCCCCGGCATAGACAGGTGGGATTGCATAGTAGTTTTGTCGTGTTTTATTTTGTGTTTGTGTTGTAAATAAGCCTTGTCGGGAGACAGGGCTTATTTTTTTGTTGTTCGCCCGGAACGAGCGACTGCTATAGGGTGTAAGATCAATCTGTGTTTTCTTGTTGTTTGTGGTCTCTTTAAAGATGGTTTAAATGCTATTTGAAACTACTTAGTAGTAGAGTCTGAACTACTAGTAGGTAATTGGGCAACTACTACTGGGTAATTGGCAGACTACTAAGTAATTTATAGGCGTTCGGGAGGGCTTATGTAGGGGTGGTGTAAAGTGTAATTTGTGGCAGTAGTAATTGTTATAAATGCAAGAGCTGGAAAAATGTTAGAGTAAGTGTTTCTTTTTATTTTAGAATAATATATCTTTGTGGTCACAAATATATTGTAGTGTGGTTGATATGCAACGCGAATACTAATAATGGAAAGAATTATATTTGATAAAAAGGACAGAAGGTATTGGATTAAAAGTGTGAATTCTATAATTCGACTTTTGAAACCGAATAATAGTGGGATAAAACAGGAGATTAAAATACATATTCCAAATACAATCAAGAAAAATGATTTTACTCCTTTTCATATAGTACTTCTTTCTTGTCTTATTGAATATATTGAGAGATATAATTATATTGTTTATTTTGAGGCAGATGATTTGGAATTAATCAATTTTGTTTTTAGCGAGGTTGAAATGCACCGATACATAAACAATACTAATACTGCGTATGTTAAAGAGAAAGATACGTCTAATTTGAATTTATGGAAGATCGTGAATAATAGAGCCAAAGAGTATAGTATTGTAATTACGGAGTATTTACAAAGAACATACTTTAAAGGGTTAGATATTTCTGGCTTTCAAAATTCTTTAGATGAGATATATGCAAATGTTGCAGACCATTCTAAATCTAATGGCATTGCTTTTTCATATATCAATTATGATGAGGAAGAAGGGAAAATACATTTTGCCGCATGTGATTTAGGTTTGGGAATTCCAACTACTCTTAGGGCTGCTATGCCTGAGATAAAAAGTGATGAGTTAGCACTAAAAAGCTCGTTAGATATTGGCGTTTCCGCTAAAACCAATAAGCACAATAGGGGGTTTGGATTGGATAATGTATTATCTAATCTTAAGAATGGTGGAATGATGAGGGTTGTTAGTAACAAAGCTCTGTTGTTTTGCCAAGAAAACAAAAATAATATTAGAACATATACTTTAGATTTTGATTTTAAAGGAACATTGATTTACTTTGATATCTCAATTGATTCATTTGAAAAAGATGAAGAAATTGAAGGAGATGTTTGTTTATAACATAATAATTATGGTAACAGTTAAGATAAAAGACATATTGGACGGAAGAAGCTATCCGGATGGAGGTATAATGCTGTTTGGTATAGTAAGGGATGCTATAAACAGTAATCAAACTGTATCCATAGATATGGAAGATGTAGATTCGTTTCCAACAATGTTCATGAATACTTCTTTCGGTAATTTAATTGTTTTATTTGGTATAGACACAACTAAGCAAGCATTACGTTTTCAGAATATAAAGAAATCTCAAATTGAACGAATAAGGAAATACTTTAATGATTATATGTCTCTAATAGATTAGAATAGTAAAATGGTGAGGATTTCGCCCAATCTTCCGTCGAAGCTTTTTCATCCCGCTGTTTCTATTATATATTTCACTATCCGTGGCCAAGGATATAGTTGTGGAATAATACTATGTAAATGTCTATTCTCCCTGTCTTGGTTTATCAAGAATCGGTATTTCATGTGCCGGAAATTTCGGGTGACTGGGTGAGCCAAGGTTTCTTACTTCAATATTCCCCGATACACGAATGCCTTTTCTCCGAAACCTTCTTCTGTCAGTTTATCATCCTCTGGTTTGAACAATCCAAATACGGATGAACCGGAACCCGTCATGGCAGCGTATATGGCTCCTTGCTTATAAAGCCTTTCCTTAATTCCCCTGATGACCGGGAACTGTGGGAATACACTTTCTTCGAAGTCATTCTTCATAAGTTCTTTCCACTCTTCTATAGGATGTGTCAGCACTTCTTTCAATGGAATTTCTTGCCGGTGTGGTTTTATTTGTGCAAAAGCTTCGCGGGTAGAAACAAAAACATCCGGTTTTACTAAAAACATCTGATATCCTTTTAAGGATAAAGAGATAGGAGAGAGGATGTTGCCTATTCCTTCGGCATACATTGGAGTATTCCGGATAAAAAAAGCGCAATCGGCTCCTAACTTAGCTGCGTATTCTTCCAAACTTTCATTTGTCAATCCCAAAGCGAACTTTTCATTCAGTAGTTTCAGCATATAAGCCGCGTCGGATGAGCCGCCGCCCAAGCCTGCACCTGAAGGGATGTGTTTGAACAGGTGAATATCTACAGGTGGCAGGTCATACTTTTCATCTAAGAGCTTATAGGCTTTTACCACCAAGTTGTTTTCAGCTTCTCCTTCAATTTCTATTCCTGCCTGATGCAGACGGAATTTCTCATTACCTCCGTTCAGAATGTTGATTTCAAGCGCATCTTCTATAGGGACGGGATAAAATACGGTTTCCAGATTATGATATCCGTCGGGACGCTTTTCTACGACATTCAGTCCCAGGTTTATTTTGGCATTCGGAAATGTTATCATGGCATTTTCTATGTAGCGTGTGTGAATGGAATTAACTCTCAAACATTCTGCTACGTGCCAGCATACAAGCTCCAACGATCCCTGCCTTATCTTTCAATTTGGAGGTTACGATGGCTGAATCTTTATTGACCAGATTTAGGGAGTATTTGCGTACAGCTGTTTTTATTGGCTGAGTGATATAGTCTCCGGTCAAAGATAGAGTACCCCCTATAATAACCAGTTCCGGATTGAAAATATTAATTAGTCCTGCAATTTGTTTGCCCAGTTTTTGCCCGATTTCTTCTACAATTTCGATGCAGAGCAAGTCTTCCTTGTTTACAGCGGCAATTATATCATCAATAGTTATGGGATCTTTCTTATCGGTAATTTGTGCTGATAGTATGGAGCTTTCCCCGTTCCGGATACGTTCTAATAAAATCCGGTGGAGCGCTGAACCGGAGGTTTCTGTTTCCAGGCATCCTTTTTTGCCACAATGGCAGATTATCTCATTATCATAGGCGCTTACGTGACCAAACTCACCCGAGAAACCTGATTTGCCGGTATAGATTTTACCATCAATAATAATCCCGATACCTATCCCCCAACTTACATTTACGAAAATAATGTCTTTTTCCCCTTTCACGCACCCTTGCATATATTCTCCATAGGTCATGGCGCGCGTATCATTATCAACAGTTACTTTATACCCTAATTTTTCGGTTAATACATCAGCCAATGGTTTCTCTTCAAAATTGAACAGACTGAAACTATATCCCGATTCGGGATTTACCCGTCCCGACACATTTACATTAACATTCAGGATTTTATCTTTGTTGATGGTGAGTCCCTTTATAAAATCGAGAATGAGTTTGCATAACTCATTCATTCCCTCAATCGAGTTCTCGAATTTATAAGGTACATCCATCTTCAACTCTACCATATCACCTTTAAAGTTGATCAGTCCGATGTTAACAGAGAGCTTTTTGATATCTACACCCAGAAAATACCCTGATTCGGGATTGAGGCCATAAAGATTCGGGTGACGTCCGCCACTGGTTTCCAGTTTTCCGTAATCATTGATATAACCGTCATCACACATTTCATCAACGAATTTAGTGACGGTTGGTACACTTAATTCCAGTTCTTTTGAAAGGTCGGGAATTGTAGAACTTCCATTATATATATAATGTGTAATAATTCTCTTTTTGACGAGGGCACTTTTAGATCCTATTTCTATTTCTTTCAAAAGCTGTTGGTTCATAACTATTAATATTTTGTAAGTTGCACAAAGATAATCATTTTCTTTATTAAGTGAGAGTACCTGTAAGAGGAAACAGGGCAATCGCATCAAAATTATATTTATGTCTATCTTGAGTTACCTCATTTTTAACTGATTAAATTTGTAGGTACGCAAATAAGTACATACTTTTGTGCAAAATGAAAAGAAGAGTTATGAGAACTACTAATTACACGGATTTAAGAGCAAATCTTAAAGGCTATATTGACTCTGTGGTTGATGATTGCGATACAGTAATCATTAATCGTGGGAATGGAACGGGAGTAGTGATGATTTCTTTGGAAGAATATAATTCGTTAAAGGAGACGGAATACATCATGTCCTCGCCCCAAACAATGGAGGATATATATAGAGGAGAGGAAGATTTGAAAGCGGGTAAAGGAATTGAGGTCGATTTAGATTCATTATGAAGATAATATTTACTCCTACTGCCATGGAGCATTGGGAATATTGGAAGAAGAACAATCCTGGAGTTGCGAATCGTATCAAGAAGTTACTGGCTGACATATTGGAACATCCCTATGCCGGAATTGGTAAGCCGGAACCTCTTAAATATGACTTGGCAGGGAAATGGTCGAGACGGATTAATTCTGAGCATCGACTTATCTACTCCGTGCACGATGACAGAGTGGAGGTTTATATATTCAATTAAAGAAAGAACAGAGACACCCCCAAAACACTAATAGCAGCTCCAGCCACCTCTTTCAAAGTAATCTTTTGTTTAAGGAAGAGGCGGGAAGGCAATAAAATAAAGATGGGAGTTAGCGCCATCAGTGTGGAAGCAATGCCGGCTTCCGTGTACTGCACTGCCATGAGTGAAATAGAAACTCCTACAAACGGACCGAAAACCGTAGCCCCCAAAGCCGCCCACGCACCCTTACTGTCGTGCTTTACGGCAAGGAGTGTATCAAATTTCCGTTGATATCCCATTACCAGCAGAAAGCCCAGAACACCTGTGATGGCGCGAATAAACGTAGAAGCAAACGGTAGCAAGTCGTTTACGGCTTCCATACCGTGGGGGATACTCATTTCATAATAATTCATACCGACTTTACTCAGCACAAGTCCCACGCCTTGACCTACTCCGGCTCCAATGCCCAAAAGAACACCCTTCAATGGCAGTTTTAACCCTATCTTGTGAGCAGTTCCCCGGTTGAAAATAGATATACTGATTCCCGTAATAGTCACTAACATACCCGCAATGGCCTGCATAGACATGTGTTCGCCCAAAATTGCCCAACCGGAAAAGGCAGCTGCAATAGGCGCCAATGTCATAAACAACTGTCCGAAGCGGGAACCAATCACTACATACGCATTAAACAAACAATAATCACCCAATACATAACCGACAAAACCCGACAATGACAGCCAGAACCAAGTCCTGCCATCGGCATACAGTGGTACGGGAGACCCTGTAAAGTACCATAAGGTGATTCCCAGCATAACCAAAGAGAGCGTCATGCGGATTACATTCAACTGCAATGCCCCCAATCGTTTACTGCCAACTTCAGAAAAAAGGGCGGTCGCCGTCCAGGAAATAGCCACACCCAACGAAAGTATTTCACCTAAATATGTCATCCCATTTTTTATTTGACTGCAAAAATACAATAAAGCATGTAAAAGGTTAGCGCAATACAAGTAATTTTTTAGACGCGGATAACGCAGATGTATACAGAAACAGGAACTCTACTCATAAAAAAAACATTTTCTTTGCAACAAGCTGTAAGGCCATCTCGTCTTATACACAAATAACATCAAAAAAACATCTATTATGAAAAAGTGTATTACCCTACTTACGTTACTACTGGTTTGCCAGATAGGTTATAGCCGGAATTACAGTGTTGACGAACTTTTCAAAGAATTCTCTCGTGCGGAAGCATCCGAAAAAGTTAAATTGGGCAAATTCGTAATGAACATTGCAGGCCTGTTTACCGAAACCATGGGAGTGGACGTCATCGAAGTTTATGACTTTGACAAATGCGAAGATGGAGTGAAACAAAAACTCATCACCGCCATCAAGAACTTGAAAGACCCCCAGTTTGAAACTATGATTACTACCAATGAAGGAGGTAGCCGTACCAAAATACTGGTGAAGATAGAAAAAGACATGATCCGGGAAATGGTGGTCATTACCACAGGCGACTCTCATGCATTGATACGTATCCAAGGTAAAATCAAGCCATCCGATTTCGAAGAAGTGGCCGCAAAACATGGAAAAAGTGGAAGCTGATCGCTTCAAGCAGCAGTTCTTCTCCTTTCATCCCAAACTCTACCGGATTGCAATGGCTATGGTCGGTAACAAGAATGATGCCGAAGACATATTACAGGACGCCTATTACAAGCTGTGGAACAAACGGATGGAGTTGCAAGACATCCAAAATCCGGAAGCATTTTCGGTCACCCTCATAAAGAATATGTGTCTGGATTTTCTCCGGTCACCACGTGCCAACCGGCACGAGAAAGAACTTGAAACCGTGCACATATCCTACGAATCATCGCCGGATGTGGATTTGGAAAGAGCCGAAGATGTGAGAATCGTGAAGCAATTGATAGAAAAACTGCCGGAAAAACAAAAGTTGGTGATCAAACTATGCGGACTGGAAGAGTGCTCTCTCGCGGAAGTCGAGGAAATAACGAATTTCAGTGGAACAAATGTGAGGACATTGCTTTTCCGTGCCCGGAAAACAATCAAAGAACAATACTTAAAAATAAAAGGTACATGAACGATAAAGATTTAGATAAATTGATTCAGGAAGCGCTTCGCAGTGATCAGGAATTACCCGAAGGATTATCCGGACGATTGGCATGTAGCATTGAACAATGGGCTACAGACGAGAAGAAGCATATTGTCTCCCACAGAAAGAAGCGTTCATTATATTGGATTGGAAGTGTTGCTGCCTCTCTGATTGTAGGAGTAGCCATCTTCTTCCAAGTAGAAAACCGGTATGTCGGATCAAAGGATACATTCAGCGACCCTCGTGAAGCTGCCGTAGCTGCGCAAAACGCATTGGCGCTCCTGTCGACTCAACTGAATAAAGGCTTGAACCAAGTTTCGATAGCCGGAGAAGAGGTGAACAAAGCGAATGTGATAGCAGATAAACAATTTAAAGCGCTGAAAGCGCAATAATTCTAATTATTTTATAACCCTTAATATTACAGTAATTATAACCCCATAATATTCAGCAATTATGAAAACAAAATATTTTCTTTTAACCCTGATATGCTTGGCATGCTCCGCTATGGGCTATGCGCAAAACGATAACAAATTATTCGAAAAATACGTAGATGTAGACGGAGTAACCTCGGTGTATATATCCAAAGCCATGTTCAATATGATGCCCGCCATAGAGGATATCGGGTTGAACCTGATGAACATGAAAGGGAAGGTAGAATCTCTCTATACGATTACGACAAGTAGAAAAGACCTTATTCCACAAATGCGGAATGAATTCTCCCAATTAGTCGGGAAAACCCACGAAGAACTGATGCGTGTTCGCGACGGAAAAAGCAAGGTAACTTTCTACGCCAATATGAATGGCGAAAACGTAAAAGACCTGCTTATGATTGTGGACGATGAAAACAATTTCATCATTATGCAACTCGTTGGTCGCTTTACGTTGCAGGATATTCAGGAGATTACAAAAGACATCGACTAAGCTAAAACAGACTTAACAGAAAACGGAGAGGTGGTGACATCTCTCCTTTTTCACATTTATAAGAAGTTTATTAACTAAAAAGATGATGATTCCAACCATTTTTTGTATATTCGCAACGAAATGTGTTATCATCAAAAAAATATAGTTATGAGAACTCTGTTATCCGCAATTACATTAGCTGTTGCTTCGCTGTTTGTCGTTTCTTGTATAAACAACGACGTGTATGATCCGAATAGGAAAGTTGATGATGATCCTACTCTTGATTTGTCTTTTTCATTTGCATTAAAGACTTCAAAAAACATCTCCCTGTCCGCTTATAATGCTACCGGCAAGCCCGGGAAAGGGGTACTCTTTAATGTATACGTTGAAAATCCCGGTACAAATGAAGGTATTTCTCACGAAGTGGAACCGGTTTATACCGGCTATACCAATAATCAGGGTGTCTTGCAAGCCCGAATTACTGTACCCGGGAATGTAAAGCAACTCTACGTTCATCCCGTAACCTCCGGATACGGGCAAGTGCAAACCGTGGATGTTGCGGAAAGTATGTCCCTCTCTTTCTATGGTGTCGCATTTCCCGCGCTCACGGAAACCCGTGCGGCAATTGATGTGTCCGATACTCCTATTTCCCCGCGCTATAACATTAATTCTCCTTTTGGAAATAATGGTGTGGGCGATAAAGGAATTTTGATCCCCGGTAAATCTCCGTTGATAACAAGCGAGGAACTTTCTACGGATTTTGTTAATCTGGTTAATTCCTGGTATCCTGAGAAAAAATTCGAGGATGAAGAGGCGATAAAAGAAAGCAGCGATTTGGTAGTTATGGACAACAATGGTACTGAAGTTTGGATAACCTATATCGGCGACGGTAATTTTGGGGTTCACTATTCTTCCTTATTGTACTATAATTATAAAGAAGGAGAATTAACGAGCAATTCCGACGTTTATAAAGGAGAAAATAATACGACAGGGTTGCGCATGACAATGGCTTTTCCGAATGTCTCATCAAGAGATTGTCCTTCCGGCATAAAAGTGCAACTCCTTTATTGGGATAAAGATAAGGGGG
Organism: Bacteroides sp. UBA939; assembly: GCF_002293435.1. Classification (GTDB taxonomy): domain Bacteria; phylum Bacteroidota; class Bacteroidia; order Bacteroidales; family Bacteroidaceae; genus Bacteroides. Next base: position 3,480 of record NZ_DBDF01000089.1, on the reverse strand, counting down.
AATATAATACGATTTTCCCGAAAGGTACCCATATCGGTTTTGCATTCGCCCGTTCATCATATTTGACCGGACCTGTCCATAATCCGAAATCTTTCTCATTCTCTGCACCGAGGAACCCTCAGGTTAGTAGTTCTACTTCTAATCCTGGTTATCCGGACTACGAATTATTCTATTCCACACCCGCTTTGAATGGTGGCGGTCTCGACAAAGCCAACGCTATCATTCGTTCGTGTCCGGATTATAACTGTATTGTGGCAGGTATGGATGCACGCTATTGGGATGATGTGGATAATGACCGCGACTTCAATGATGTTCTTCTAAAGATTACAACAGCTTCGCCGGGAGCAATAGCTCCGGATAACGAAATAATTCCCGAACCGGTTCCGGCATTTGATGCCCAGCATGGTACTTTGGCTTTTGAAGACCTGTGGCCCTGGAAGGGAGATTATGATTTCAATGACCTGGTGGTTAACTATACATATAAGCGGATAAAGAATGCTTCGGGTATAAATGAGATACAGTTGTCGTTAAAACCGGTGGCTCGTGGCGGTGCCGTAAAAAGTGGTTTCGGTATTGAACTGCCTTTCTCTGCCGGAATGATAAAAGAAGTGACAGGAGCGGTGTTGGAAGCCGGAAATGATAAAGCCACTTTAATTGTATGGGATGATACGAACGGTGCATTCGGTGGCCCCGGAATCATAAATACGTATAAGTCTCTGGGCTATAATGATATTCCGGCTACGGAAGTTACCATTACTTTGCAAAATCCTCTGACTGATGCCGAAGCGGACTATATGAAATTCAATCCGTTCGTTTATGTAAACGGTGACCGTGGTCACGAGATACATTTGGTAGATTTTGCGCCTACTTCAAAGATGGATGCTTCCCTGTTTGGTACCGGATTAGACCGTTCGGACGCTTCACAAGGTATATACTACCGTATGGACAATACTTATCCCTGGGCGCTTGATATTCCCCGAACATCCTCTTCATCACCTTCCTGGCGCTATCCGTTAGAGAGTGAAGATATTGCCGGAGCTTACCTGAATTATGAAAGGTGGTCTCAGGACAAAACGAATTATAACTGGTTTGACGCTTCATTACCGGGCAATGCGGATACGGATAAACTGTATTAAGGATAACTGTATTAAGGATAACTGTATTAAGGATAACTGTATTAAGGATAACTGTATTAAAGTATAGAAATTGGAACAGGTACTACATACTATCGATTGGATTTTATATACATTGTTTTCAATAAATATAGTGTATTTATTGATATATAGTTTGGCGTCGCTACGGCGTAAACCGGATAAACCGGTTTCCGTCAAGGACTATAAGCGGTTTGCTTTACTGATAGCCGCTTATAAGGAAGACGTTGTAATTATAGACACGGTTCAGGCTTGTTTGGCTCAGGATTATCCAAGCGATAAGTACGATGTAGTTGTTGTTTCGGACCACATGCAACCTGCAACGAATGAGAAGTTGTCTGAACTGCCCATCAAGTTACTTCAGGTAGATTTTGAGCAAAGCACGAATACTAAATCCTTAAAAGCCGCCTTGGAGTATTTGGATAAGGATGCTTATGATGTTGTATTAATTATTGATGCCGATAATATTATTAACTCATCCTATCTTTCGGAAGTGAACAATGCTTTCGGTAATCCGGATGTCAAGGTTGTGCAGACACACCGTGTCGCTAAAAACCTGAATACCGACATGGCTTATTTAGATGCGGTTAGTGAAGAAGTCAATAACTCCATATTTCGTTTAGGACATGTCAACCTGGGCAGGTCGGCTGCTTTGATAGGCTCCGGTATGGCATTTGAATATGCGTTGTTTTATGAGGCGATGATGAGTAATACCTCGGTTGGAGGTTTTGATAGAGTTCTGGAAATGAAGTTGCTCTATCAGCGCATTTTCTTTCATTATTTGCCCGATACGTATGTGTTGGATGAAAAAATTCAGAAAACAAGGCATTTCTACCAACAGCGCCGTCGTTGGTTATCTGCCCAATACTATAGTCTTGGTGAATTCGTTCGTCATTTACTTCCGGCTATTCGCGATCAGAAATGGGATTTTTGTGATAAACTTTTTCAGCAGTTATTCTTGTCACGGGTGTTATTGTTAGGTTTTACTTTTATTCTTTCCGTATCTCTTTCCATTTGGTTTCCTACACTGGCATATAAGTGGTGGACTATATTTGGAATATTGTTGTTAACAATAGCGATTGCTATTCCACGGCGTTTTTGGAAATGGCGTTTTGCCAAAGCAATATGTCTTGTTCCTTATTCTTTTTTGTTGATGTTCATCAACCTCTTCCGCTTGAGGGAGGCGAATAAGAGATTTATTCATACAGAACATGGTGTGAATAATCAATAAGCCCTCTGAAAGTGCCGCGAATCACAGCCATTGCTAATTGAAACTTACCGTGCAACAGATAAATCACACTCTTCTTAGGAGCAGCAATAAAGGAGAGGTATAAACAAGACAATACTTTCCTGCTTCCCGGTATGTTTCGCCGGGCATATAGAATGCGCGCGCGCGACAAATAAAACTCTCGTAATGGAGTTCCCCGTTTCGCCGTCATGCTTTCCTTGTGATAGACTACAGCGGCGGGTTCGTACCATAATCTGTATCCGGCGCGGTGCATTTGTGCCGACCAGTCGAATTCTTCGTAGAAAAGGAAATAAATCTCCGTCATGAAACCGACCGACTGTAATACATCACGTCGTACCATCATGGCAGCTCCATGCAGAGATGCCGTTTCGTGAGCTATCCGGTATTGCGGTTGCTCCTTTTCGTTAAAGCCGATGGCAGCGTTTCGCAGTGTGATACCGGAGAAAGGTGTAAAACCCGCGTATTGCAAGGTATCAGGTGCATAGTTGTACTTCAGCATAGGAGAGACGCCGCCGTTCTTCGGATCTGCTTCCAGACGGCGAACAAGGGTTTCCAACACCGGCTCCCGGATGAGTGTATCATTATTAAGAAAGAACAAGTAATCTCCTTCAGCTACCCGCAGTCCTGCATTGTTCCCCCCGGCAAAACCGTTATTCACATTCCGCACCAGCTTTATCTTTGGATAACGTCGTTCAATTTCATCAGCCTCAGGTTTTAGCGAACCGTTGTCTACGACAATCATCTCATAGGGGTAAGTTTCGTATTGGCTGAACGATTCAATCATTTCGCACGTATCGTGCAAACCATTGTAATTGACAGTGATAATGGAAACGAGAAATTTATTCATGTACCGGATAAATATCAATTAATATACTCATGTAAAGCCTTTGCCTAAAGTATCAATAATATAAACTAATCGAACGGCTCACTGCGAAGATAGTGATTTATTTGATAATAATGCAGATATTCATGTTATTTTTTTACCTTTGCAACTTTTTAAACCCAAAAAATAATTATTATGACAAAAAAATCAAAGTAACCATATCTGATGGAAGTGGTAAGCATTCGGCTTAGTGCATC
>NZ_DBDF01000119.1 GCF_002293435.1 Bacteroides sp. UBA939 | reverse complement strand
GAGACGAATGAAACCGTCCCGTGAGACGAATGAAACCGTCTCGTGGGATGAAAAAATTCGTCCCACGGGATGAATGTATTTGCCGCCATGAATAATGCAGGTAAGAGGTAGAAAGGTATTTTAGTCGAAAAACTAAGGCATTTGGTCTAAAAAAGGTCGATACGCATTGCGCTTCTCTCTACTTTTGCCGCATCAATTAAATAAAAAAAGATATGCGAAAACTGATTTTAAGTGTAATAATGATTATCGGATTATTCACAGAAGTGGCGGCACAATCGTGCGGAACTATACGAGGAGTTGTTGTGGATGCGGCATCGGGACAAACCTTGCCTTATGTTAATGTGGTGGTACTGAATAGCAATCCTTTCGTGGGTGTAACAACCGGTGAACAGGGAACTTTCAACCTCCCTTCATTACCGATTGGACGCTACAATATTCAAGCTTCCTTTGTGGGATACGAGCCGGCAACAATCCGTGAAGTAATGGTATCGTCTGCTAAGGAAGTGATACTGGAGATTTCGATGAAAGAAAGCCTGACGGAGTTGAAAGAAGTGGTGGTACGGCCGAAAACAAACAAAGAAGCACCCCTCAACCCGATGGCGCTGGCAGGAGCGCGGATGCTCAGCGTGGAAGAGGCAAGCCGCTATGCAGGCGGTCTTGACGACCCTGCACGCCTGGTTGCCTCATTTGCAGGCGCAGCCGGAGATGTAACGAGCAACAGCATTGCCATACGCGGCAACTCGCCCCAATCCCTGCAATGGCGGCTGGAAGGCGTCGAAATACCCAATCCGAGCCACTACCCCGAAATAGGCGGAGTGGGTGGCGGTATCCTTACAGCCTTCAGCTCGCAAGTATTGGGTAATTCGGATTTCTTTGCGGGAGCGTTTCCGGCGGAATACGGCAATGCGCTTTCCGGTGTATTCGATATGATGCTGCGTAACGGTAATAACCAGCAATACGAACATACCGCCCAATTGGGTACACTCGGCGTGGAGTTTGCTTCCGAAGGACCTTTTAAAAAAGGAGGACGTGCCTCTTACCTCTTCAACTACCGCTACTCTACAATGGCGCTGGCAGGAGATATCGTAGGAGGTAGTCTCAAAGAGGTTTCAGGCATGCGCTATCAGGACTTGTCCTTCAAAATCAACATCCCTACAAAGAAAGCAGGAACTTTTTCATTATGGGGCATCGGCACTAACGACCGTTATCTGGAACCGCTGCCGGACAATACGGCCGACCACGAATATCTTCTCGAAGAATCAAGAACCCGCCAGTATATGGGTGTAGCAGGATTGGGGCATAAAATATTCCTCGATGGAAATACCTATCTGAAATCTACTTTGGCGGCCACTTATTCCGAGAATCATGCCATGCTCGACCGTTTCGACCGCGATGGCAAGAATCCCAAAAGGACGCTCGATATGCTGGACAAGAACACGAACCTTGTTCTTCACTCGTATCTGAATAAGAAATTCAACGCCCGCCATACCAACCGTACAGGTATCACGCTGACCGGTTTGCTATATGACGATAACTACAACATGGTAGAAGACTTTCCTTACGGCAATATTCCGATGATGAACTTTGCCAACTCTAACGGAAGCAGTATGCTGATATCCGCCTTCAGCCAATCGTCCTATCAGTTCAGTGACCGGTTCCTTGCCGAGTTGGGAGTGAACGCGCAATATTTTGCACTCAACAAAGAATGGACAGTGGAACCTCGCGCCTCTATTCGTTGGCAGGCAGCCCCGCGCCATGCGCTTGCCCTGGCGGTAGGAGCACACAGCCGGCACGAACGGCTTGACTATTATTTCGTTACCACGCCCGAAACAGGCGACCGTCCGGTAAACAAAGACCTTGACTTAGCCAAGGCATATCATGCCGTACTGAGTTATGATTGGAAGGTGTCGGACAATATACATTTCAAGGTTGAGCCTTACTTCCAGTACCTCTACGATGTGCCGGTAATACCCGGAACCGGCATTTCCATTATCAACCAAACCGATTTTTATATGAACAAACAGTTGATAAATAACGGCAAAGGCCGTAACTTTGGCGTCGACTTCACTCTTGAACGTTACCTGAAAGACGGTTACTATTACATGCTGACGGCTTCCGTTTTCGATTCCAAGTATCGTGGAGATGACGGCATTTGGCGCAACACCCGTTACAATCGCCGTTTTCTGGTAAATGCGCTGGGTGGAAAAGAATGGATGATGGGAAAAAACAAACAGAATGTATTAGGTGTAAACCTGCGGGTGAATCTGATGGGAGGTACTTATTATACACCCATCGACGAAGCGGCATCGCTGGCCGAACAACGCCCCATCGAGGATGAAAACCGCATGATGGGTAGCAGGAATCCTGCGTCTGTTGTTGTTCATGCAACGGTGAACTACAAGATTAACAAACCGGGACTGACACACGAGTTCGGCGCCAAGATGATTAACGTAACCGGTAGTAAGGAGTACTTCGGCTTCGACTATAACTACCAGACCAATGAGATGGATAGAACAACGGCCTCTGTAGGCATACCAAATATATATTATAAAATTTCGTTCTGACAATAACATGAAACGGAAACGGTTGATATATCATAGTTTACTTCTTGTGATATTGGGTTTTATCTCCTTAGGGATAACATCCCCAATATCGCCGGAAGGGCTACAGGTAGCCCACGAGCTACTAATTGCGACGGTGATTGCAATTGTCTCGGCATTTTATATCGGCATAATGCTGAACATCCATGTATTGGTTCCCCGCCTGCTGCTCCGCAACCGTTTTATAGCTTATGTACTTTCGCTGCTGGCTATTATCCTGGTTATTCTTGCCGTAGAAGTTGGTTCTGAATATATAATAGTCAACCGTTATCATTTGCTGAACGAAAAATTCTGGTACTTCTCGGATGATAGTCTTTTGATTTTCGAACTGATATCTCCTCTTACCGCCTATCTCATCAGTATAGCAGGCACGGCGTTGTTCATCCTCCTGCACCTTTGGCAAGAGTCGGGCACAAAGATACACGACCTGGAAAAAGAAAACACGCGGAGCGTATTGAAAGAAGTCAGGACGCGAATTGATTCCAAAGCCCTGTTCAATACGCTTGATGAGGCAGTTACACTTGTCAGGCAATCGCCATCGGAGGTTTCCGCCCTGTTGATGGACTTAAGCAAATCGCTCCGCATGCAACTCTACGAAAGCGATCACAAACAGAATACATTACCGCCGGAATTACCCGGACAAACATTCGACTTCTCGTCGCCTGTACTTAATTTCCTGACGGAGAAACGTTGGCATTGGTGGCGGCATCTGTTACTGATAACAGGGTTTCTACTGATTTCAATAGACAACCTTGACGGTACTTGGTCATCGGTACTGAGGCTTCTGTCATCTTCGCTTGTTTACCTCTCACTGGTATATTTCAATATCTATGTGTTAATGCCGAGATTGCTGATGAAGAACAAGATAAGGACTTACCTGGCAACGATGGCTTTGTCGATACTTGTTGCCGTTATACCTGTACAACTGACCTATTTCTCGGACATCTTCAGTAGTTACGGAGACTTCTCGATATGGATTAATATTCTCTTCACCATCTCCACTGTCATTAAGCTCTGTTTCCCGATAATCGGTGTAAATGCTTTCCTGGTTTTTCTGTATTGGGTGAAGAACGAAAGGCGGATAATCAAGCTCGAAACGGCTACCATGCTATCGGAACTGGAGCAACTCCAAAGCCAGGTGAATCCGCATTTTCTGTTTAATATGCTCAACAATGTAATTGTTCTTACAAAGACAAACCCTGATGAAGCAGCGGTTGTTCTCCGTAAATTGAGCGATATGCTGAAGTATCAGTTTCACGGTTTCACCAAGCAAATCATTCGACTTGCCGATGATATCCGTTTCCTGACCGACTACCTGAACCTCGAAAAGCTGCGGCGTGACAACTTCGAGTTCAGCATTACGACGGACAATGATGTAGAAGATATCTCCTTGCCTCCCCTGTTGTTGATTCCCTTTGTGGAGAATGCCGTGAAGCACAATAACGACAACCGTAACCTCTCCTTTGTGCGGTTGCGCTTTGACTTGGAAAACGATGTGTTTTGTTTCGAGTGCATTAACTCCAAGCCGCTTCGCCGGATGCGCAAAGATGAGGTTGGCGGACTGGGACTTCCCAATGTACGCCGCCGCCTCGACTTGTTGTACGGCAACCGGCACCGACTGGAGATAACCGAGAATGACGCCACTTATTCTGTACGATTAAAGATAGAATTGAAAAACGAAAGATATAAAAGATGAACCGAGAACAAGAAGAAAGCTCGAATTGCCGAGGCGCGAAGAAGGAAAACGTAGTTAACTGCATTATCATTGACGACGAGCCACTGGGGCGCGAAGCTGTCCGGCTGTTGGTGAATGACGTCCCAATGCTGAATCTACTGGGTAGCTTCGGCGATGCAGAATCGGCAAACGATTTCCTGTCCGCCCATCCCGTCGATTTGGTATTCCTCGACATCCGCATGCCCGGCACGGACGGGATTACCTTTGCACACACCATCAAAGGGAATACACTCGTGATATTCACCACCGCCTACCCCGAATATGCGGTGGACAGTTACGAACTCGATGCAGTGGACTACTTGCTGAAACCCATTGAACCGGTACGCTTCCAGAAAGCAGTGAACAAAGTATCGGACTACCTGCAACTGTTGCAGAACAAACCCCGAGAAAGCAGCATCGAGACTGTTACGCAGGAATACATCTTTGTGAAAGCAGACCGGCGGTATTTCAAAATTATGTTCCGCGATATCCTTTTCATCGAAGGCTTGAAAGATTATGTTGTTATCCAGACCGGCAGTCAGAGAATCATTACCAATACCACAATGAAAGCGATTCAGGAACGGCTTCCGCAGGAGATATTCCTGCGCACCAACAAGTCGTACATCGTAAACCTGGAGAAAATAGACTCTTTCGATGTGAACGACATTTATATAGATACGTACGAACTGGCTATCGGCAGCCGCTACAGGGACAGCTTCATGGAGAGGTTCGTAAAGTCAATACTCCATAAAACATAAGCAAGCCCATCGGCCACCAACTACTTACTGCCAATACTTCAACTGCTTCAATCCGTTGATATAATCCTGCGCCCGTTGCAATACATTGATAGAGCTTTTTCCGGCATAACGGGGAACAATGACTTGCAACCCTTTCCGGATAATCTCTACATCAATGTTTTCTCCCATCATCATTGGGTCACCGTCAAAGTGTACTACTCCCGGTTTAGCCCGATGAATGCGCAGAGTTTGACAACGGAAAGTCTTGATGCGGCTGTTTTGGTCAATGGTTTTATTGAATAATTGGAAAGATAACGCCGGCACGTCCAGTACGGTGAAGGGTTCAAGAATGGTTACGTCCAGCAAACCGTCCGTCAGCATGGCCTGAGGAGTTATGTAAGCGTTGTTACCATATTGCGAGGCATTACCGCAGGCTATCAGGAAAGCCTTATATTTTAATGTACTGTCTTCGGTTTCCAGTTCGTAAGTCTCAGGTTCATACTTCAGACTTTCCAGCAAAGTCTTTTCCATATATGTAAGAGGTCCTCTCTTGCCCGCCTTTGCAAACTGCAAGCTGACAAACGCATCAAATCCTACGCCACATGTACAGAAGAAAGGCACCTCATTTATCTTTCCGTAATCAATAACATCAGCCACCCCTTTGTTGATGATATCAATAGCCTTTTTCGGCTCCATCGAAATTTGAAGGTGACGAGCCAGGCCATTACCCGAACCGCAGGGAATAATACCCAGCTTTGTGTTCGTATGTACCAGCGAACGTGCTATTTCGTTAATAGTGCCGTCTCCACCGATAGCAACAACAGCATAGACTTCTTCCTTGACCTTTTGTGCGGCAATTTCCACAGCATGGCCGGCATATTCGGTATATATTACTTCCCAAATGTATTTCTCCTTATCCAGTTTCTGCTCAAGATGATGAATAATCTGCTCTTTACCTTGCGTACCGGACTTTGGATTTATCAGGAATGATATTTTCTTCTTTTCTTCATTCATGTGTAACGGATGTTTCACTACGCAATTTTGTAATTGGCAAAAATAATATAAATACTTGAAATTATAACCATAGTACGCCTCATAATCCTTGAATGAGTATATTTTTTGGCAAAAATAGAGTATCTAATAACTTATTTTGCTATCTTTGCCCCCTGTTTTCAATGCTTATAATTTAATAGTTAAATATTTCATACTATATAAACAACATTTCATGGGATTACTACAAGACAAATTGGAGAAATACGACTTGCCACAACAATTTATGGCAATGGGTGTATATCCCTATTTCCGCACAATTGACAGTCATCAGGACACTGAGGTACTGATGGATGGTAAAAAAGTGCTAATGTTCGGTTCCAATGCTTATACGGGACTGACTTACGATAGACGAATTATAGAAGCTGCGAAAGCTGCTACTGATAAATACGGCACAGGCTGTGCAGGCTCCCGTCTATTAAATGGAACACTCGACATACATGTAGAGTTAGAGAAAGAATTGGCTGAGTTTGTCGGAAAGGACGAAGCCCTTTGTTTTTCTACCGGATTTACAGTAAATGAAGGGGTTATTCCGCAATTGACCGGACGCAATGATTATATTATCTGTGACGACCGTGTACACGCTTCCATTGTTGACGGACGCCGCTTATCTTTCTCCACCCAGTTGAAATATAAGCATAACGACATGGCCGAATTGGAAAAGGAACTCCAGAAATGCGCTCCGGATGCCATCAAATTGATTGTTGTGGACAGTGTCTTTTCTATGGAAGGCGACCTTGCCAATCTGCCGGAAATTGTCCGTTTGAAGAAGAAATACAATGCCAGTATCATGGTAGATGAAGCGCACGGTTTGGGCGTATTCGGGAAACAGGGGCGTGGCGTTTGTGATTACTTTGGGGTGACGGAAGATATTGACCTGATTATGGGTACATTCAGCAAATCGTTGGCCTCTATCGGCGGTTTTGTAGCCGGCGACTCCAGTGTTATTAACTGGCTGCGCCACAATGCCCGTTCGTACATATTCCAGGCAAGTAATACGCCTGCCGCCACGGCTGCCGCGCGCGAGGCATTACATATTATCAAGACTGAACCGGAACGTCAGGAACGTCTATGGGATATCACCAACTATGCACTGAAGAGTTTCCGGGAAGCCGGTTTCGAAATAGGTGAAACGGAATCCCCTATCATTCCGCTGTATGTACGTGATACTGAAAAAACGTTCATCGTTACTAAGATGGCATTTGATGAAGGTATCTTTATTAATCCGGTTATTCCACCCGCTTGCGCTCCGCAAGACACATTGGTACGTGTGGCATTGATGGCTACACACACCAAAGAACAGGTAGACTATGCTGTTGATAAATTGACAAAATGCTTCCGGGAGTTGGGAGTGGTTGAGTAGTATTTCCTTATACTAAAATAACAAGGCGAAAGGATTGTGTTGTAAGATACACAATTCTTTCGCCTTTTTTAATGGCTTTATCCGAATCTCCCGAAACTTCCGGTACATGATTTTCTGCATTGAAGAATGTAATTCTGCCAATTCACCCTGCGGAGTAGCCCAAACTACTTAGTAGTAATGCCTCAACTACTTAGTGGTAGTTGGTCAATTACTACGTAGTAGTTGGGTAACTACTAGTAGGTAGTTGAGACACTACTACATAGTAAATTCAAATAGTATTTAGAGAGATGGGATGTAACTCGTGTACCGGATGTTTCGGATGAACCGCTCATCTGAAACATCCTTTAGTTACTCTTTTTATAACTTCTCACAGCCCATAGGTTAAAGAAAACAGCAAAGGCAAACAGGACTCCTAATCGGGAAAACAAATCACTAAAGCCGCCACCACGTAAATAAATGGTACGCATTACTTCTACAAAGTATTTTAACGGGTTAAAAGATGCAATTTGTTGAGCCCAATTCGGCATACTATGTATAGGTGTGAACAGGCCACTCATTAGTATAAGAATCAGCATGAAAAACCACATAACAAACATGGCTTGTTGCAATGTAGCGGAATGGTTGGATATCACTAAGCCCAAACCGGATACGACAAATATAAATACTACTGCAAACAAATAAATAGTTATAAAATCTCCAACAGGTAAAATCCCGTAAAGCAACCAGGCAAGAAGGAAACAGAGAGTAAGCACTATGATGCCTATCAGCCAGTAGGGTATTAATTTCGCAAGAATAAATGTAAATTTGGAAACAGGAGTTACATTGATTTGCTCAATAGTTCCAACCTCTTTCTCGCCGACAATGTTAAGGGCAGGAAGAAAACCGCAAATCATTGTCAGTAGCATAACCATTAATGCCGGCACCATGAACAGCTTGTAATTCAGATGCGGATTGAACAGGTTATGGGTCGTGATATCCACTTTGGGAAGCATTCTGCCGGTATTTACTATGCGCAAGGGGGACTCCGTTTGCTCTGTGTACTCAGAAGACGTTGCTTTTGATACACGTGCAGGAGATTCTGTTTGCAATTCGCGGGTATAGTCGTTGATGATAGAAGAAAGGTAAACGCTTCCTAATCCGCCTTTGGTTCCGTTCACGGCATTGGCTGCAATAAGCAGGTGCGGGCTTCTGCCGTTAACCCAGTCTTTTTCAAAATCACGGGGAATCTCTAAGATGATATCTGCTGTCCCCACTTCTATGGCTTGTAATGCTTCTTTATAGCTGTCAGGAAGATCGATTGTCCGGAAATAAGTGGATGCTCCGATTTTATCTGTCAGACGCCTGGAAAGAACGCTATGGTCGTTATCCACAATATTCAAGTTGATATTATTTATCTCCAGATTTGCCGCCCAAGGCATCAGTATCATAATCATGCAAGGAAAGATCAGAATGAGTCTTGGTAAGAATGGATTACGCAGCATCTGCTTGAATTCTTTTTCTATCAGGAACTTTATCATACACTACTCTCCTATTCTAAACGGTTTTTAAACTTCTTGAAACTGACGGTTATCAACACAATTGCCATAATGGCAAGAATGCTGATTTCAGTCAGGACAAGCGAAATGTCCACTCCTTCAATCATCAGTTTACGTACAGCTTGGATATACCAGCGGGCAGGAAGTACGGCTGAGATACCTTGCAACAGAAGAGGCATGCTCTCAATGGGAAATATCATGCCTGAAAGCAACATGGTAGGCATCATCAGTATTAGCCCCGACGCAAGCATGGCAGCTACTTGCGTCCGCATCAGGGAAGAAATAAGCAATCCGAGCGACAGGGAAACAAAAATAAAGAGTAACGACACCACTATGAGCCAAAGTAAGCTGCCTGCCACAGGTACGTTGAGCATATAAACGGAAAGCAGCAGGATAGTTGTAAGGTTGACAAACGACAATACAAAATAAGGTACTGCCTTTGAAAGAATGAAAAACAACGGTTTCACCGGCGATACCAGCAAAACTTCCATAGTTCCTGTTTCTTTTTCGCGGACAATGGATATGGAGGTCATCATGGCGCAAATCAGCATAAGGATAAGTCCCATTACTCCCGGAACAAAGTTATATGCGCTCTTCATTTGCGGATTATAAAGCAGTTTCACTTCGGGAACAATGGCAGACGCCTGCACTCCCGGCGGAAGCATCTCGCGTCCGGCAGCGGACAGGATATTGGCGGCATATCCTGCCTGTGTGGTAGCAATATTCGGGTCAGTAGCGTCGCAAATCAGTTGGACACGGGCGTCACCGGTATAAAGATGGTTAGCAAATTGTTCGCTGAAGACGATTGCCATGTCTATATCTCCTTTTCTGAAACAGGCTTCTATCTCCTCCCGGGTATGCAGGTAACAGGTGACGGAGAAATATTCACCGGCAGCCATACGGTCAATGATGCGGCGGGTAACGATGTCGTTCGACGGGTCGAGAACGGCTAACCGCACATTCTTTACTTCCGTGGTGATAGCGAAACCGAAAAGGATAATCTGCACAATGGGCATACCCAGCAGTATCAGCATGGTACGCCGGTCACGGAAAATGTGGAAGAATTCCTTTCGGACGAATGCTATAAATTGTTTCATTGTTTGTTTCCTTTTTGCTGTTTTCAATCTGCTGTACGTACAGCCTGACGCGCCAATTGCTGGAAGACATCGTCCATTGTGGCGGCATGAAACTGCCGTTTAAGTTCGTCGGGCGTATCAAGGGCGTGGATAACGCCGTCCACCATGATGGAAATCCGGTCGCAATACTCCGCTTCGTCCATAAAGTGTGTGGTGACGAAAACGGTGATGCCACGGTCGGCAGCTTGGTAGATAAGTTCCCAGAACTGACGCCGGGTAGCAGGGTCTACACCTCCTGTCGGTTCATCCAGGAATACAATCTTGGGGTTGTGAAAGATGGAAACGGAGAAGGCAAGCCTCTGTTTCCAACCCAGTGGCAGGCTCTTTACCAAGGTGTTGCGTTCGGCATTCAGTCCAATCCTATTGAGGAGTTCGTCGGTTCTGGGCGCTATTTCATTCTCCGGTATTCCATATATTCCGGCAAACAAACGGATATTTTCCCAAACCTTGAGGTCTTCGTACAGAGAGAACTTCTGGCTCATATAGCCGATGTTCTTCTTGATTTCTTCTGTCTGGGTAGAAATGTCGAAACCGGCAACGCGCGCTTTGCCCTCTGTCGGGCGGCTTAGACCGGTGAGTATGCGCATGGCTGTGGTTTTTCCGGCGCCATTAGCTCCGAGGAAGCCGAATATCTCGCCACGATGAACACGGAAAGAGATGTGGTCGACGGCAGTGAAGTTACCAAAACATTTGGTAAGGTTTTCAACTTCAATGACATATTCTTCCTGCCGGCCGGCTTTGTCGTGTTGCAATCCGGATGGAGAAAGGATATCGGCAAATTGCTGCAATATGCGGTCGGGAGTATCTATGCCATGTATTTGACCCTGGTTGATGAAAGCTATGCGGTCGCATTGGCGGGCTTCCTGAATGATGGGCGTTGAGACTATGATAGTGATGCCTTGCGTTTTCAGCCGGTGGAGCATTTCCCAGAACTCTTTGCGTGAAACGGGGTCTACGCCGGTAGTAGGTTCATCGAGGAAGAGGACGTCTGGCTTATGAATAAGCGCACAACTTAACGCAAGTTTTTGTTTCATTCCTCCGGACAGCGCGCCGGCACGACGTTTCCGGAAAGGTTCTATCTGATGATAAATGTCTTTCACCAAGTCGTAATTTTCTTCTATAGAAGTATGGAAGACAGTGGCGAAGAAGTTTAGGTTTTCTTCCACCGTCAAGTCCTGATACAAGGAGAACCGTCCGGGCATATAGCCTATGCGGTGACGGATGGCTTTATAATCGCGTACCACGTCTAATCCGCAGACGGAAGCGGTTCCGCTACCGGGCATCAGTAGCGTGGTAAGGATGCGGAAGAGAGAGGTCTTCCCTGCTCCATCGGGGCCGATGATGCCGAAGAGTTCGCCGGGAAGTACGGTCAGGGAAACGCCTTTCAGGGCTTCGACATTGCCGTAACTCTTGGTGACGCCATTCACTATAACTGCGTGTTCCATTTTACACCTCCGTACATTCCGATTTTCAGTAACCCGTCGTTCTTTACAACTATTTTCACGGCATATACCAGATTGGCACGTTCATTCTTGGTCAGAATCGTTTTAGGAGTAAACTCCGAAGTATCTGAAATCCACGTGACAACTCCCGGATACTGCTTATGCTCATCTGTACCATAATCAGAATAGACGGTTACTTGCTGCCCCAACTTCACTTGAGAGAGTTGTTCGGAAGTAATGTAAGCCCGGAGATACATTTGTTCCGTATCTGCAATCTTAAATAACGGAGTGCCTACGGCTGTCAGTTCTCCTGCTTCGGCATATTTGGCAAGTATGGTTCCGGTTATCGGAGAGATAATGTGGCACTTCTTCAGCAAATCTTCCACTTGGGCAACCTGGATACTGACGGATGAACTTTGCCACGTCAGGCTCTGGTGGCTGTTGGACAATGTAGAGTTTTGCGCTGCAAGCTGTTTACGGAGCACTTCAAGCCGGTCTTCGGCATCGTCCAATTGTTTCTGATTGGCGGCGCCTGCTTTCAGCAGATTTGCCACACGGTTACGCTCGCGTTCGGCAGCAGATATTTGTTCGCGGGTGGCGGCCACTTGTTTTACGATGTCAGGTCGTTGCTCTTCTACGGACTTGACGCCGGCTTGCAGTTGCAGTTTCTTCAAATAGAGCTGTACGGTGTCCACGACACCAACTTCCTGACCCGCTTTCAGTAACGTTCCTTCTTCTACGTTGAAGTGGAGCAAACGACCGGATGCTTCGGCTGAAACAAGGATTTCGGTGGTTTCAAATGTACCTGTGGCATCGTACTTCGGGGTATTGTCGCTGCAAGCGGTTAGAAAGAAGATCAGGGAACAGAGTCCCGGCAAATTCATTAGTTTCATGATATATGATATATTAAGTTTTGCATCTATCCATCATTCAAAATTGCGAAGCTCCGCTCCGCTAAATTCTTATTTATAATGCAAACTGTTTTTGTTTGTATGTTACTGAACTAAGTAGATGTTCATAATTAATTATTCAATGTATGCTTTAACTGCCAGATATTCATCAGCAGTTGTACGTAGTGCAATGCTTTGGTTTGGCGCGCCATGTTCTCGGCAGTAATCTCACGGAGCATGTCAGTCACGGTCAGTGTACCGTTTGCTACTTTCGCTTCGGCCGCTTTACGGATATTGACCCGCAGGCGGATTATTTCATCATCATCCGCCATCTGTCTGCGCATGGAAAGTATGGCTGCGTTCTGTTGGGTAGATTGCAAATGGGTGTTGAACAGGAATACACTACGGCTGGTGTCTAATTGCCGGCGGTTGTTGTCTATCAGTTTGCGGTCATTGCGCAAAGTGTACAGGCTGCCGAAGTTCCATGACATGCGAACGCCGGCTATATAGTATGTAGTGAAATTACCTTTCAGCATATTCAATCCCGGATTGCCGTAAGCTCCCTGTACAAACAACCCGAGGCGGGGACGTATGCGTGCGTTCAGTGCGGACTCCTGTACATTCAGTTGCTCGCTCCGGGCGTCGAACCAGCGGAGTTCGGGACGGTTGTTCGGAAGAGATTCCGAAGGAGCCAAGTTGTGCGGGGATATAGAGGAGTTATCCGGAGAGATGAGGGAGTCATCCGGGAGGATATGAAGACTGTCTGAGGAGACAGGATAGTAGTGTGAGGAGATTAAGTATCCCTCTGAGGATATGGGATTGTACGCGGGTTCCTGCAATGTGGTTCCGGGAGTAATCGTTTCACCTATAAATATAGAAAGCATATTTATATACGCCTGCCGTAAAGATTCCAGTTCTATACGTTTCTGGCGTGTATTCAGTATCTCTACGCTCACGGCATCCAAATCGCTCTGATTAGCGATACCGTTTGCCATGTAATTGGAAATCTGTTTGTGGGTGCGCTCCAAATCTTCTTGCAGAAGCCGGTTTTGGTTTAGCTGTTCGTCCAGCAGCAGGATGCTGAAGTAAACTTGGTTCACTTGTTCATTCAGTGCGTACATATCCGTATGTTGTTTCTCACGATCTGCTTCCGAGGTAGCCCGTATCAATTGCTTCTTCGAGTGGATGTCTCCGCCGTCATAGAGACTTTGCGAAACTTCGAGCATAATCTGATATTGGTCTTTGGGCATACCTTTTATATCCATGCCCGGTATGTCCACCGGAAGTTTGGTTACGTCACTCTGATAGGTTGCCTTGCCTGAGAGAGTGAATTGCGGCAGATATCCCTTTCCGGCGTTTTCGAGATTGTACTCCCGTGCTTTCTCTATCAGGTTGTATTGCCGCATCAGCGGATAGTTATCCTGTGTCTTTTGCCTGCAGAACTCCAGAGTAAGCTGGGCATGCGCCAATGTGAAAGCAAGCAGGAGAATAAAAGAAAGAGTAGTTCGCTTCATATTCATATCTGTTCTTTTAGCTGTTTTTAAGTACTTCGCCACAATTAGTTTGTAATATAAATGAGAATTTAGCGAAGAATGGATACGCGGACGACACGGATTAAACGGACGAACGCGGTTTTTTTTCTTAAATAATAATTTAGCGGTATGCGGATTAACAAGAGTATCTCTGTCAGCGAAGCTAATAGAGATAGTCCGCGTTCGTCCGCTTATTCCGTGTCGTCCGCGTACCCATTTCCACCTAAATTCTCATTTATGACAAGACACTTATGAATAATGCAGGTTAGCACTGCCTTGAACATAGAAGCACAGAGTTCTTTTCTTTTATAGAACACAGAGGCACAGAGTTTTTTCTCTGCGACGTAGTCGCCCTCTCTGTGTCTCTGTGACTCTGTGTTCAAGCATAAATTCTCATTTATATTACAAACTAATTGTGACGGGATACTTATAACAATATAATACGCTTCTGCATAATATCCGTTAACTGCGCCTTCAGCTGTTTCGCGTTAATAGGCTTTGGCATATAACCATCGAAACCGCTTGCCATAACCTTCTGCTCGTCCGAAGCATAGGCAAAGGCTGTAACAGCGATGATAGGAACCTTATTTGAGAGATTGCGGATTTTCCGGGTAGCTTCATAACCATCCATAACAGGCATATTGATATCCATCAAAATGATTTGCGGACTGTATTCCTTGAACAATTCTACGGCTTCCATACCATCCCAGGCATGTACCAGATGATAATCAGACCTTAGGATAGATTCAAACAGCTTGTAATTACTTTCATTATCCTCCGCAATAAGAATCGTCAACTTGTCCTTATTAACTACGATAGGTGGCACATACTCCGGTACTTTCACTACATCCGCTTCCATCGCCGTTTTGTAGGGAAGTGTGAACCAGAACGTGGAACCTTTTCCTTCCTCCGATTCAACTCCGATTTTGCCATCCATGTGGTCTATTAGCGTTTTGCAGATTGAAAGGCCTAATCCTGTTCCCTGTACAAAAGTATTCAGCTTCACAAAACGGTTGAAGATGTCCTTTTGCTTATCCTTGGGAATACCGCATCCGGTATCTGATACATAGAAATACAAATTCTCTCCCCTCAATTCGTAGCCAAAACGAATACTTCCTTCTTCAGTAAACTTAATGGCATTATTCACCAGGTTGATAAATAATTGGGATAATCTGTTCTTCTCCGTATATGCTATACATGGTTCTGAGGGGGTTACGACCTCCAGCTTCACTACATTCGACTTTAATCTCAATTGGAAGTTAGATTCCAATCCTTTTATAAATTCATTCAGTTCCACATTGGAGTATTGGAAATCCAAAGTCCCCGCTTCAATCTTCGATAAATCAAGGATATCGCTGACTAATTGCAGCAATAGAGTATTGTTGTTCTCAATGATATTGACGTATTCCTGCTTCTCCTGTTCTTCTTCGATAGATGCCAGTATGCCCGAAAATCCCACGATAGCATTCAACGGAGTACGGATTTCGTGACTCATATTAGCCAGGAAAGCTGATTTCAATCTGTTGGATTCTTCCGCCCGGTCTTTGGCTGTGGTCAGTTCCTGCTCCATCTTCTTCCGGTTGGTGATAAGCAGGGATGACCCCACCAATGTTAAGGGTTTCCCGTCTTCGTCGCGGGTTTCAACAACGGCGCGCGCTTCTACCCAATCTATTTTGCACTGGTTATTTCGTTGTACGTTGACTATGCGATATTCTTCTTTCACTTTTTCGGCTCGCCCTTCTATCAAATCCTGATATGCCTGTTCCACCCGTATGCGGTCTTCTTTGAATATCTTGGAGAAGTATGCCGACTCGGGTACAGCCAACTGGGTCTCTTCTACGTTTCTACCGTGTACACTTAACTCAACCAACTTATTGACGTCACACAGAATGGTCTTGTTCTGCAAATCCCACTTCCAGGGAACGATATTGGCTACTTCAAGAGTCATTGTGAGCTTATTGTTGGTAGCACTCAGTTTTTGCTGGGCTTTGTGTAGTTCCGTACTGTTCAAAAGAAAAATATCAATCATGTTGTCATGATTCGTATTTTTGAGTACTACATCATAGAAGGTATTAATGGACTTGAAGTAATAAGGGAATATTATAGCTCTGTTCTCAGACACTGCTATCTTGATGAAGTTCATGAAGTCCGGCGTAGATTCCGGGAAAACATCACTGCTCTTTTTACCGATAATATCTTCTCTGCGATAGAAGTTCTTCTCAAACTCCGAATTTACATTGCGGACAATCAAGTCAACAGGATTGCCGTCGTTATCCATTACCAATTCTTCCCTCAGATAGAGCATGGGC
This sequence comes from Bacteroides sp. UBA939, assembly GCF_002293435.1. GTDB lineage: Bacteria > Bacteroidota > Bacteroidia > Bacteroidales > Bacteroidaceae > Bacteroides. Next base: position 4,029 of record NZ_DBDF01000119.1, on the reverse strand, counting down.
ATGTTGTTCACCAGCGTTTTGTAGCTGTTTATCATGTCTATCTCTTTTTGTTGCGCCTCCCTCAATGCATGTAAATTGCGAATGCGATAGAGAAAGAACGAGGTTAGCAGCAGGATGGCTATAAGAGTACCTATGATAAAGTACCGGTATTTTTCAAGAAATGTGGGAGGCTTATTCAAGAAGTATGTTCCTTCTGGACAAAGGGATGGGGAAAGTTCTTTTTTAATCAGTACTTCATAGTTTATGATGGGCTTTCCGTCCATAGGGATATAGCATGGGATATAACGCGCCTGTTTACCTTCAAATATATCCGCAATGACTTGAATCAACCTTTCATTGTAACGCTTTTGTTCATATCCGTATCCGCCTACCACGCTTTCTTCCTCGCTCTCTAAATTTATAAAATCAAGAGCAAACATGGGAGTAGAAGCGGTGGTGATGACTTTATGGGAGTTAGCAGATATTAAAGTGTTACCGGCAAAGGGGTATTTGTAGAACCATGAACCGAATAATACTCCTGTTGTTTGGGTATTGACATAATATAATGAATCCAGTAACTGATTTGTGGTTATATTGCCGGAAGACAATAGCTGGTATTGGAGATCCGGATAGTTTTTTTCCAATTCTTCTTTTATAAGAGCATCTATTTCCTTGTTGATTTGCCGTTCGTCGCCGATATAAATCAACTTTTTCATATCCGGAAGCATCTGACGCATTAACTGGATATTCTCTTTCAGATAAAAGTCGGCATATAGATAAACCATGTTATAAGGGTCGACCAGTTCGGAAAGAGGAATCCGATCGGCAGGCTTAATAGCTGACTTTTGGATATAGACTTCCCGTGGGCCTACATAATTGTCTTGCGTACAGAGTATAATAGGAATATCTCCCCAGACTTTTCTATACTCGTCTCGCAACAACAGTGCAGAGTTTCCCAATAAGACTAACATGTGAGGAGCATGTTCCGCGTATTTACTAAAGAGATTGTCCTTGAACTCTTCCAGAATTTCTTCACTATCAATCAGCAACATATTCATGTGCTCTGCGTAGAGGGTACTGTTAGGGTCTACCCGCAGATATTCCGTTATTCCGGAAATCACCATAGAACTCCACGGAGAGGAGTCTGTATATGAGTCAATACATAGAATATATTCTTTTTCATCTATAACTTCCTTTTGCGCAAAAACATTATTTATAGATAAAAGAAATAGAAAGAATAATATAAATAGTTTTTTCATTAGTATAAATTATATAGTATATATTACTAAAACCCTTTGCGGAGCAAAAATAGGTGAAATGAGCGGAAAAAACAATTATATGATAACTAAAAATCAGGAAATTCTTAAAAAATGCTTTTGGGTATCATCCATAGTTTAGGGTGATTAATAGTAGTATCTCTATTAGCTTCGCTGAATAAGTTATTTGGTAATAAGTATGCGGATAAGCATAACAGCAATCGTAGCTGTCAGAATGTCATTTTGTATTTTCTGTATGCTTTAGAATGCGATATTTCCGTCCGAAGACAGGGGCGGTTGGAAATACGGAAGTGAAAATCCGTATCTTGCTGACAGATAGTGCGATATCGAAATACGTACATCTCTAAAAAAATTGCGGAATCCTCTTCCGAAGAGTTTTTTAACGGTTTATTCTCGTCGGACTTATGCGGTTTTCGCAAGGGATATATACGGTTCGTATGTAACACTTGCTTCCTGCGCAAACAACACAAGTGATACATACGCACGGGATATATGCCGTACGCGCACAATATATATGTGGTTCGCACAGGAAGCAAATAGTTATTGCATAACTTCTGTATATCGACTGCGATTTATACGGAATATCCGTATATATATTCAAAACTTCGTATCTGTAGCTTCTATTTCTCCTTCTTTTGCAGAAAGACGTGTCAGCAAAAAAACGTCTTAGCTATCTTTTTACTAATAGAGACAGCTAAGACGTTACATATTGCTAATTCAATGGTGTGTTTGTCGTATCTTTAACTCCTATAATATGAGCAATGCAGATGTATCTCAGGCTACGGTTGCATCTTCTGTATCTTTTCCCTGCTGTACGACCGGTGTCCGTAGATTACAATTACCACGAAGCAAATGAGCGGAAGGATAAACGACAGGTTCACCGCCGGCATACCAAGCAATGTATTACAGTCAATAATACCGGCTTGAACCGGTGGCAATACCGAACCGCCCAAGATAGCCATAATAAGTCCGGCAGCACCAAACTTGGCATCATCGCCCAGTCCTTGCAAAGCTATACCGTAAATCGTCGGGAACATTAAAGACATGCAGGCAGATACTCCTACCAGGCAATACATTCCGTAGATGTTCTGGAATCCTATTACGCCGGCTGTGAAGAAGCAAGCCGCAATTGCCAATACTTTCAGCAACAACCCCGGACTGAGGTAACGCAGAATGAACGTACATATAAAACGGCTGGCACAGAAAATAATCATCGCCACAATATTATATTGTTGCGAAAGTACCTCCGCAGCCTTCTCGCCCATACCCTGAGACATGAACAGGCGCGTGCCATACTGAATAACGAATGTCCAGCACATAATCTGCGCCCCTACATAAAAGAATTGCGCGATCACTCCTTCGCGATAATGACGGATACTGAATATGCGCTTCAGCGTGGGCAGGAAGTTAATGCTGTGGGATTGGTCGCCATTCTTCGGCATTTTCACAGCATAAATAAGTATCAGCATCACGGTGATAACAAGTCCGATTATAAGATAAGGAGCAATCAGTGTCATCAAGTCGGAGTCGCGCACAGCAATAAACTCAGCGTCCGAAAGTTGGCTGCGTTCCGCGGTATCCATTGGATTCAGGCGGTTCTGTATAAAGTTCATCGCCACATACATGCCCAGTAAGGAACCCATAGGATTAAAGGACTGCGCCAGGTTCAGGCGGCGGGTGGAGGTAGCCTCGTCTCCCATAGAGAGGATATAAGGATTACAGCTCGTTTCCAGGAACGACAGACCGCACGTCAGGATGAAATACGCAATCAGGAAAGGATAGTAATTCCCCGTCAACATAGCCGGATAGAACAGGAACGCACCTATGGCATACAGTCCCAATCCCAACAATACGCCTGCCTTGTAAGAGTATTTGCGGATAAATATAGCTGCCGGAAATGCCATAGCGAAGTAACCGCCATAGAATGCCACCTGCACCAGTGCACCGTCCGTAACACTCATACGGAAAATCTTGGAAAAGGCTTTCACCATCGGGTTCGTGATATCGTTGGCAAAGCCCCACAAGGCAAAGCAACTGGTGATAAGGATGAATGGAATAAGGTAACTGACTCCGTCTTTGCTGATAATGCTGTTCTTTTTAGTGTTCTTTTTCATGATATTCATTGTTCTTTTGTATATTCTTCATGTATTTGTTATTCTTTGTCCGGCTCGTACAAGTGGAAGATACGCTCCATCGGTAGCCACTTCTCGGCGGCGGTGGAACCGGGTTTCACAAGCTGGAATATGGCCATGTAGTCTTCCCACTCTTGTTGGCGGGGCAGGTTGGCGAGTTGTTCCATTGCTGCGTCCCAGTCGAGACCGGCAGGTATATCGACTATCATGAATAAGCGGGTGTCCAGAAGATAAATCTCCATTTCCAGAATACCGACTTCACGAATACCGGCAGGTACCTCAGGCCAGATAGCTTCACGACTATGCCGGCGGCGATATTCGGCTATCAGTTCTGGATTGTCACGAAGATCCAATGTCCGGCAAATACGTTCTGTCGGCTGGTTATGTTCCTTATTAGGGTAACGTTTGATTGATGTGCTCATAGTTATAAAATGAAATGCAAATGATTAATATGCAAATAAATATAGATTTCCGCAGATATGAAAGAGATGCAGGATGTTTTTTTATGTGCTTATCCGCATTCTTACTACTAAATGAGAATTTATCACAGTGATTGGTGTTTAGTGATACTCTTGCTAAACAATCACTAAACCTTAAGTAGCTGTTCATAATTAGTTCATACTATGAATGATAATATAGCG
>NZ_DBDF01000046.1 GCF_002293435.1 Bacteroides sp. UBA939 | reverse complement strand
CTCATTTATGACAAGACACTTATAAACACTACAGATTAGAGTAGTTAACGGACAATATCCGTAGAAAGGAATTGGTCAATAATTCGTTTTCATTGGAGAAACGTTAAAGTGTCTTTAGCCGGTAATTGTAATTCATGCTCTTTCCATATATTTGCATTCATATTTAGCTTATTGTGTTATCTTAATGGGGTTTAACTAAATTATGTAAGGGCGTAATGAAGAATATAAATGCAGTGATTACAGGAGTCGGAGGATATATACCCGATTACATATTGACTAATGACGAGATATCTAAAATGGTAGATACTACGGATGAATGGATTATGGGACGCATCGGCATAAAAGAAAGACACATCTTGCGTGAAGACGGACTTGGAACTTCATATATGGCTCGTAAAGCAGCAAAGCAATTGATGCAGCGTACGAAATCAAATCCGGACGAAATTGACCTGGTAATTGTTGCCACTACCACCCCCGACTACCGGTTACCTTCCACATCTTCCATCTTATGCGAGAAACTGGGACTCAAGAATGCTTTTGCTTTCGACTTGCAAGCGGTTTGCAGCGGTTTCCTGTATGCGTTGGAAACAGGAGCAAACTTTATCCGCTCAGGAAATTATAAAAAAATCATCGTAGTAGGAGCTGAAAAAATGTCGTCGATAGTAGACTATACCGACCGCGCTACCTGCCCCATCTTTGGTGACGGCGCGGCGGCTGCCATGCTGGAACCCACAACAGAGGATTTCGGTATTATGGATGCCATGCTAAGGACAGATGGCAAGGGCCTGCCTTTCCTGCATATTAAAGCGGGCGGTACCGTATGCGCTCCTTCTTACTATACACTGGATAACCACATGCACTATATCTACCAGGAAGGACGCACCGTTTTCAAGTATGCCGTAGCTAACATGTCCGACACTTGTAAATCCGTCATGGAAAGAAACCACTTGAGTAAAGAAGATATCGACTGGATTATTCCGCACCAAGCCAACATGCGTATAATCACTGCCGTAACGCAACGCCTGGAAGTACCATCCGAAAAGGTCATGGTTAATATCGAACGTTATGGCAATACAAGCGCCGCTACGCTCCCACTTTGCCTCTGGGATTTTGAAGATAAACTCAAAAAAGGTGATAACCTGCTGCTTACAGCATTTGGAGCAGGCTTTGCCTGGGGAGCCGTTTACCTAAAGTGGGGATATGACGGAAAAAGATGATACTCTGTTAACCATATAATAACTAAAAAACAACCTGCATTTATGAATCATGAACTATCGATGAGCGCCAACCTGTTGGTGGCAGCTCTTCAGAAACCGGCTTCCGAATTTACCAAAGTTGACATCATTTCTTTTATCAAAGAAAAAGAAATCCGTATGGTAAACTTCATGTATCCTGCTGCGGACGGTCGACTGAAAACACTCAACTTCGTCATCAACAACGCCGCATACCTTGATGCCATATTGACTTGTGGCGAACGTGTGGACGGTTCCAGCCTTTTCCCGTTTATCGAAGCAGGCAGTAGCGACCTGTATGTGGTTCCCCGCTTCTGCACCGCCTTTATCGATCCGTTTGCCGAAGAACCCACGCTTACCATGCTTTGCTCTTATTTCAATAAGGATGGCGAACCATTGCAAAGCTCCCCGGAGTACACCTTGCGCAAGGCATGTGAAGCATTTACCGAGGTCACAGGCATGGAGTTTCAGGCTATGGGCGAGTTGGAATATTATGTAATTTCAGAAGATGACGGCTTATTCGCAGCTACCGACCAGCGAGGCTACCACGAATCCGCCCCTTATGCCAAGTTCAATGATTTCCGCACAGAATGTATGCTGTATATTGCACGGGCAGGCGGAGAAATCAAGTACGGCCACTCTGAAGTGGGTAATTTCGCGCTCGACGGCAAAATCTACGAACAGAATGAAGTCGAGTTCCTGCCTGTACGCGCCGACCGCGCCGCTGATCAGTTGATGATAGCCAAGTGGATAATTCGTAACCTCGCTTATCAGTACGGATATGATATAACATTTGCTCCGAAGATTACGGTAGGAAAAGCCGGCTCCGGTTTGCATATACACATGCGTATCATGAAGGACGGACAAAACCAGATGCTGAAAGACGGCATACTTTCCGAAACAGCCCGCAAAGCCATTGCCGGAATGATGGAACTGGCACCTTCCATTACGGCTTTCGGTAACACCAACCCTACTTCTTATTTCCGCCTTGTGCCGCACCAGGAGGCGCCGACTAATGTTTGCTGGGGCGACCGCAACCGTTCCGTCCTGGTACGTGTTCCGTTGGGCTGGTCTGCCAAGACAGATATGTGCGTGCTGGCTAACCCCCTGGAGAGTCCGAGTAATTACGACACCACGCAGAAGCAAACCGTGGAAATGCGTTCTCCGGACGGTTCTGCCGATTTATACCAGTTGATAGCCGGACTGGCAGTGGCTTGCCGTCACGGTTTTGAAATGGAAGACGCACCGGCTATTGCAGAAAAGACGTACGTCAACGTGAATATTCACAAGAAAGAGAATGAGGACAAGCTGGAACAACTGGAACAATTACCGGATAGTTGCGCCGCTTCCGCCGATTGCCTGGAAAAACAGCGCGCCGTGTTCGAGCAGTACCACGTATTCAGCCCCGCAATGATTGACGGAATTATCAGCAAACTGCGTTCATATAATGACAAGACCTTGCGCAGCGAAGTGCAGGACAAGCCGGAAGCAATGATGGCATTAGTGAAGAAGTACTTCCATTGCGGATAGGGAGAAAATTTGAATTATGAATTATGAATTATTGAACACAGAGACACAGAGACACAGAGTTTTTTCTCTGCGACGTAGTCGCCNNTCTTATTCAGGTTCTCTTCTTAATAGAAAAAGAAAGCTCTGTGTCTCTGTGTTCAAAAAAAGTACTACCTTTGGTACTACCAAAATCGCACAAAATGGTATTATCATGAAGCCGAAGTATGAAATAACATCGGATATATTGAGCCTGTTGGCCGAAATATCCCACAAGTTGGGGATGATCGAAGGAGCGCAACTCTCCAAGCCCCCCGTGTCGCTCCGGCGCGAAAGCCGCATCAAAACCATATCGTCCACCCTGCAAATCGAGGGCAACACGATGACGCTGGAGCAGGTGACCGATTACATCGACGGCAAGCGGGTGCTGGCTCCGGCGAAAGACCTGATGGAGCTTCGCAACGCCATCGAAGTTTACGACCGTTTCGGGAGTTACAACCCGTTCAGCGTAAAATCGCTGTGCGAAGCCCACAAGAGACTGATGAACGGATTGTTGCCCGACGCGGGACGATTGCGGAGCGGCAACGTAGGCATCGCCAAAGGCGACGAGATTGCATTCGTCGCGCCCCCTGCCGGAGGTGAAAAAACATATCGGGTTCCGCAGGTTGGTCGCGCCCTCACAGGCCGAACCAAAGTATCGAAACATTGGAAAAACAAATCGAAAAGATAATAAAATGAGACGTTTTTGTATTACAACCATTGCGATGCTGTCGATATGGACAACCTCGTGCAAAGCACAAAAAAACAATTATGACATGTTAACATCAGTCAAACACCGCATCGAGGCGACCATGCAGGATGGTGCGCCCAAAAACTATTATGGAGTGACGTTCTCCAGCAACGGGTGCAATTTCGAGATTTTGGTGAACGACGTGCCTGTTTATCGATTCTTTAAAGAAGGAGGAGTGACATCTTTCTATCCCATTAATCCGTGGATTCTTTCCAGCGGCGAACAACGGCTCAAGGTGCGTCTCTATCCGGTAAAAGGGTTTGAGGACAAAGGCATTCTATCGTCAGAACCATTAAATGTGGTCGTAAAATATCTGCCCGATCCGGCAGTAGATTTGAATGAGGCCACGGTTGTGATTGCCGATTTTATTCC
>NZ_DBDF01000105.1 GCF_002293435.1 Bacteroides sp. UBA939 | reverse complement strand
AAAATTTAAACAGGCTCTAAGTATATATAAACTAAGATATATAAACGGATAAAGAAACCTGTGTAGTCCGCGTAATCCGCGCCTAACTATTACATTACATTCAGTACTTGTTCCTTAATTTGTTCCAGTTCATCCTTCATCTGCACCACAATCTTCTGCATTTCGGCATGATTGGACTTACTGCCGAGCGTGTTGATTTCGCGCCCCATTTCCTGGGCTATGAAACCTAACTTCTTGCCTTGTCCGTTTCCGTTCTCCAATGTATTGATGAAGTATTTCAGATGATTGCTGAGGCGTTGTTTTTCCTCATTAATATCCAGTTTCTCAATGTGGTAGATAAGTTCCTGTTCCAGGCGATTCTTATCATAATCTACACTGATGGTCTTTTCCAAAGCATCCGTAATACGGTCTTTTATTTTCTCGATACGTTCTTTTTCGTAAGGATTGACCGCAGCCAGGAGATTAGCAATATTGGATATCTTCTCGCGGAACTTCTTCTCCAGAGCAGCCCCTTCCTGTTTACGGAAATCCGTCAGATGCCGGATAGCCTCGAGTACAGTGTCATACACAACTCTCCATTCCTCTTCACTCAACTCCTGCGCATCATTCTTAGTCATCACGTCCGGCAGGCGAAGCAAAGTAGAGAACCAGTCCTCGGGTACAGGAATACCGGTAGCTTCGGAGATAGTCCGGATACGCTCATAATAAGCCACAACCACATCCTGATTGATGGGGGTCACGAGTTCGCAGGCATCCTTTTTTTCAACCCACAGGCTGAAATCCACTTTCCCACGTTCCAGTACTTTGGCTATCTCGTTGCGGATTTCTATTTCTTTTTCCCGGTAGAGAGGAGCGATGCGGGTTGACAGATCCATCGCTTTACTATTGAGCGATTTGATTTCTACATTGATTTTCTTATCGGGCAGTTCAGCAGTCGCTTTACCGTAACCCGTCATGGATTGTATCATAAGATTCTTTTAGTTTTCCGCAAAATTACATGAATAATTTCATTAGTGAAAATTATTCATGAAATAAGTGATGCGCTTACCACTTACTCTTTACTCCAAATGCGTGTGTTCAGGTTCAGTTCATCAACAATAGCCAACAAAGATTGGAGTACTGCAAAATCCGATTTAAGGGTATTCAAATTATTCAAAGGACTCCACACGCTTACTTCAAACCGGTTTTTGGAATCCGGAATAGCAACCAGAATCGTAGAATTTCTAAAACTGAGGGTAATTCCTTTATCAAAAGTATTGTCCAGTTTCAACATTCTGTCCATCATAGCCGGAGTAATCAGGTAACGGGCTTCAATCTGATCGGTGGAAAAGACATCAAAAACCTTTTCAAATTCAGGGTTTTCCAGCTTTACTCTTGAGCCTCCCATATTAAACTTGAACAAACTATCCCGCACAACGGTGGTTTTTCCCCGAAATTCTTTATGAAAATCGGCAATGAAAAGAAATCCTTTGAAAATATCTACCCAGTAATGCTGCACTCCATTCTTGGTGGAACGAGTTCTACGCTCTTCAGCATGCACTTCTGAACAGACAAAACTGGTTTTATCCAAACAACCTGTAATCAAGTCTTCTGCATGATAACGGTCGGGAGAGATGAACAACCCACAATTTCTAAAAACACTTTCATCGACTCCCGAATGTGGAGAAAACGTTGCACCGGGACAAAAGGAACGGATAATTTCGTCTACCACTTTTTCCTTATAAAAAGAGGAGAGAATTTCCGACTTACTACTTATGCAACCAATAAAAATAACTACTGAAATAACAACTACTACTATAGCGTATAATAATTCTGCCTTCAATAACAGTAAGGCAATAATCCCTACTACCAGAAAAATGGCAGACCAAAGCAAGCCCTGAGAACGCCCTTTCTTTAAAAGCTCCTTACGTTTGTCCTCCAGAACCTGTAACGTAGGAGTCAGTTTCTGCACCAGGGCATCAAAGTCAACATTGTCCATTACCCGGTCACTTTATGAATTAAACAAATTCTTCACATTTGGAGTCGCACGTTCTGCCTCAGGAATTGTCAACACATCTTTTCTTGTAAAGCCAAACATGCCTGCCAGCAGATTCGTGGGGAACGTCTGGACTGCATTATTATAGTCGGTAACAGAAGCATTATAGGTACGGCGCGCAGCAGCCAGTTGCTCTTCCGTTTCATTCAGCGAACGCTGCAATTGAAGAAAGTTTTCGGATGCTTTTAATTCAGGATAGTTCTCAGCTACTGCAAAGAAATGGGTGCGAGCCTTAGAAAACGTCTTGTCAAAGTCCGCCTTTTCGCTGTCGTTAAGGGCAGTATAGGTTTTACTTCGCATTTCCGTTATTGCCGAGAAAGTACCGGCTTCATGTTTGGCATATTGTTGAACTGTTGCAACCAGATTAGGAATCAGGTCAAAGCGTTGTTTCAACATCACATCAATAGTGGAAAAGGCATTTTCTATTTGATTTTTCTTTCTCACCAACGAGTTGTACATAGAAATCACTACCAAAAGAAAAACTACAATAATAATAGCTATAATCATAATTTAGATACAACGACCTCCTTGTGCCGGTTATTTTACGTTAACGAATTCTGTACTTATTTCCTTAAAATGCAGAAGCAAAGATAGGAATAATTTAAAAACGTTCCTAATAATGCTGTAAAAAAGTAGGGCAACCGTACTTAGCCTGCATTATTCATAAGTGTCTCGTCATAAATGAGAATTTAGCGAAG
>NZ_DBDF01000201.1 GCF_002293435.1 Bacteroides sp. UBA939 | reverse complement strand
AGGAGGAGAACGTACCTTAGTGAAAGAAATCAGAGAAGCTGTCAGCGAAGCTAATAGAGATATTCTTATTGGTTATCTGCATTGCTAAATATCATTCATAATAATATAAGGTAGCTGTGATGAAGTATTTATTTTCCTCTGTAAGCATCCACCGCCTTTTTAACCGAGCCGTGGAGCAGTAGCAGGGCTTTCGCTTTACCGTAATCCAGACCGAGTTCTTCCACAATCATGCGGGTTCCACGGTCTACCAGCTTTTGATTGCTCAATTGCATGTTCACCATTTTGTTTCCTTTGATGCGTCCCAATTGTATCATAACGGAAGTAGTGATCATGTTCAGTATCATCTTCTGCCCGGTACCCGATTTCATGCGCGAGCTTCCCGTCACATATTCCGGTCCTACAATCATCTCAATCGGGATATCCGCTTCGGCTGCCATCGGCGAGTCGGGATTACTGGTGATGCAGGCGGTGAGAATGCCGTGCTCGCGCGCTTTTTGCATTGCGCCGATCACATAAGGTGTTGTTCCGGAAGCGGCGATACCGATAACCGTATCTTTATCGGTGATGTTGCGTTCCGTTAGTTCTTCCCAGCCGCGACGCGTGTCATCCTCTGCATTCTCCACCGGGTTGCGCAGTGCAGTGTCACCGCCTGCTATCAGTCCGATGATGAGAGTGGGCGGCATACCGAATGTCGGAGGTATCTCCGATGCATCCAATACTCCCAGGCGTCCGCTGGTTCCGGCTCCCATGTAGAATATGCGTCCGCCCTGTTTCATGCGCGGAACAATTTGCGTTACTAACTTTTCAATCTGTGGTATGGCTTGCCGAACAGCCAACGCCACTTTTTGGTCTTCGGTGTTAATGTCCTCCAATATCTCCCGGATAGATTTCTTTTCCAAGTCGTTGTAGAGTGAAGGCTGCTCTGATATCTTTATGAATGCCATGATGTATAATTGTTAATTAGCTGATACTTACGGAACTAAGACTTACGGATTGATGTTTATTATGATATTTAATCAGTCCTTCCATCGGGCTTTTAATGATAGCTCCCAGTTGGATACCCATTTCTTGTGTCGCTTCGGCAAGTATTTCCTTGTAATAGAAAGCAACGGAGCCGATGAAGTGTACCTTGTTGTGCTGGTAGTCGTACTGCATCACATTCCGTTTGAGGAATGCCTTGAAGCTGTTCAGTACCAGTGTGCGAACACAAGGTTCGTCCATGTTCTGCGCCAGGAACGGGGAGAGGCTTGCCAGGAAACGGTTCGGGAAGGGTTTGCGATATACGCGGTCGATGATATCTGCCGGTTGCAGGTCGAACTGCTTGAGGAACTTTTCTTTCAGCTCCGGAGTCATTTGGTTTTTAAGTATGTCGCCAACCAACAACTTGCCCAGATATGCACCGCTGCCCTCATCACCAAGAATAAAACCCAGGGGAGACACATTAGCTGAGATATGTTTGCCGTCGTAATAACATGAATTGGAGCCTGTGCCCATGATGCAGGCAATACCAGCCTTGTGTCCGCAGAGTCCGCGGGCGGCGGCAAGCATGTCCGTGCTTACTTCTACTTCGCCCAGGACATTGAGATGCCGGATGATGGCATTGTGCACCATCTCGATCTTGTCGGGGAAGCCACAACCGGCGCCATAGAAATATACGGCGTCGAACTCATTGGCTGTTAACTGGGGCAGCAGCGCCGTTGCAATTTCATTACTGATCTCTTCTTCCGATTGAAAGAAAGGGTTGGTGCCTTTCGTGAAAATCTGCTGAATGAGTTCACCTCTCTCCACAACACACCAATCGGTCTTCGTAGAGCCACTGTCTGCTATTAAAATCATATCGTTGAGTTTTTTAATTATTACTATGTTATGGGGGAGAACTTTAGTTTTACTTGAATGCTAAAGTCTCATTTACTCACTATGCTTTCTATATTTTAATATATATTTTCCGTTTATACAGTTGATATCCGATGCACCAGTTGATGATTACGAAAAGCAATGCGTAAGCCAGCGAACCACCAATCTCTCCGAATACAGGCATCAGGAGTATTCTGTACAGGAATCCGTGTATGCTGATGCTGCCGTCGGCCCAGGGGAAACTGATACAGCCGAACAGGATGCCGAGTACTCCGCCCAGCACGTACATGAACAGCGGGTTGATACCGAAAGCCTCGAAGAATTTACTCCATTTCTTATATCCTTTTACGTCGATAATCCAAATCAGCAAGGCGAGGAAGCTGGAAGCCAGCCCGCAGGTAGTCAATACAAAAGTAGGCGACCATATTTTCTTATTGATAGGGCAACCATAGCTCAGCAGCAGCCCTGCGAACGTGAGGATTGTTCCCACTAAGAATAATTTGGTGAGATGGGAGTTGAGCAGTGCTTCGCGGCTTTCATTGGCTTTGTTGCTATCCAGCATCATGCGTCCCACGCAGAAGCCGAGTAATACATGGGCAATGGAGGGAATGGTGCTTAGAATACCTTCGGGGTCGATACCGTTGTCCTTGTACATGTGTGCGGGAGTGAGGATGGCGCGGTCTACTATCGAAAGAATGTTGGTTTCATTGTATGCGAATCCGTTGCCGCACAGTAGCAGGATAGCATAGCCTGCCAGCAATGTGGCAATGAGGCAGGGGATATGCTTATGTTTCATGGTTAGCGCTACGATGGCGGTGACGCCGTAGCACAGGGCGAGACGCTGCATGACGCCCAATATGCGTATCCGGTCGAAAGTCCAGACCGATTCCCAAAGTTGAGCGCCGAAGCTGAGGCCTTCGTGAGAACCTGCCCAATAGTAACAGAACCTGGAGAACCAACCGAGAGCCATGCCGATAAGGAAAATAACGATTGTCCGTTTCAGTATCTTCATAATGGCGGAATAACTGGGTTCGAAGTTATACTTCTTTAGGGAGATGTAAGTGGAAATGCCCATAATGAACATGAAGAACGGAAACACAAGGTCGGTGGGGGTAAGGCCATTCCATTGGGCATGACGCAAAGGTGCGTAGATACTGCCCCATGTTCCGGGATTGTTTACCATAATCATACCGGCGATGGTGATACCACGAAGAATATCGAGGGCAAGAATACGTTTACTTGTTTTGGTTTGAGAGTTCATAGTAATATATATGTTAAGTTATTAATTAATTAGTTATCAGTTCCTTATTCTCTGTTTTCAGTTATTGTTGTTTTTTATAATTCCCGGTAATTAGCCGGGTGATTTGCTTTCAACATTCATCTCTCTGCTTTCTTCGCCTTTCTTATTCTCTCTGCTTTTCGTGCATTCATCTACAAGATAGGCGATAGATACGTAAGGGATACCGGAGTTTGTAGTAAGTCCGATTTCACAGGTGCGGCTGTTGGAGTAACCGATGGTTGCTCCTGATGCTTTAATCTGGGGACGCAGTTTACGCAAGGCGTATGCGTTCAGTTCGGGGTAGGTAAATCCCCGGTCGCCGGCGAAGCCGCAGCAACCCACTTCTTCGGGTATGATAACGTGGGTGGAGCAGAGCTTTGCCAATGAGAGGATGGTATTCGCCAACTCCATTTTGCGCATGGAGCAGGTGATGTGTAAGGCCACAGGCCGGTCGGTGGGCGCGAAAGTCAGTTTATCCCGTAGGAAAGTGTAGATGAATTCTGCGGGTTCGTAGAGCTTCATCTTCGTGATGGTTTCGCGCATGCGGTGCAGGCAGGGGCTTTGGTCGCAGAGCACAGGGTATTTGCCTTCTTCGCTTGCCTGCCAAAGGGCGGCTTCCAACTCGGCGGCTTTGCGGTCGGCGATGTCAGGCATACCTTTGCTTTCCCAGATTGTTCCGCAGCAGAGTTTATCCATGTCTTTGGGGAAGATGACTTCGTAGCCTGCCTTATGCAGGAGGGAAATCATCTTGTTGACTAACGGTTGTTCTGCGGGAGACTTCTTTGCCAGACCCATGGTTTGGTTGATGCAACTGGGGAAGTAGACTACTTTGGGGAGTTGAGAGTTGAAAGTTGAAAGTTGAAAATTGGCGGCGCTGTTGGGGGCAGGGGTGCTGTTGACGGCGTCCTGCTGTTCGTTAGCCGGAACTTGCAGTAAAGACGCAACCGGTATTCCGGATAAGGGTGTTGTAGCTTGCTGTTCGTTAGCCGGAACTTGCACTTTGTAACCTTTCGGCATGGCAGGTGTCCATTGCGGCATTCCCAATAGGTTGTGCATACCTTTGGCGACGCTATTCATGACTTTTGTTCCTAATACGGAATGTCCGAAGTCGGCTAATGACAGGACGGAACGCACGGTATTCTTGAGTCCGGCGAAATGATTGGCGGCAAAATCGCCTGCTTTATACCCAAAGCTTCCTTTCGGGAAGTCTCTCCGGCGGACAAGATGGGTAAGGTCGCCTGTATTGATACCCATAGGACATGACATGGAACAGAGTCCGTCGCCCGCACAGGTTTGATTGCCCGGATACCGGTATTGCTTTTCCAGCATTGACAGGCGTGCGTTGTCTTCCCCACTTTGTTTCAGGCGTGATATTTCCCGTTGCAACACAATGCGTTGACGGGAGGAAAGTGTAAACCCGCAAGACAGGCAGTTCATTTCGCAGAACCCGCACTCTATACATTTGTTTATCAACTGATAATCGTCCGTACTGTCACTGTGTCTGGAACCGTTCACCTTCGTATTTCCATTATCAGCAATCAGAGGCAGCGGCTTGAAATGTTTGAGATGACATTGCGGGTCGTCGTTGAAAATAACGCCGGGGTTGAGCAATCCTTTAGGGTCAAACAGTTGTTTGACGGCTTTCATTGCTTCGAAAGCGGCTTCTCCCCATTCATACTTTACGAATGGAGCCATGTTTCGCCCTGTGCCGTGCTCGGCTTTCAGCGAACCGTCGTACTTGTCGACTACTAATGCTTTTACGTCATTCATCAAGTCCTCGTAACGCCGTACTTCGGCATCGTTGTTGAACGACTGGTTGAGGATGAAATGGTAGTTCCCTTCAAGGGCGTGGCCATAGATGCAGGCATCGGCATATCCGTGGCGGGCAATGAGTTGTTGCAAGTCGGCTGTGGCTTCGGGCAGGTCTTCAATGTGGAAGGCTACGTCCTCGATGAGGCAGGTACTACCCGGTTGGCGTGTGCCGCCTACAGACGGGAAGATGCCCGAACGGATGGCCCAGTACTTGGAGTATTCTTCGGGCTTATCGGTGAAGTACACGGGAATGTATGTATCGAAAGCCTTCAGGCATTGTTCAATGACGACGATGTTCTGTTCCAGTTCTTCGCGGGTACGGGCCATGGTTTCAGTGAGCACGGCGGTGAGGCCGGAGGGGTCGGCGACTTCTTGACTATACCTTATATATATAGGGTCTTCTACGGAAGAGAGGCTCTTGTAGTCCAACAGTTCTGCACCTTTCACTGAATCATCCAATCCTTTCATTGCCACCACTGCCCGGCAGGCATCTTTGATACTCTTGAAGTAGAGCATTGCGCTTGCTTTGTACGGATAGTCGTATTCCGTACGCATGGTTACTTCGGAAAGGAATGCGAGCGTTCCTTCGGAACCCACCATCAGATGGGTGATAATGTCGAACGGGTTGTCGAAACGGACGAACGGTAACAGGTTCAGTCCGGTTACGTTCTTGATGGAGTACTTGTAGCGAATACGTTTGGCCAGTTCTTCGTTGATGCGTATCAGGTCGCGCAGTTCGCAGATACGGTTCAGGAAGTCGGAGTGCGTGGCTTCAAAAGAGGCGCGGGATATCTGGTTGCCTGTATCCAGCACCGTTCCGTCAGTCAGTACGATGCGTGCGGAAAGAAGTTCCCTGTCGCTATTGGCATGTGTACCGCAGTTCATGCCTGAGGCGTTGTTCATAACGATACCGCCTACCATTGCTGATTTTACCGATGCCGGGTCGGGTGCAAACTTACGTCCGTAGGGCGCAAGGATTTCATTGACCCGCTGACCGATGATGCCCGGTTGCAGCGTAATCTGTTTGTAATCGGGTGAGATGGTGTATTTCTCCCAGTTCTTTCCGGCTATTATCAGGATGGAATCGCTAATGGCTTGTCCCGACAGGCTGGTTCCTGCTGCCCGGAAAGTGACGGGCAAACTGTAGCGGTTTGCCAGCTTTAACAGGCCGGAGATTTCCTCTTCGTTGCCTGATTGAATGACGATGCGGGGGATTAGGCGGTAGAAACCTGCATCTGTTCCCCATGCCAACCGGCGCAGTTCGTCAGTGTAGATTCTTTCTTGCGGGATGAACTCCCTTGCGTCCTGCAAGAATGAAATATAGTCACTTTTTACCATATAGTTTTCGCTCTTCTTTAAAGGCCTTACCCGTCTTCGTTAATTGGTTCACTGTTTTGCTGCCGGCTTTGCTGTTTTTCTTTAATAGTAATATCACCTGCAATCGCCTGATACTTAGCTGGTTATACCGCATATATCCCGTGTTTGCACCGCATATATATGGTCCTTGGACGGGATATATGCGGTCCGCGGACGGGATATATGCGGTCCGAGCACCATATATATGCGGTGTAAACACGGGATATATGCGGTATAATATACTGAAACACAGCCCATTTGCTAAACGATTTAATTCACATTCTATTTGTATAAGTAATACTTCTTAGACAACTGCCGGAAACTGTCGGCGTCTTTGTACCAATAGTCGCGTACATCTTCCCAACGGTTACGCAGGGAAAAGCGCTTGCGTATTTCTTTCGAGCCGCTTACCAAATCAAACATCTGGAAGCGACCTTTATCGGCATGGTCGAATACGGCGCGGTCGGGATACAGAACAGCCACTTCTTGCATCACCAGGAATTGGATATCGCTTAACGGCGCTTTCTGTACGTCCATGATGTGTACTTGCACGCCTTGCAATAACTCTCCCTTACCAACCGAGTAGAATGGTTTCAGATACATCGGCCTGAAGACGACACCCGGCACGTTCAGCGCATTCAGGTTTCTTGCCAGCTTTGCGGCTTCCACCCACTGCGCGGCAAACATCTGGAACGGTATCGTGTAGCCTACGCCGATGGACATGTATCCCAGTTCGCCCAGAATGCCGCTTACCGGATAGAATATTGCCGAATGCGGATGCGGAACATGTGGCGACGA
This sequence comes from Bacteroides sp. UBA939, assembly GCF_002293435.1. GTDB lineage: Bacteria > Bacteroidota > Bacteroidia > Bacteroidales > Bacteroidaceae > Bacteroides. Next base: position 7,166 of record NZ_DBDF01000201.1, on the reverse strand, counting down.
GGGTATCCATTGCAACCCGGTCTCTATATAGTCCATTTTTCTTTTCCAGCCTTTCATTTTCACTACATGCAGGTTGCATTGCGCTTTCAGCATCTTCTCGCCGTTCAGCATTAATGCCAGTTCTCCGCAAGTAAGGGCGTAAAGGTAGGGAATTTTGAATTGGCTTACAAACGAAACGCAATCATCTTCCGTGAGATTACCTTCTATCTTGAGTCCACCTACGGGGTTGGGACGGTCCAGTACGATGAATTCTTTGTTGTTTTCGGCGGCAGCTTCCATAGCAAGTCCCATTGTACTGATGTATGTGAACGAGCGGCAACCGATATCCTGGATATCGTACACCAGCACATCAATGTCTTTCAGCATCTCGGGGGTTGCTTTCCGGGTGCTGCCGTAGAGGGAATATACAGGGAGTCCGGTAGTGGTGTCTGTGATGTTTGTCACGTGGTCGCCTGCGTGGGCGTCACCGCGTACGCCGTGTTCCGGGCCGAAGAGGGCAACCAGGTTGACGTTCGGCGCTTCGTGCAGGATGTCGATTACGGACTTCATGTTGTTGTCCACTCCTGTGGGGTTGGTAATCAATCCTACGCGCTTGCCTTCCAGGCATTTGAAGTTTTGTTCTTTGAGTACTTCGATGCCGGTTTTAATCTTAATCTTTTGTGCCTTCATCGGAACACAGAGTGCACAGAGAAGCCAGAGGAGAATGTATCGTTTCATAATCATTCGGGTTATTGTTATTTAATACTCCTGTTTATCACTTACTATTAACTACTTACTACTAACTACTAACTACTAACTACTAACTACTTATTCACTACCCCTCCTTCTTCCTCCCGAAATTCGGATCAATCTTAATGAACGCACATACAGCAATGGTTGCGATGCAGCAAATGATTGTCCACACAAAGAAGTGCCGGTAACCGATAGTGTCCTGCAACCAACCTGCTGCCATACCCGGCAACATCATGCCCAGCGCCATGAAGCCTGTACAAATGGCATAATGGGCGGTCTTATGCTTACCTTCCGAGAAGTATATCAGGTACAGCATATAAGCCGTGAAGCCAAAGCCGTAACCGAACTGTTCAATGAATATACAGATGTTGACCGTCAGTAGTGAGTGGTCTTGTACATAACTCAGGTAGACGAACGTCAAGCAAGTGAGCGACATGCTCCATGCCATAGGCCAAAGCCACTTCTTCAATCCTCCTTTAGCTGCTACAATACCGCCGATGATGCCGCCAAGCGTCAGTCCGATGATGCCGACTGTGCCGTACACGAACCCCACTTGTCCCGTTGTCAGTCCCAGCCCGCCTTTGTCTATCGGGTCGAGGAGGAACGGATTGATAAGTTTCACGAGTTGCGCCTCCGGCAAGCGGTAAAGCAACATAAACAGAATGGCAATGCCCGCCTGCGGCTTGGTGAAGAAACTTTTGAAAGTCCCGAAGAATTCCTTTGTCAGGTTCTTTGCGGTTATGTCTTTTGACGGGCGGTCTGACTCCGGCTTGGGCAGTACCCAGTTGTGGTAAAGGCTCACAGCGAAGAAGAAGACGGAGAGTACGACGAATACCATCAGCCATGCAAACGGGATATTGCCGGACGCGCCTTCAAAAGTAGCGGAAGTTTCACCTTTTATTTTATGGTCTATCCTGAACAGCAGATAAGCCGGCTTATCCCAGTTGTCGGCTGTGAATTCAAAGCGGGTGGAGAGGGTGTTCTGTTCCAACCGGATACTCTGGTCGCCATCCTTGAAGGTAACGTTCAATACTTTGGTTTCGTCGGCAGCCGGCGGGGCGGACAGACGTACGCCTACCACCGCTACATTATCAACGGTGTTCCCGGCTGTTTCACGCTTTTCTCCGAAAGTGTTGCGTACCCAGGTCGTGAAAGTGCTTTCTTTCTTTTCGACTTTGGCGTTCCCTGCGTTTGCCGTAGCGTTCCCTGTTTCAGTCTTAGCTTCTGCACCTTCTTTAACTTCTTCGGCAGGAACAAACTTATTAGCCATGTTAGATGCTTTCACCGCCTTTTCCAGTTCGGCAATCTGCGTCTTGAGGTCTGTGGAATCGTTGGCGGCGGCGGTAACTCCTGCCTTCATCACAGAAGAGGTATAGATAAAACAGGTCTCTTGCTGTGCTCCGGCATTTGTCTGTGCTCCGGCGTTTCTTTCTTCAAAAGTGGGCAAAGTAAGCGTGTTGCTATATGCGGGCGACGCCTGGACTTCCAGTATAGCCGGTTCCAGCCCTGTTCCGGTTTCTATCAGCCCTGCGATGATAACCAGCAAACCTTGTCCGGCAACAGTAGCAATGCGATAGAATGTACTGCGGATACCTACATAGAGCGATTGTTCATGTTCCGTAAGAGCGTGCATGTAGAAACCGTCGGCGGCAATGTCATGGGTAGCGGAAGTAAAGCCGACTATCCAGAATACTGCGAGCGTAAGCTGGAAGAAGAACGGTGTAGGAATGGTAAACGCAATACCTGCCAGCGCAAAGGCGAGAATGTACTGCATGATAACAGTCCACCACCGTTTGGTTTTAATCAGGTCGATAAACGGGCTCCAGATTGGCTTGATTACCCAAGGAAGGTAAAGCCAACCGGTATATAGCGCAATGTCGGTATTCGAGATACCCAAACGCTTGTACATGATGACTGAGATAGTCATTACGGCTACATACGGCAAACCTTGCGCGAAGTATAGAGTCGGTATCCATGCCCACGGACTGGTTTTCTTTCCTTGCTGTTTCATAATATCTTGTTTCATGGTATGTTATTTCTTGTTATTCATTCTTTGGTATGCGTGTTTTATTCATATAGCTTGTCGATAGTGGCTCCGATGTAGTAGTGCAACAGGATGGCGTTGTAGGCGTAACCTTTCTCGCCCATTACGGCGGCTCCAATCTGGCATAATCCCACACCGTGTCCCCAGCCGGCTCCGGTGAGGATGAAGCGTTCGGGAATGCCTTCGGGAGAAACCTCTTCCTTATCTACTACGAAAGCGGAACTGTACAGGTGCGAAGTAGAGAGCGTGCGGCGTATTTCCAATTCCTTGCCGATGGTGAGCGTCTTCTTTGTTCCTACGATTTTCAGTTTCCAGAGGCGTCCCGATGTGCCGCGGGCTATAGGGATGAGGTCTACTATCTGACCGTAGTCGATGCCTGAACGTTGCAGTACGAGGGCGGAAATCTCTTCTTGCGTATACGATACTTTCCAGCGGTAGAAGTCTGTTGTCTCCTGGTCGTAGTTGTTCAGCACCTGTGAAAGGATTTTCTTGTCATTCGTATTGCAGAAAGCATCGGGGGAGGTGCGAATCCAACGCTCGGCTTCGGCCTCCTGAGTCAGGTCGGGGAGAAGCTGTGGCTTATCATTTGCGGCAATCCAATCTTGTTGCTTGGACAGATAGGGATACTTCACGCCTTTCCAGCAATACTGGAACTCTTCGAATGCGCCGCCGCAGCACTTGGAGAATCGGGCGTCGCATATCTTGCCGTCGAACATCAGAATCTGACCGCGCGTGGCGGCAATGGCTTGCTTCACGGCTTCGGTTGAGGCGCGTGTAATGCCTTGGTAACGTTGGCAGTGGTCGTCGGCGCAAACGTCGAAGCGGGTGTGAGCGTCGCGTTCGTACCATTTGATTAGTTCGGAGTTGGCTTCGCTGTGTCCGCTATCCACTAAAGATCTATCAACCGTTGAAAGGTTTGCGAGCAGCCAGCTACGGGAGATTACGGCATGTGCTTTCAGCAGTTCGGGTGAAGCTGTGGCGCTCATTTCACTGGAGATTACGCTGGTCAGGTAGTCTTCTATATGGATGCTGTTGATGCCTGTCAGTTTACCGTCTTCTACGATAATCTTCAGGGCGCCCAGGAAGCGCTGGTTTTCTCTGCGTTCCCAATGAAAGTTGATGCCGATGGTGACATCCAGCAGCTCGAAGGCGTATTCTGCTTCGTTGGTGGGTTCGAACAGAAGTTCGGTGTAAAGGCATCCGTTCCATAGTATCTTACCGTCTTGATGGGTCACTACCTGCTTTCCGTAAACTTCCGTGCCGTGCACCGGTATTCCGCTACAGTCTGTCCCCGACATGCGGTAGGGGTTCAACAGGATAAACTCGATTTGCGGCTCAAACAATATGCCTACGTGTACTTTGGGCTCTTTCATTTTATTTCCTATTTAAGTTGTTTGCTTAAGTTTCAGCAAGTTATTTATATTGTTGATTATCAGAAGTATCTTAATTCTCCTCCCAGGAGGAGGAGTACCCGTAGGGGGAGGTGGTAGGTGAAATAATACCTATTAATCATAACTCTAAAGAATTCTCTTTTCACCTACCACCCCGCCCTACGGGCACCCCTCCTCCCAGGAGGAGGGGAATAGAGATAGTTCAGTATCATACAAGCAACTTGTAAAACTTAAGTTATTTATCATTCTCTATATCTTTAATTACTCTTTAAATCTAAATCATTCTCTGAATCCTTTCTCCCTCCCCGGATGCGTTCCCGTACCTTCCGGAACTCTTCGGCGGACAGGCATACTTCACTCAAAATCCGGGCTACGTCCGTGGCGGTAATCTTGAGGAAGTCCTTTTCAACCGGAGTAATGAATACCCCGCCAAGGTCTACCGATGCCGGACTGCTCAACAGGTTGGCATCCCCTTCGGCCGTGTAGCAAGCCGGCCGATGCTTATCACGTGGAAATACGCATACTATCCATTTACCGTCTTCGTACCAGGCCAGCACGTTCATCATCGGCTCGTCGTCCCCCGGTTTGATTTCCAAAGAATGATAAATGGCATCGAACAACGCTGTGGCATCCTTCATCCTTGGAGATTCAATGACAAGCGTTGTGCGCGGAGCATCGTTCAACCACCGGAGGGTTGCTTCGCCGTAATCAATTACTTTCCCCGCCACTTGTGCGCGCCAGTCTTTCTCAATGGGCATGAACCCTTTGTTGCCTGCCTGGAAGTGAGCATGGTCGGGGGCTGATGCGCCGCACTTGGGGCCGTTATAGAATATGGTGTAATCCTTCAGTGTATGAGCCAACGCCAGCATATCCTTGAAGCGGCAGGCTATGCGCTGGTCTACATGCGCCACTTCCGGTATTGTGAGGTGGCGGGGGAAGATTGGGAATGGATTCACCAGAATATTGTAGTGTCCTTCGAACGGGATGCCTTTCTGGATAGGCGGTAGATTTGCCGGGCAGAGGAAACATTTGCGCCTCTTGATGGATTGTGTGTCGACTTTAGCTCCTGAAGAAACGATACGTGCGGGGTTGAACTGCACCTTGTACGGGATGCCGTTTACGTCCAGTTCCTTGATTTGTACCTGGGAAAGGGCAGCATAATTGTCATGCGCCATTTCCCAGGTATCAAGCTGGCTGGTCAGGAGGTTGTTTATCGTCTGGTTCATATTTGTCCTTGTAACTGATTGATTCTTAGTGGGTTGTTTATTGCTTGCATTCCATTTATGTATCGCTTGCATTTCATTTATGTAACACAAGCGATTCATAAATGAAACACAAGTGTTACATAAATACGGAATATATACCCTGTTTTTACTCTTTTTTGTTCATCGCTACACGTGCCTGGAGTTCCCATGTACGGATGCGGTCTTTGTACAGATTGTGTCCGTTCATTTTCACGATATCCAGCGAAGCGTCCGAGTTATCGTCCCAGCGGCGGCACAGGTAGACTACGTCGTACACACGGCCAATCTGATAGTGACGGGAGAAGTTCAATCCCAGTGCGTAATCTTCACCGTAACTGGTATTCGGAACTTTTACTTCGCGCAGCACCGGAGTGTAGAAAGCGCGCGGAGCGCCCAGCCCATTGATGCGGAGCGCATTGTTACGTCCGTTCTCCGGCGTCCATTCTTTATGGTCGATGATGCCCGGAGCAATCATATTCATGTTGAAGTCCGTCATCATATACGTACCTACTACCATGGCGCAGTTCTGTTCGTAGAAAGCGCGTACCATCGTGGACAGTGTATTCTCGTCTTTATACACGTCGTCACTGTCCAGTTGCACGGCGAACTTACCGCACTCCGGATGGTGAACGCCCATATTCCAGCATCCGCCGATACCCAAGTCGTTGCGCCGGGGGATGATGTGGATGAGGCGTTCATCGCTTTTGAATTCGTTGATGGCTTCCGTGGTGCCGTCGGTAGAATGATTGTCAATGATAATGAGGTTGAATTTGAAGTCCGTCTTTTGTTTCAGTACCGAGTGGATAGCGTCACGGATGGTACGGATGCGGTTGCGGACAGGGATGATAACCGAGGCTTCGTACCGGAAGTTGCCTGCGGAGAACTCAATTTGCTTGAACTCCGGGGCGAGGTATCCTCCGATTTCTTTCAGATGTTCGGTGCATGCCTTTTCCATTTCAATCTGGCGGTCACGGTTCTTCGGGTCTACGTAATCGAAAATCTTCTCGCCGCTCTTGCGGGTGTCGTCTTCAATTTCGCTGTACAGGTATTCGTTGATGTGCACAAGGGTTTCTTTCTGGCTTAACTTGAGGCGCAGGTCGTATAGCCCGGCAAACTGGTACCGGTCTTCCTTGATGTGGGAAGCGGCTTCGAGGAACGCGTCCGTGCGGAACAGGAGGACAGAGCCGAAATCGAAATCATCGCGCAGTGAACCGAACTGGTAGTCAATGACCGGGGCGTTGGTCTGTCGGCCTTCCTTCACCTGGTAACGGTCGGCGTACACCATGCCTGCGTCGCTGTCCTGGGCAATGTGTATCATTCGTTCCAGAGAAAACATGCCCGGTTCGAGGGTTGTATATTTCGTATAAAGCAATGTGTACTCTGCTTGTGTATGTCCGGCAATGGCTTTTATGGCGGCGGCGGACTGGATGGGCGGTACGTGCAATGTCTCGCATCCGGGCAATGTTTCCGTTACGTCGGGTGCGGCGAGCAGGTAAATGGAACTTACCGAGCCGGTTTCTTGCAGGTTCTTTACTGTCTTTTCAACTTGGGCTATTCCTGCGAAGGGAATGAAGCAATCAATCTTTCTCATAATTATATTATAGTTTATTTCTTCTAAGTAATCTTTTTATAATTGGTTTGTATTATGAAGATAAATTAAGTAAGTAAGGTGTATGATAAACAGTAGTAAGGTGTATGATAAACAGTAGTAATGTATATGATAAACAGTAGTATCTCTATTCTCCTCCTCCTGGG
>NZ_DBDF01000198.1:8717-32460 GCF_002293435.1 Bacteroides sp. UBA939 | reverse complement strand
GTTTCGCTATATTATCATTCATAAATTCTCTGCAATCACCAACCCGATGCCCCGCTGCGATGCAATGAACGAGCCGCCCACTACCCGCCTGCCTATATAGAACACGGCGGACTGACCGGGTGCAATGGCCGATGCTTCAGTCAGGAAGTGTACAAACAAACGTCCATCCTCCAGGCGCTTTACAGTGCAGGGAATCGGTTTGCTGCGATAGCGGATGCGCACCGTTAAATCAGGAGCGGAGAAGAACTCTTGCCCGTCTACTATGTTGTCTTGTTCGGCAAGCATATATTCGGTTCTCAGTTGTTCAGCGTCGCCCAGCATCACTGTATTCTTCTGCGAATTGATTTTCAATACATAAGCCGGTTTGCCCAAGGCGATATCCAGACCTTTCCGCTGGCCGATGGTATAGTAAGGAAACCCCTTATGCTCTCCCAACTTCACCCCTTCGGAGTTGACGAACCATCCGGCACCGATTTCACGGTCTATCTCAGGAGAATGCTCGCGCAGGAAGTCGCGGTAATCGCCTTTAATGAAGCATACTTCCATGCTCTCCCCTTCTTCGGCCTTCAACTGATAGCCTTTTGCGCGCAAGTATTCGCGTACTTTCACTTTGGTATATGTACCCAGGGGGAAAATGCACCGTTTCAGCACTTCCTGTCCCAGTTGCCAGAGGAAATAAGACTGGTCTTTCCTGTCGTCATCTCCGGCAACGATGTATGTTTTCCCGTTCCGTTCTTCCGGGCGGGAGTAATGCCCGGTAGCTATAAAGGCGCACTCCAGTTTATCTGCCCACTCTGCAAGGATTCGGAATTTAAACAGGGGATTACACATTACGCAAGGGTTCGGTGTCCGTCCCCGGCAGTATTCGTCTATAAAATTCTGCACGATTACTTTGCGGAAGGTTTCGCGCTCGTCCACTATATAATGTTCAATGCCCATAGTATCGGCAAGCCGGCGGGCTTCAACAGGTTCATCTCCCCATACCCACATGGTGAGACCAACTATCTCGTACCCCTGCTCTTTCAGCATCAAGCAGGTAGCGGTACTGTCTATACCGCCGCTCATGCCTACCAATACCCGCTTTTCCGGTTTCTCCATTTGATGTTTAGAATTAATAACGCTTATCTACAATAATAGCACTAAATGATAATTTATCGGTGAGAACGATTCGGCTCATTTCCCAATAAAGATATCATTCATCTTCGTCAAAGAGCATTTCAATCTCCTCCTCTTCTATATTTTGCTTTTTACCCTGCCCGCTTTCTTTCACATAACTGACCCTTGTCGTAATGCCGGTATCTGTATGCACGGCAATCCAGGTATTATCTTTTACGAACACATAAGGACGTTCCGGAGAATCGGACAGCTCTTTACCATCAAGCAATGTTTTACCGATATATTTCAGATAGGCCTGTATCAACTGGTCACTGTCGTAAACATTCTCCCAGCCAAAATAGGCATAGGAAGTCTCAGGATCAACACCATCAGTCCATACCGTAGATGTATAATCTATAGGAGCGCCCGGACTGTAAAAGGTTTCCGCTTTCATATTGGAGGAGGTTTCCATATCTATCGGGTAGTAATATCCGTGAAAGCTGAACAGACGCAAATAAGGCTTGACGGCTGCAAGCAGCAGCTGTTCACTTCGCATACTCTGTAATATTTGTTTCATTTTTCCGAGAGCTTCATCTGCTTGTTGCTCCGTCATTGTTTCACGAATCTTTTTACGATAGGTTTCTTCCATCTGCTCAAGCACCACGTTCAGGGTATCCATACATTGAGCCATGTTTTCAATACCCTGGTAAGTTCCGTATTCATTGGTTTTAATACGGAACAGCATATTCCTGCCTGCCGGGTTTTCTATTTCACTCATCATCTTCGTAGTCTCATCCATCACCTCGTACTGCGAGCCTTGAGAACGGAGCTCCAATGTATAACTATTGGCTGTAGAATCCACTACTTCTATGGAAAAAGGGGAAGTGTATTCACGGGCCACTACGGTGTCACCATTCTCTACCGTGTACACCTTATGATGATATGAATAGTCATACTTGTCTCCTATATTCCAATAGGCCATTACCTGCACTGTAGAGTCTTGCATGTTTATCTGGGCATCAGCTACCGTACAAAACAGCACATGCACACAAATGATAAAAAAGAAACGTTTCATAACAGAACTTTATTATTTTGTTTTAATTCGCAAAAGTAGATGATTTCAGGCAGATAAAACAGAAAAACATACCTTTTTTAGGATGACCGCACCAAAATTTTATTCGCACAGCTATTCTGAATTACCTCGTTTCTTGTAGCTATTTATTGAGAAAGTTTACTATACTCCTTACTTGCTCAAAAGCCCATTTACCCCCATCCAAAACATGTTCTGAGAGGGGTGAAATGAGTATACGACTGAATAGGGTTCAGTCGTATACTGAATGCCATTCAGTCGTATAGTGAATAGGGTTCGGTATACGACTGATTTATGATGAGTAATACAGGGATTTCCATTTGTAATCTTTTACGAATCACGAATTGCACGAAATGGGTAGGCGGACGACTATGTTTGAAGACAGAGGCACAGAAATTCTGCTGCAATTACTCCGGAAACCAACATTTCTCCATATCTTTGCCGCCGAGAATAACGCATGGCACCCCATTGTAACATAAATGAAATACCTATGACACAGGAACATAACATCTATTACCGTACTTTGCCCCCCATAAATTAATAGACTATAATTGGAAATTATGAAAAAAAATGCATTATTGCTATTTGCCATCCTGCTATTGCCTCTGGCCGTAAGCGCTCAGAATCCGTATCACAACGAAGACGGAAAGAAAATAGATAAGGAACAACTGGAAACCAAAGACTATCTGCCGGAAGTGCATGGAACGATTCGCTCCAAATATGAATATCAGACCGGAATGGGCGCCGGACGCTTCGAAGTGCGCAACGCACGCGTCAGCCTTACAGGCAACGTACTGCCGATAGTGGCCTACAAAGCTGAAATCGACCTCTCCGACGAAGGACAAATCAAGATGCTGGATGCTTATGCACGCCTCTTCCTAATAAAGGACTTTACGATAAGCGCGGGGCAGATGCGTGTGCCGTTCACCATCGACGCCCACCGGTCGCCGCACCAGCAATACTTTGCCAACCGGTCGTTCATAGCGAAACAGGTTGGTAATGTACGTGACGTTGGTGTTACGTTAGGTTATACATTCGGCACCGAAGTACCTGTCACGTTAGAGGGCGGACTGTACAACGGTTCGGGACTGACCGACCAAAAGAAGTGGCACAAAGAGGTGAATTACTCCACCAAGGCGCAATTCCGGTTTGCCAAGAAGCTGAACCTGGTTTTAAGCGCACAGGGTATCCAGCCGCAGGACGTGAAGATTAATTCTTACGACGTAGGACTTTTCTACGAATCCGGCCGTCTTCATATTGAAGGGGAATATCTGTATAAAACGTATGCAGACAATGCTTACGACGATGTACACTCCGTAAACAGCTTTATCAACTACGACTTGCCTTTAAGAAAGGTATTCAATAAAATGTCTTTCCTCGTGCGCTACGATATGATGACCAGCCAGAGCGACGGCAAGGCTACGGATGCAGAAACCGGCGCTTTAATCACTACCGACTATAAACGGCATCGCGTAACGGGTGGCCTCACTTTCAGCTTCGGCAAGGCATTCCAAACAGACCTCCGCCTGAATGTCGAAAAGTACTTCTATGCCAAAAACAGCATAGCCAAGGAATCGGAACAGGATAAGGTGGTGTTGGAGCTGATGGTAAGATTCTAAAGCGCAAAACGTTTCAGGTCTTTCTTCCCGAACACCCATTCCGGGGTATAGAGTTTACCTTCATCAGTGTCGGAAAGCTCATACCAGGGCGATAGTTTACGGTTAGCGGGATTAACCAATATGTGAATCTGCTGGGCAGGCATATAGCTTTGCGCCAGCAGAAACACCTTCTTCCCTGTTTGAGGATGCACCGCCACATCCACTACAATGACTACATGACCCGGTGAACCGCCTATGATAAATACATCACCGGGCTTCAAGGACGCATAAGGAACTGGGACAAGTTCTTTCGACAAAGAAGCCGTTCCGGCATACATGAAAACAATATCCAGATATTTACGGAAAGTCTGATAAGAATAGTCGCGCCCTCCGGATGCATACCATTGCACGGCATTGCCATTTACTTTGATGCGATTTCCGTCTGCCCACTTTTTATATTCTGCTTTAAACCCGCTTGTGAAATTGAACTTAATCTCATCATAACGTTTCTGCGCCCATAAGTATTCCGCACGCAGGCGTATCACGGCATCCGCGCATTGCAGCAAGTCGCGGTTACCTATTTCCATATCCACCACGGCAAATGCTGCTGCCTGATTCCTCTTTTCCTTTCCATTATAGAGCAACACTTTACTCCCTTGCGGCAGTAACGGCAACCGGCGCAGGTAAACGGTATAGGATGATTGCTCACAAGCCTCGCGCACATACCCCGCAGGAGGTGCAATACGGCTTTCAACGCTTTGTGCATTCAACAAGGCTATGGAAAACATGCAAAGTGCATAGAACAAATATATCTTTTTCATATCAGATTAAGTATTTTAAATATGACAGGGTAAAAGTAACAATAATATGTATCTGCACCATACAAAGCTTGATTATTTGCCCGGAAAATCATATCTTTGAATAAATAATCTGGTATCTATGGCAAATCCAATTATTCCGGGTATATCCGAAGCAGAACAAGACCTGTTGTATAAGAAGCTCACAGAATACAACCGGAGAAGAGCCTCCTACAAAGAGGCAGGCGCTTATCTTGTTGTATTGCCCCGCCATGGATATCCCCGCTATTCATTATGGATTTACTCGCCTTTGCCCGAACGGCTGTCCATATTCTACATCCAAGACCTTTCCGAAGACATCAACGAGAGCCTGCGGGCAGCAAGCAGCCTGTGCTATTACTCTTCGCGCTGCCTGCTACTGATGGAGTACAATGCCAAGCGTATGCAGAGCAAAGGGGACGATATCATCTCACACGGTAAATACCATGGGCACTTCCTGCACGAAATCTTCCGCATCGACCCAGGGTATATCAGTTGGGTTGCCTATAAGTTTACCCCACGCATTCCCAAGCAGGAACGTTTTGTGCAGATAGCGAAGATATATCATTCCGTACACCTCGATGTTCAGAAGCGGCAGGCACGCCAGAAGTATTCCACCAGCCGTTTTCTGGGAAAGGAAGGAGAGAAAGTGGAAGGTCTTACCCTGAAAGTGCTCCATGTGCGGTTGGAAGATGACCCTTACAAGACCATCGTAAAAGAAAACATTCCTTATTTCTACGTCCGGCAGGTGCTTACACTGGAAGACCCTATCGGTAATCTTGTCACCTTCCGCATAAGCGCCCATGCGGCAAGCCGCGAGTCGTGCCAATTGCCCGACACGGCACATGCATTCCAACCCGGAGAAACGGTAAACGTTGCCTCAGCACGCATTGCACGTACCTATACTTCGGGGAATAAGCAGTACACGAGGCTGAATTATGTTAAGATAAAGGGGGGATAATAAAGCCATTCACAGGCACAACTAAGAGTCATCATGCAAATTGGCGAGATTGGACAACACCCAATCCGTACGGAATCCATATCTTTACACTCAATATCTTGAATATGCGAAGCAGTACGGAAAATATATATCAGCAAAAAGTCAATCAGGTAATTGACTATATCAGTGTGAATTTGTACAAACCTTTGCTGTTGGATACATTGGCTAATGAAATCAATGTTTCGCAACGACAGTTACTTCGTATTATGCGTTCGGCACTGAATGAGTCTCTATACTCATACGTGGCACGGCAACGCATGGAGCGTGCGGTATTGTACATGCAAACAGAGGAAATGAGTCTGACACGACTCGCAGAAATGGTTGGTTACGACAACCCGCAATCTTTCTCCAAAGCCTTTAAGAAACAATTCGGCATATCTCCGAAAGCATATATGGACGAACTTCAAAGTCGGCTAACGGGCTATGTGAAAAGTAAAAGTAGTGGAAACCGCGGGAATCATCTGCAACCGGAAGTTTGTGAAGAAAAAGACTTGGAACTGGTTTATATACGGATTATCGGGAAATACGGAGAAGATGAGCCTTACAGAATTGCGTGGAACAAACTTGTCCGTTTCCTGAAAGACGAACAAGCCTTGTCGGCAACAACCCGCTTCATTGGCTTAAGTTTTGACGACCCCAATATAACCAAATCCGAACATTGCCGTTTCTATGCCTGTGCCTCTGTAGAGAAGAAGATTGCCCCGACAGGAGAGTTCGGCACAATTCAATTACGAAAAGGCAAGTTTGCCGTTTATACTTTAAGAGGCGGTTATTCGGGACTTCAGGAATTATACAACCGTATCAGTGTCAACTTTGATTACGACTTACGTCACGGAATGGCGTTTGAGGAATACGTCAGTTACTCTGAAGGAAACGACGAAGAGCAGATTACCAAAGTTTATATACCTATAAAATAAAAAGAAACTATGTCAAGAGCAACAACAAAAACAGATTTAGTAATTGCTGCCAATGAGCAGTTCGATAAAATGTGGAAACTCATTGAGCTTATGAGTGATGAACAACAAAACGCTACATTCGGCAGCGAAATGGCTGCGGCAGGCAAAGAGGCGCACTGGGACAGGGATAAGAATCTGCGCGATGTGTTGGTACATTTGTACGAGTGGCATCAACTGCTGTTGAACTGGATAAACTCCAACCGCAACGGCGAGTCAAAGCCTTTCATTCCTGAGCCGTACAACTGGAAAACGTATCAGGCAATGAATGTTGAATTCTGGGGTAAGCATCAGAATACATCATTGACGGATGCTAAAAAGATGCTAAAGGAAAGTCATAAAGATGTAATAGCTTTGATTGAGGCTTTCTCTAACGATGAGTTATTCGCCAAAAAGACTTTCGACTGGACGGGGACTTCACCATTGGGCGCTTACTGTGTTTCGGCTACTTCGAGCCACTATGATTGGGCGATGAAGAAGCTTAAGAAACACAAGAAGGCTTTGGTAGGGAAGTAATATATCACATTAGTGACAGGTTTTAAAGCCTCTTTTTCGCTGTTAATAAACGATGGCCACATTCTTTAAAAACGATGGGCATATTCTTTAAAAACGCGACAATGATTTATTAATAACGCTACTGATGGTTATTAATATCGACCATCTTATTGACATCAATAAAGTGGTTGCTTCATACTAAATAAAGTGAGGATAAAGACCACCCAACAGTAACTCTCCCCATAACCGAAACTTTGCCCAATTTATCTAAAAATTCAAATAGCATTTAGCATCTCGTCATAATTTGCTTGCATATCATTAACATAATGCAGCAAAACACCAACGAGCCACTGATTTACAAAAAAAAGAATACAAATACCAAACCCGAATTACCCTTCATAATCTCACTCCCATACTTAGCCTATCTCACTATACGACTGAGATACCCTCAGTCGTATACTTAGACTATCTCAGTCGTATACTTAGACTACCCCTCCCAGAACACATTCCGGAGAGGTTTCCGCACCACCACAAAGCAAAGCAAATTATCTCAATAAAACACTTGCATCCCGCAACCACCCACCACTCCAAATTCATAATTGCGAATCTTTTTATTTACGGTTAATATTGTTTAAATAACAACTAAATATTTGGTTGGTATTTTTTCTTGTATTATTATTGTAAAATTAAAATTGATTAATATATTGTGGCTGATATTTGTTTCTTGTATTAAAAAATAATTTTCAGAAAGTGTTATTGGCATTGTCTTCTATAAACAAATTTTGCAAAAATGGACAGAATGAAGATGTATGCAATAAGTTCCCACACTTTTTATTTTTAATCGTTACATCCGGGAAACTGGTAGCATAATTTTAATACTATGAGAAAGGTATTTTTGGCCTATTGCCTGTTTTCTTTGTTTCTGCTGGGGTGTTTTTATGCTTGTGTGCAGGAGGAGGGTTTTATAGGGAACAGTAAGGTTGACCGGTTTTTCAACACTGTCGGTGCAGATGAAAATGTGTGTTGGATTACCGAACAGTTAAAGCAGAAAAATGACTCTTCTGATTTCGTGTCTGTCTTTGTAAACGAATACGGCTATCCTCTTTGGGGGAAGGCGCATTGGTTTCCCGAAGGGGAAAACACAGTGTATGCCGTTCCGGTAAAAAGCACTGTTCCTGATTCCGAGATAAACAGTATTTGGTTTTTCTCCATGGGACAAGACTCTACAATTTACAGGATATACACGCGTGATATGGGCGAAAGCATAACCACACGTGTAGGCGGCGATGGTGTGGAGGAGACTTGGATGTTCGACTATTTCACAATTAACGCCCTGTACAAGACACCGGCAAGCGGGATAAGCTTTGCTTCCTATATTCCTGATGCAGAAACAAGAAACGTATATGAGGTGTGGAAATGTACGCATGCTTTTGCTGGGGTGGGCGGCTTATTGCTAGACAAGGGCTGGCATTGCTGGCTTGATGGCTATACTTCTTCCATGACATTGATTGATCCCAGCGGAACAAACGGCGGCACTTCCGGTACTTCCGGCTCTTCCGGCTCTTCCGGTGGTTTCACTAGTGGCAGTGGTGCCAGTGGTGGCGGCAATAATGGTAATAATGACACTACTACTGTACCTCAGGATTTAGATCAAGATAGGTCTCCTTGTGGTTCGGCAAAAAGATTGTCACGCAATGTTACATTAAAATCGAAAGTAAACGATTTGTTCAATGCGGTGCAGAATTACCGTGTGGGTGACACCGAAAATGGGTGGATTAAGACTACCTCTGATAAGTATGTTTACCCTACTAAAAAAGAGGCGGAACATGTGGGATATGCAGGTACTTCATTGAGTGGCGAGAAGATTGTGGAACAGTATCACAGTCATCCGGCAGGAGGACCTTATCCGTCGTGGGCAGATTTGAAGGTATTGGCTACAAGGTATCAGCGTGGCCAAATAGATGTGGCGAATTTCTCTTACGGGGTGGTAAGCAGCATGGGATGCTTCACGTTAGTGATTACTTCGGAAAATGCGTTCAAGGGTTTTGCGGAAAAAGTATTGAATGACCCGAAAATGAAAGATAAATATGATATTATGCATGGAAAAAAGGATATTAATGGTGTTGATGCTGTCATTGCCAAATTTATAGATTACTTGAAAGATTCTCTTTCTGGATTGGATGTATTATGGAACAACGCATCTTATGATAGTAATAGCAATGCGACTTTAGGCGCTTGGGAAGCCAAGAACAGTAATGGCAATGCAAGTATTTCAAACTATAATTGCAATTAATCAACTAATATAAATGAAATATGAAACGAATTTATACGCTTTTGTTTTTTGTGTTCATTTGCATGGGAGTATTCTCTCAAGCAAATTATGACGCTTTTGTAGGAACATGGATATATCAAAAAAATGATACTATTTTTAAAATTAAACTACAAAAAGGTATTGTAGAAAGCTATCCAAGAAATTATAATGCTATTTTTGGCGGTTATTATCTCAGTGTAAAGGGAGTAGTCAAGGAAAACTACATAAAAATGATGCCTGTAAAATGGGTTCCCGGTATTTCTGCACCGTCATGCAATATTTTTATTAAAGCTTACAGTGATAGCCCTAATTATTTGGGTTTCACTTTTTATGACCAGCGCAAACAGCATCTAAATGGAGAAGGTATATTAGGAGGAACAATGGATTTGCTTGCTCCTAATAAACTTCATTGGAAACTGAATGAAAAGGAAGGCTTGTGGGTTGCATTAGAGGGAGATTATATAGAAGATATGATTCCTTCCCCGGAGGAATGGATCCCTCGTGGCTTCTCTGTTCCTGTAGATGTGATAATGACTAAGGAGTAAGCAAACACTCTGAGCTTTTGTTGTATATGGGAAGATATTCATGGTAAAGGTAGCTCATTCGGTTACCTTTACTTCATAATTCAGAAATATATGAAACGAATTTATGTGCTTTTAACTTTTGTACTCATTTGTATGGGAGTATTCTCTCAAGCAAATTATGACGCTTTTGTAGGGACATGGGTATATCAAAAGAATGATACTATTTTTAAAATTAAACTACAAAAAGGTATTGTGGAAAGCTATCCAAGAAATTATAATGCTATTTTTGGCGGTTATTATCTCAGTGTAAAGGGAGTAGTCAAGGAAAACTACATAAAAATGATGCCTGCAACATGGGTTCCTGGTATTTCTGCACCATCATGTAATATCTTTATCAAAGGTTCCAGTAATACTCCCAATTATTTGGGTTTCACTTTTTACGACCAACGCAAGAAGCATCTAAATGGAGAAGGGATATCGGGAGGAACAATGGATTTGCTTGCTCCTAATAAACTTCATTGGAAACTGAATGAAAAGGAAGGTTTGTGGGTTGCATTAGAAGGAGATTATATAGAAGATATGATTCCTTCCCCGGAAGAATGGATCCCTCGTGGCTTCTCTGTTCCTGTAGATGTGATAATGACTAAGGAGTAAGCAAACACTCTGAGCTTTTGTTGCATATGGGAAGATATTCATGGTAAAGGTAACTCATTCGGCTACCTTTACTTCATAATTCAGAAATATATGAAACGAATTTATATGTTTTTAGTTTTTGTACTCATTTGTATAGGGGTATTCTCTCAAGCAAATTATGACGCTTTTGTAGGGACATGGGTATATCAAAAGAATGATACGATATTTAAAATCAAATTGCAAAAAGGTATAGCAAAATATGGGCAATTTGGAGATAAAACTAAAATTTTTGGTGGTTATTATCTCAGTGTAAAGGGAGTAGTTAAAGAGAATTATATAAAAACGATACCTGCAAAATGGGATGCCAGTATTTCTGCACCATCATGCAATATCTATATTAATGCTATTAGTAATACTTCTAATTATTTGGGCTTCACCTTCTATGACCAAAGCAAGCAGCACCTGAACGGCAAAGGAATACTTGGCGGAACAATGGATTTGCTTGCTCCTAATAAACTTCATTGGAAACTGAATGAAAAGGAAGGTTTGTGGGTTGCATTAGAGGGAGATTATATAGAAGATATGATTCCTTCCCCGGAAGAATGGATCCCTCGCGGCTTCTCTGTTCCTGTGGATGTGATAATGACCAAGGAGTAGAAAGCACTCTGAACTTTGGTTGTATGAATGGGAAGATATTCATAGTAAAGGCAGATGAATAAGCTGCCTTTACTTCATAATTCAGAAATAGCATGAAACGAATGTATGTGCTTTTAGTTTTTGTATTCATTTGTATGGGAGTATTCTCCCAAGCAAATTATGACGCTTTTGTAGGGACATGGGTATATCAAAAGAATGATTCTGTTTTTAAGGTCAAATTACAAAAAGGGATAGCCAAGGATTACATAGGTAATTGGAATATTGTTCTTGGCGGTTATTCTCTCAGCGTGGATGGCATAATTAAAGAAAATTACATAAAGCCGATACCTATAACTTGGGAAACAAAGACTCCTGCACCATTGCATAACATCTATATAGATGCGTCAAGTAATACCCCTAATTATCTGGGCTTCACTTTCTACGACCAGCGAAAGAAACATCTAAATGGGAAAGGAATATCGGGAGGAACAATGGATTTGCTTGCTCCTAATAAACTTCATTGGAAACTGAATGAAAAGGAAGGTTTGTGGGTTGCATTAGAGGGAGATTATATAGAAGATATGATTCCTTCCCCGGAAGAATGGTTCCCTCGCGGCTTCTCTGTTCCTGTAGATGTGATAATGACTAAGGAGTAAGCAAACACTCTGAGCTTTTGTTGCATATGGGAAGATATTCATGGTAAAGGTAGCTCATTCGGCTACCTTTACTTCATAATTCAGAAATATATGAAATGAATTTATGTGCTTTTAACTTTTATACCTTCGCTTCGCCCAACCTTAAATAATCCTAAAAAACCACCCACTCCCTTTCCCATTAAAAACATTCCCCCTTACTTTGCCGCCGGAAAAGGGGGTGCTATAAGATAGCTGAGATTATACCCAATGAACCTGATACGGTTAGTACCGTCGAAGGGAATTTTCTTTCTATATTCTACTATTCGTTTTATACTGCCGTCCCCTTTCTGCAAGTAGAACCCTTAAAATCAGACATCAAATGTTTGACGTACAATTCATTACCCATTTCACGCCATCCATCTCATACCTGGAATCCGCACGCATTGCCCTCCGGGGAGGCTGCCGCTGGATACAGCTACGGATGAAGGACGCCCCCGAAGATGAACTCGAAGACACAGCCCTACGCGTGCAACACCTCTGCCGCCAATACCACAACGCGACCTTCATCATTGACGACCACGTAGACCTCGCAAAACAAATTGGCGCCCACGGCGTCCATTTAGGAAAACTGGACATGCCCATAAAAGCAGCAAGGGAAAGACTGGGACACGGCTTCATCATCGGCGCAACCGCCAACACCTTTGATGACATCAGCCAACACGCCGCCCACGGCGCCAACTATATCGGCTGCGGTCCCTTCCGCTTCACTACTACCAAACAAAGGCTATCGCCCATACTGGGAACGGACGGTTACCGCGCCATCCTCACGCGGATGCAGCAGGAAGGACTGTCAATCCCCATTGTCGCCATCGGCGGAATCACCCGCGAGGACATCCCTGAGCTGAAAGCATTGGGACTGAGCGGAATAGCCCTGAGCGGCGGCATCCTGAAAGCCGAAAATCCGGTACGCGAAATGGAAACAATCATACGACTGACCCAATAGCAATCAAACAACCGGCTTAACAGTAATCAAACAGCTGCCTCAATAGTAACCAAACTGACCCAATAGCAATTAATCAGTAAAATCATGGAAGATAAAACAAAAATCACTTATCCCAACTCCGAGAAAGTCTACATGCCGGGCACGCTCTTCCCCCACCTGAAAGTAGGTATGAGAAAAGTGAACCTCACGCCCACCGTAATGGTGGACAACGGACAGGACGTTGTCACAGAAAACGCCCCTGTGTACATCTACGACACGAGCGGCGCATACAGCGACCCCAACCGTCAGGTAGATTTAAAGAAAGGTCTGCCCCGCCTCCGCGAACCCTGGATACAGGAACGTGAAGTAGAGCGACTGACGGAAATCACCTCCGAATACGGCAAGATGCGCCTCGAAGACCAGACCCTCGACTCCCTCCGCTTCGACCACATCACCCTGCCCTACCGCGCCAAAGCCGGCCGGCAGATTACACAAATGTACTACGCCCGCCAAGGCATCATCACCCCGGAAATGGAGTACGTTGCCATCCGCGAAAACATGAACTGCCGGGAACTGGGCATATCGACTCACATCACGCCCGAGTTTGTGCGCGATGAAATAGCCGCAGGACGCGCCGCACTGCCTGCTAACATCAACCACCCCGAAGCTGAGCCTATGATTATCGGTTCCAGGTTCCTTGTAAAGATAAACACCAACATCGGCAACTCGGCAACTTCTTCCACCATTGAAGAGGAAGTGGAAAAGGCCGTCTGGAGTTGCAAGTGGGGCGGAGACACGTTGATGGACTTGTCCACAGGAGCCAACATCCACGAAACACGGGAATGGATAATCCGCAACTGCCCCGTTCCGGTGGGCACAGTTCCCATGTATCAGGCTATGGAGAAGGTGCATGGCAAGGCAGAGGAGCTTACCTGGGAGTTGTTCCGCGACACACTGATAGAGCAGTGCGAGCAGGGAGTAGACTACTTCACCATCCACTGCGGCATCCGCCTGAAGAACATACATTACGCCAACAATCGCCTCTGCGGCATGGTGAGCCGTGGCGGAAGCATCATTTCCCAATGGTGCAAGATGCATCAGAAGGAGAGTTTCCTGTATGAACATTTCGACGACATCTGCGATATATGCGCACAGTACGACGTAGCCCTCTCATTGGGCGACGGTCTGCGCCCGGGCGCCATCCGCGACGCCAACGACCGTGCA
Source organism: Bacteroides sp. UBA939 (assembly GCF_002293435.1). Taxonomy (GTDB): domain Bacteria; phylum Bacteroidota; class Bacteroidia; order Bacteroidales; family Bacteroidaceae; genus Bacteroides. Next base: position 18,448 of record NZ_DBDF01000198.1, on the reverse strand, counting down.
CAGTTTGCCGAACTCGACACAATGGGCGAACTCGTACAGCGTGCCTGGGCAAAGAACGTGCAGGCGTTCATCGAAGGCCCGGGACATGTGCCGATGCATAAAATCAAGGAGAACATGGAACGCCAGATAGAGAAGTGCCACGGTGCGCCCTTCTATACCCTCGGCCCGCTGGTAACGGACATCGCACCGGGGTACGACCACATCACGAGCGCCATCGGAGCGGCACAAATCGGTTGGTACGGTACGGCGATGCTTTGCTACGTAACGCCGAAAGAGCATCTCGCCCTGCCGCAAAAAGAAGATGTACGCGTAGGAGTAGTCACGTACAAGATTGCCGCACATGCTGCCGACCTTGCCAAAGGTCACCCGGGTGCACAGGTTCGCGACGATGCCCTAAGCAAGGCCCGTTACGAATTCCGCTGGAAAGACCAGTTCAACCTGAGTCTCGACCCCGAACGCGCACTCCAATATTATAAGGAGGCCAATCATCTCGACGGGAAGTACTGTACCATGTGCGGCCCCAACTTCTGCGCCATGCGCATCAGTCAGCGGTTGAGGAATTGCGAGTATGATGCGGAGACAGAGAACGGAGATAAGTGAATGTTCATAGATTGTATCCGTTATGCTGAGGGGCGCTATCAAAGTATAAACTAATTATGAACACTTACTTATGAGTACTAATAGAGAAATAACTTTTTAAACTTATTACATTATGATTGAAACCAAAGTATCCAAAGGTATCATCAGTACCTATTTCGAGAAATTAGAGAGAAACCTCGATTTGGACGTTGCCATCGTAGGTGGTGGTCCGTCGGGCATAGTAGCTGCATACTATCTGGCAAAAGCCGGATTGAAAGTAGCTCAATTCGACCGTAAGCTTGCTCCCGGCGGTGGCATGTGGGGCGGCGCCATGATGTTCAACCAGATTGTCATTCAGGAAGAAGCCATCGACATTGTAAGGGAATTCAATATCAACCACCAGAAGTACGAAGACGGTCTGTACGTTATGGACTCTGTAGAAAGCACTTCCGCCCTGCTTTACCAGGCTGTTCATGCGGGCGCCACTATCTTCAACTGCTATTCCGTGGAAGATGTCATCTTTAAAAACAACACCGTGAACGGCATCGTAGTAAACTGGACTCCCGTACTGCGCCAAGGCATGCACGTAGACCCGTTGAACATTCTCGCCAAAATAGTAATAGACGGTACAGGACACGATAGCGAAATTGCCGCCACCGTAGCCCGCAAGAATGGTATCCGCCTGGCCACAGAAACAGGTGGCGTAATCGGCGAACGCTCAATGGACGTCGTTGCCGGAGAGGACGAGGTAGTGAACGGAACCAAAGAAATCTACCCTGGATTGTACGTTTGCGGCATGGCTGCATCTGCTGTTTCGGGCACTCCGCGCATGGGGCCTATCTTCGGGGGCATGTTGATGTCAGGTAAGAAGGTTGCTGATGAGATTATTGCGAGGTTGAAGAAGTAGATAGTCATGTACCGTTATTCGGCATAATGATATTTTGGAAGAATGTGTCAGAAGCACCACTTCTATAAAAACACCCCTGTTGTAATATACTACAGCAGGGGTATTCCGGTAAAATGAGCCATGTCAGGCATACATAGTTTCACCACTACACCTATTTATATTCATTATAAATGCCATACAACGTATCGGGAAATCCCCATCCGCAATCCTCTACCGACTTAAGCATCTTCTCTATTCGTTCACTGAACTGTTCCATGTATCCTGATTGCGCAATCAGCGCCATTGCCTTATTGAAATTGGTTTCCATAGTGGTGTAATATTGCTCCCACATATCGCCGTACAGGTTTGTCATTTCGCATCCCGTTTCAATGTAGTAAAGCATAAGGTCTGCGAGACAGGCTGGATGTGGCTTCAATTTCTTGAAGTCTGATATCGCCTTCCGACAGACACTGAAGCGGGTTTTAGGTTCTCCGCGCTTGGGGAAAAACTCGTCACGGATGACTTTCTTGTATCCTTCCAGTTTCCCGTCCTCGTTGGGATTTAAGAAGAATTCCAGATATTCTTTGGCCTCCTTACGAGCATCGTAAAGTTCCAGTACTACTTCAATGATTTGCTCCTTACTCAGTGAGGAGAGTTGCTTCTTTAATTGTGCTTTAGACATAATAATAGTGTATTTCAGATATCAATAATTAAGTTCTAAACACCGAGAAAAGGACTTACTTGTAACTTTTCCAGATATCAATGTGTATCTGCAAATTGGCTTTGCATTTCTCATCCGATGACATGGATGATAGACTGTAGCTTCTCAAAATAGGAAAGAAGCATTTCTGCATCATCCCATGTGTGGTAGCGATTCCAGATATCGCCCAATAAAGCTGCTCCGCCAAATCCAAGGGATTTTATCTCTGCAAGGTTCGTTGCACTGATTCCTCCCAGTGCAACGACCTTCTTATTTATAATACCCGCAGCCTGCGCCTGTCGCAAAGCCTCCTGCGAATAACCCGAACGATATCCCTGCTTTGAAATGCTGTCGTAAACCGGACTCATCAGTACATAGTCGAAACCTGATACAGTAGTTTGTACTTCTTCCAGACTATGGCAGGCACGGCTGAGTAATCCCTGATAACCTTCGGGCGCTGCCGGATGGCGTGCATTCAGATGGATACCTCCTAAAGAGAAATCATCTTTTAAGGAAAAGAAATCGTGAATCACAATCCGGCTTCTGTACTCGGCGGGTATCTCTTGTAGAAGGTTGGAGACTTGATGAATACCGGCATCGGGTTTTCGTACGTGAAGCAAATGCAGACCTGCCTTAAAGAGCCGGGTAATGATACGTGCTTCGTCAGGAAGAAAATCCGGTGATGTAATGACGATAAGTTTCATGATTCTATCTCTCAATTTGATTTGCAGATTGAGGAAAATGCTGATTTGTTGATTGAGAGAAGTGCTGATTTATTGATTGAGGGAAGTGCCACAAAGGCCCGTTCCCCTGCCCTATATGCAAATCCTTTCCGGCTTCGATGGCTTGAGAGACATATTCTTTTGCCCGCGCCACCGCTTCATACAGAGATAATCCTTGTGCCAGATAAGTAGCGATAGCAGATGAAAGAGTACACCCCGTGCCATGCAGGTTTTCAGAGTCGATGCGCCTGCCATACAAAAGATGAACTTCCTTGCCGTCATGAAGCACATCACACATATCATTACCCGCCAAGTGTCCTCCTTTAATAAGGAACGCACACCGATATGTTTCATACAGCAGACATGCAGCCTGCTTCATATCATCAATAGTACGAACAGGTTGTTGCAACAGGATTTCCGCCTCATGCAAATTGGGCGTCACAAGAGTTACCTCCGGAAACAGTTTCGTGCAAATAGCTTCCACAGCTTCATCTGCCATTAGTCTGCGTCCGCCGGTAGATGCCATCACAGGGTCAAATACGATTTGCCGGAGAGAATACAGGTGCAACACACGGGCTATCTCATCTATAATCTCCAGACTTCCGGTCATTCCTATCTTGACCGCATCCGGTTGCAGGTCTTCTATCACAGCCGCCATCTGCCGCCCCACCAACGCTGCCGGCATATAGTGAACATCCTGTACCCCTAATGTATTCTGCACTGTAACCGCCGTTAACGCTGCCGCCGCGTATCCACCCAATGCCGATATGGTTTTGACGTCCGCCTGTATGCCTGCTCCTCCGGAACTATCAGATCCGGCAATGGAGAACACAATCACTTTCTTATTCATGCCACTGCTGCTTATGCAGAAGGTTATACTTTTATATTATACTTTCATGATCAGCTTTCATGTTCAGCTTTGCCACACTCTGCGTTATGCTACTCTCCCATGCCGCTTCTATCAGGCGGATAACGTCTATCACACCACGAGCATCGCTCTGCAAAGGTTCTCCCTGGCGAATGTGCCGGTAGACATTCTCGTAGAAAGCAGTATAATTGCCGGGAAGTGTAGGATAAGGCTCACGTCTTACGATGCCATCCTTTTCCGTATGCAGCATTCCCCACCGGGCTTCATCCTCTTCACCCCAATGCGGAGTGTCGGGCAGCAGACCTTTCGTCAAATCCTCTTCCTGCGGGTCAAGACCATATTTGACGTAAGAGCCTTCCGTTCCGTGAAGCACAAAGCGCGGTTCATTCTCACACATCAGGTAACTGGCTTTCAGGGTTATCTTAACTTTCGGTGCCTTTGCCGGTTTCAGCAAGTGGATAACGAAATAATCATCTACCTTGCCACCTGTACGCAGTGTGGCGATATCGGCAAACAGCGCTTCGGGCATACCAAACAATTGCACAGCCTGGTCTATGAGGTGAGCGCCCAGATTATAAGTCAGTCCGCCGCCGCTTTTCCCGGTTTCTTTCCAGGTGTCCGGCTTGATGAAGTTGCGGTAACGGGGAAAGGTAGATTCAAATTCCACCAAGCGTCCCAGCAATCCTTTGTTTATGATTTCTTTCACTGTAAGAAAGTCACAGTCCCACCTACGGTTCTGATACACGCTTAACGCAAGTCCTTTCTCTGCGGCAAGGGCCACAAGTTCCTCACCGTCTTCTACGGTCGTAGTGAAAGGCTTTTCTACAATAACATGCTTGCCGGCTTCGAGGGCACGACAGGCATATTCATAATGAGAACTGTCCGGTGTATTCACAATGACTAACTCCAACCCGTCCACATCCAGTAATTCATCAAAACTGCGCACAACACGGGATTGCGGATACTTCTCCCGCGACAGGTTATTACTTCGTTCAGTGATAGCGGTCAGTTCAAAATGAGGATTGGTGGAGATAAAGGGAGCGTGAAACACTTGCCCCGACATTCCGAAGGCTGCCAATCCGGTTTTTATCTGATTCATATTGATTCTTTGCTTACAAGTAAGTATTCTGCTACAATTATCATATATAGGTGAGAAGGATATGCGGATGACTAAGTATTTTTAATTATTCCGTCACCAACGGACGTTTGCGCCAATCATCCTTCACATAACTATCAGGAAATACGGTACTATTGACAATCTTACCGCCTTTCAAGCGTATCCAGGTGGAAAAAGTGCGTTCTCCTTCTTTCAACACAATGACACGGGCGCCATTCAGAAGATGATTGTACTCCGTATTGCCGCCTGTGAAACGACCGTAAGCCAACACAATACCATTCCACATCACAGAATAGTCATTATCATGGTCGTGACCTACAAAAACACCCATTACGTCACCGGCTTCTTTCATGGCGGTAAACATGCCAGTATTAACCGCAGGAGCACATGCTTTCTCCATACGCGTACCGTGTAGAATGGTGTTTTCATTGGAGGCCGCTTCATTGTATTCCGGCAAAGGAATGTGGAAGAAAACAAGAGCAGGCAAAGGTTTTCCGCCATTCTTTGCGGTATAATCCGCACTTTGCCGGCGATACCAGTTCACTTGGTCGAACGTTAACCAGCCATATCCTTTTACATCCGGAAGTTTGGAATAAGAGTGAGAGTCGAGACAATAGAGCACGGCGGCGTCTTTCTTGCCATCCGAGGATTTCAGTGGAAGAATATAATCGGGAGAGTCAACTGCTCCACGGTCGGGTTGGATATTATAGGATACGGAGCGGACAACATCATAGAGTTCAGCACGAGTCTTTCCATGTTCGTCATCATGATTACCGAAAGTTACTACAAACGGGATATTGCGGGAAGAAGCACAGTCAAGTACTGTACGCATTGCCACATCGGCAGGAGCAGAATAAACCAGATCGCCTGTAAAAACCACCAAATCGGGATGTTCGGCATCAAGAACCTCCTTGATACGGCTCAGGGCAGCTTCCGAAGCCGGGTTATTATACTTGAAATGTATATCCGTGAACTGAACGATTTTAAATTCTCCGTTTGCATTAAACTTTAAAGGAATGACTTGCGCGTAGCCGGACAGAGTAATCAGGAAAGCCAGACATAGAGTTAGAGTTAAAGAGATTTTCTTCATGAGGATTATTGTTTTATATGGTTATTCTTTCAGTATCAACACTGTTGCATAAGCTGAAATACCTTCTTCACGGCCGGTAAAGCCAAGTTTTTCTGTAGTGGTGGCCTTGATGGAGATATCGTCTTCGTCCACTCCCATCACTTCGGACAGAGTCTGTTGCATGGCGGGAATATAAGGTTTCAGCTTAGGACGTTCTGCACAGACGGTTGCGTCGATATTTCCTACGAAGTAATCTTTCGTTGCAATCAGTTCCATAGTTTTCTTTAATAATATCTTGCTGTCGATATTCTTGAACTCGCCTGCCGTATCGGGGAAGTGATAGCCGATATCGCGCATGTTGGCAGCCCCCAGCAGGGCGTCACAAATGGCATGAATTAGCACATCGGCATCCGAATGTCCAAGTAGCCCCTTTTCATGTTCCAGGCGAATACCGCCTAACCAGAGTTCGCGTCCTTCCACTAATTGATGAACATCAAAACCAAAACCTACACGTATTATCATATCGTTTTCCTTATTTTTAATTGAATGAATGCGTTACACCTCTTCGCACCTTATCATCTCCCATCCACGGAACTGCAATAACAGGAGGTGTATATGGGTGCCTTCAGCCAGACGTCGTGCTACCTTATCGGCACTATATTGCAACAGTTGTTGGCGTCCTTCTTTGGCTTGTATTTCAAGTTCCTTGTCGGTGGCTGTGCGGGCGGCATATTTCAGTTCCAGTATGTAGCTGTGGCTCACATCGGGATAGCGTTGTTTGTCGGGTAAAAGGAAAAAGTCGCAATAGCCGTAGTTCATTTCCAGTTCCGGCTTCATCAGGTAGTAGGAGGCGAGAGAAAGGTAGGCTTTCAAGAAACCTTGCAGGTTGCGTTCGCCTTCTATGGTGTCGCGCACGGCGGAGTTTTCATGGTAAGTCTGGGCAATGAGTTCAAAGCAGGGCTTCCATTGTCCGTCGTAGGCAAGGTTGGCCAACATGACGTTCAAGTAGTGTAAATCAATGGAACTATATTTCTGATAATATTCACGCAGGAAGCCAAAATATTGTTCGCGGACGCAGTTGTTGGGAATACACATTTTGGTCATGTCTCCCCGGGTGCCGCACATGGTGAGCAGCCCGTAATAGTATAGCAGGCTGCGGAAGTTATCTATGTCCGTTATCCGCTCTGCGGGGAAAGAGGTGCGCAGGTCTATGAGTATTTCGCCCCTGACGGCTATTTCTTCGATGGTGGTCATGCGGTTGTTGCTTTGTGCTGTGTCACGGTCTATCCGCGCTAACATTTTAAGTTTGCTGTAATCTGTGCGGATATTCTTGTCTACCATTTCTTCGGGAGCAGAATGTTTCTGTATTTGATAATTAAGATAGTAAAGGGTCATATCGCAATTGAAGACTCTGTCATCATTCAGGCTTTTCCGGGCAAAGCAATAGTTATTGTACCACGGCTTCATTTCCGCAATCATGGCTTCGATGTTCTCTGTCAGCATACCGTGCTGCCGGTAATAATGGAACATCTCTCGCACTTCTGTTTCACTGAAGCCCATCATGGCATTGAATGCTTCGTCAGTCGAAATATTCCAGTCTATATTGTACCCGCTGGATAAGTCATCGAGTGTGATGGGGCTGACGCCCATCATGAAGATGCGGTCGAACATCCCCTTGAATTGCTTGAAGTATTCACGGTAGAAGCCGCTGGCGTGGGTGAGGTCATGGAACATCTCGTGTCCGTGCTCACTAAGGATGGTGTTCGTAAAGTTGTCGTACTCGTCGACAATAAGGAAGAGCGGATAGCCCAGGCGCTTGGCGGTGGCTTCCAGCCAGTGCAGCTTATCGGCAGCTTGAGAGCGGTGCAGCAGTTCTTCCATGCCTTCGTTCTGATAATAAGAGGCATAGCGGCGCATAAAGTCGGTGAGTTGGATGTTGCAGTAGTCGTTGAAGTTCTCTTTTAGCGACCCGTTGCCGAGGTTGGCTTTGGAGAAGTCGAAATACAATACCTGGTATCCGTTGCGTTGGTCGGTGGGGTTGCTACCTATCCACAGGTCGCCGAAGTATTTGTCGAAGCTGTCTTGCTGGGATATGTCGTAGTAGGTGCGCATCATGCTCAGGAATACGCTTTTACCGAAACGGCGCGGGCGGATCAGGAAGAGATAGCTGGGCATCTCTTCGATGAGCGGCAGGTACATGGTTTTATCTACAAAATAGAAATTGCCATCCCTCATCCGGTTGAAGTCGGATATTCCGTAAGGTATTTTTTTTGCCTGAACCATAACAATGCACTTTTTACTGATATACTCTTTACTTGTATATCGGCAAAGATAATAAATTTACTCCAATGTAGTATACAATAAGGATTTGTTCCTAATATATAAAGGTATAGAAAAAGCCTGCCCCTCTTTTATCTTCTGCGGCTTCCGAATAACTCCTTAATTCCATCCAAATCGAAACCTAACGTAAAGCGAAGAGTTTGGTCGAGCGGATTACTCTGAGCCGTAGACACCAGATAAGCAGCATCCAATGAGATAACATTCATCTTGAAGCCCGCACCAAAAGAGAAGTACTTGCGGTTTCCCTTATTCTCGTGTTCCCAATGATAACCGCCACGGAGAGAGAACTGTTCGTTATAAGTGTACTCCAAACCTAACGACCACTGTATTTCCTGCAACTCTTCCTTGAAACCACCTGGCGCATCACTGAAGGACTTGAAGATACCGCTAATGGGAGATATATCATTATAATCACGTTCCAACCGCACTTCGTATTCTTCCTGTGACTCGTCTTCGCCACGGATAGGACGGGTGGGAACCATATACTTATTGGCATCAAAGCTGATTCCAATGGTATTATAGTTATCTACCGGAAACTTCAAAGAAGCTCCCAAACGCAGATTGGTAGGAAGAAACTGGCTGGTATTACCACTATCATACGAAATCTTTGTACCGATATTGGAAGCATTCAATCCGAAAGAGAGCATGGATTCGCGTTGGGCAAGTATGATGTAATTAGTGTAATAGAACGCAATATCGGCGGCAAAAGCAGAACCGGGAGAAACTTCTTCATCTTCCCTGTAAGCTAAGTCCGAGTAAATATACCGTAATGCCACAGCAGCAGAGAAATGTTCGGAAAGCATGCGGGAGTAAGCCACGTCTACCGCCATTTCATAGGGCTTGATGCTATATCCCTGACTATATTCATCCTGATTAATCGGAACCTCACCCAAGGAGAAATAGCGCAAAGAACCGCTGACAGCCTGATAATCTCCTATACGATAATATCCTGCAAGATAACCCAGGTCAATATCATTCACCAATTTACGCAACCAGGGGGTATAAGAAACAGAGAAGCCTGCACGCCCAATGGTAAACGGATATTTCGCCGGATTCCAGTACTGGGAGTTTATATCCGGATCGGTAGCCGCACCTACGTCGCCCATACCGCCACCGCGGGAGTCGGGAGCGATACCCAGAGAGTTTACACCGGTATTGACCGGATTAAACTGGTTCTTGTCCTGTGCAAACAGGGTTACGGACAAGAAAGCTATAATTGAGAACAAGACAGGCTTTTTCATGCAATATTGTTTTATAGAACTAAAGTCTCTGCAATTAACTTATATAAATAAGATTTAGGCGACGAGAATAGATACGCGGACTACACGGATTAAGCGGACGAACGCGGAGTATCTCTATTCCCCTCCTCCTGGGAGGAGGGGTGCCCGCAGGGCGGGGTGGTAGGTGAAAGAAGAGTTCCTTAGAATTATGATTAATAGGTATTTATTTT
>NZ_DBDF01000198.1:0-8703 GCF_002293435.1 Bacteroides sp. UBA939 | reverse complement strand
GATACTCTTGTTAATCATTCACAGCCCTAAATCACCATTAAAAAGAATCCGCGTTCATCCGCTTAATCCGTGTAGTCCGCGTATCCATTTTCACCGCCTAAATTATCATTTATATAAGGTAACTGTAGCAAGATACTTATATCAGAGTAAACTGAAAACAAGTTCGTTTATTGTGGAAGGATGATGATTTTTTGTGATTTCACACTTTCGCTACTACCATCGGAAACTATGGAAGCCCGGTACAGATAAATGCCCGGCGCCAACCGTTGTCCGCTATTGCTGCATAAATCCCATTCTACATAGTATGACTGCCCTTCCGACATGCCTTGCTCCAGATACGTCCACATTTCCCTGCCGGTAAAGTCGTACACCGACATGCGGACAGTCAGCTCAGAACCGGGACGATTATGAGAAAGAACAAAAGTAGTGCTCTCCCTGGCGGGGCTTTCCGTACAGCGAACAGAGAACAGTCCGGCACTTAACCCCCTGACAACCTCAAACTCCAAAGTTTCCACCGACGAATGATTCAATAAATCCCAGGCACGGAACGACAACGTATGTTTACCTTCGGTAAGGGCAGGTATGGAGAAGCGTACAGTTCCCCGGGTGTAGTCTCCCGATACCGGGATATAATAATCATTCAGGGTATACGTCTGCGATGCGCTACCGTCAATAGTCAACGAAAGGTCGTGCCCGATACCGCTGCCTATCGTATTTATACCGTCGGTATCTTCAAGTTCCGCCACAACAAGAGGAGTGCTGTTGGTTTGACCGCCCGGCTGGAAGTCCGGCGTATTCAGGTATAACGTAATCTTAGGTCCTAAAGAGTCAGCCCGGGATATGTCATTATCTGTGCCGCCCACCAGGAAACGGTCAAAATAGCCGCCTGCCTCATTCAAACGGGTATCCAAAGCATAGACGCTCAATAACCCGTCCTTGTCTGAGTAGTTGATATCCAACGGAACAGGGAAAGTAAACTCGAACCGTCCCTGACGGACAGAGTCACTACCCGAGAAAAGCACATTGCTACGCTCCGCATAAGTAAAAGCTCCCTCGTCCGGATTATCAAGAGTCGTAGTTTGTACTTTACTATCAAGAACCGTAGGATGTACCGTACCTGTAAAGTCTTCCGCCGGATTGCCTTCGGGAGTCAGGATACGTCCTTTGACCGTGATTCTGCTACCCGCCTTCACTTGCGGATAAACATCATCTTCTTCCGCCACCTTTACACCGGCAAATTCATCTATCCGCACCTGATAATCGGGATAAGCCAGAGTTAGTGCAGGGTCGCCGATAAGGCTGAAGTTCAGTTTATTCCTGTCGTTGGAAAGAGCCTCGTCGCACTTGGACAACCTCATAATATCCCCCAAACGCAGGCGCTTACCTTCGGGGCGGGAAAAGATATGCCGCAGAAAGGCTTGGTTCAAGGCAGAATTCTGTGCGGCATACACCACACGGGAAGTAGTGAGCAATGCAATAGCTCCACCCTTCGCATTCAAAAAGGCTTGCTCGCCGGCAGAGGTTTGTATATCATCGAAACGAGTGAAGTCACAAGTAGCCGTTATCCATAAAGGCAGACGCGGTGAGGTCATACGGGCAATATCTCCCGTAGTCAGAAGGTTTTCCGCCGCCCAGGCTGATGTACTTCCATGACCGGTATAGTTCACCACCAGCATTCCACGGTCGAACATTTGCGACAAACGTTTCGTCACATCCGGATAAGCATATCCGGTAGCGGAAGATTCCCGGCGATAGGCATCGGCATACACACGGTTTACAAGCAGCGAAGGATAATGTTGTTCCGTATAACTTGCCAGTACCTCAGCTTGGGAGGCATGGAGGTTATTATCCCCGTCATCCGCCACATAGCATACCGTATGCTTCCACGCCCCCGCCTGTTTGTTCTCCATATAAGCAATGGTTTTATCAACGGCAGCTTTTGCCTCTGCAGCCGTACGAACGGGGAAACGTCCGATACCAATGTCCAGCATGGCGGCAGTCAGGTCATCTCCTTCTTCATCGTCCAGAAAGCCGAAGTAATCATCTGTTATGTAGGATTCAGTCTCCAGAAGGGAACTTACCGACTGATAAGAAAGCAGATAATTCCCGGGGCGGTCATTCTTCCAGGAAGAAGTCAGCATACGGTTATCATAACTGCAATCTCCGAAGAAGAGCAGGTATTTGGGACGTTCCGCTTCATTCCTGAAACGGTCATACAGCATTTTCATCAGACGGCGATAAGCCGTTGCATCAGGTGTTCCGGAGGAGAACTCATTGTATATCAGGGGGGCGACAACAACCGTCACGGATAAACCGTCTTTTTCGCGATGCGCCTGCGCCAAGCGTTCGGCTTGTGTCATCAAGTCTGTCCGGTCAGGAACTATGATAATCATATCCGTTGCTCCCATCGCATGCAAATCCTGATTGGGGACAGAACCAACAGCCTCCACTGTATCGAAGCCAGTTGCACCGGCATCGGGAGTAACAGCGACAAACTCACGCAATTCTCCCGCCGGAATAGTAAATGTGAAAGTACCATCCATGAAGCGTCCGTCCATTCTGCAGATGTCCGACGGAGTAGTGACATCCCACACTATAGTAGAAGCCACTGCTCCGGAAAGAACGAAAGTGGTTTCTTTCCCGATAGAAGCCAAAGAACGGAAGGTGAGATAAGGAGCGGTCAGCATAAGCGCCCGGGTATAATTTAAAGCGATATAATCCAGACGTCCCGTTGTACCCGAAGGGCGGTCATGAGTAATAGTTACGACGGTATTTTCCGACTTCGTTCCTTTCCAGGCGGTATGAATAGTAGCAGAAGTGGCTTTGGTATAATACTGACTGCCGGATGAAATAGAGAGCAATCCGGCTGTTCTTTGCAGTTCTCCGTTCACTGCCGCGGAGTAAGAAGTGGATGTTTCAACGGAGCGGGCAGCGAATACGGTAGTCAGCCATCCGGAACCTTCAGGTACTATGCCCGGTAAGGTAAGGGTGTAGCTTCTTGTGTCTCCGGCAACGTAATCATAACCTTCATAAAGCTCCCTTCCGGTATTTCCCCAACTGTACGCATCCTCTTCATGGAGAGTATATGCATCAAACGTAGTCAGCCGGTTGGCAACTGTCTGCTCCAAAGAAGGAATGACTTCAACTTCCTTTTCCGGAATATCTTCCCGGTCGGTCAGAAAATAATATCCTGCGTCAGAATAGAAATTACGCTCCCGCACAAAACAGGAGTTACCGGAGTCCGGCTTCCAGGAGATTGTTCCACGGGCATAGAACAGTAGTCCATCCGGCAAACGAAGCAATTGTACCTCCGGTAAGTCAGCGGCAGGATGTTCACTAAAACGTTGGGATAGCAAATAACCGCCATAACCGAATACCCGTACTTTCTCCGGTTGTGCAAATCCCATCTTCCTCAGTTCCGCATTCGTTATCTTAAAGACACCTGTATTCTTAACACGCACTTGCATCCAAGTACCGGATGCGAGAAGCGAATTTGTACAGGCGGCATCTGTAGGAATGGCATTAACATTAGCAGCAGAAGAATAGGAAGAAGCATTAGCAACAGAGGAAGAAGAAGCAACACCACGGGTACTTGCCCGCTCTACTGCCGTTTCTTTAGGCAAGACTTTTACGGATAGCTTGAAAGAGTTCAGCCGTTGATAACTCCCGTCACGGAAAACCACGGGAAGAAGATGCACGGAAAGAAATCCGCGATGCGCAGAGACTTTAATAGATGAGTGAACCTGAGGAGACTCACCTATTATATTAAGGTCACCTATTATATTAAGGTAAAAAGCACAATCGTCCGGCAACTGTCGCAGACTGTCCAGCCGTGTTTCCAAAGCCAACGTCTCACTCTCTGTCAATCGTTGGTATTCCGGAAACTCTATTTCAGCCTGATAAATGAATGAACGGTAGTTATCGCCCAACGGAAGTTCCCGGGTCACTACGGGGAGCGTTTGCACAGGAGGAAGTTCCTGCCAGTTCAGCGTAATGAATTCCTGCGCCGAAACCGGAAGAAATGAAACAATTAAAATGCAAAGCAACCAGCAACGTTTGATAGACATATAGTATAAATTGACTCAACGTATATAAAAGTCGAGCAACCTATCTTCTCCGAGGTATCCTTGCAAATGCTGTCCTATATGTACCGGCCCTACACCGGCGGGAGTTCCCGTAAACAACAGGTCGCCTATTTTCAGCGTCATGAAGCGACTGACATAAGATATGATCTCATCTACTTTGAAAAGCATATCCGAAGTATTTCCGTGCTGCACCTCCTGCCCGTCTATTTCCAGGCGGAAATCCAGTTGTTGCACATCCCCGCCTGCCAGCGCCAAAGGTATGAATGTACCTACGGCTGCCGAGTTGTCGAACCCTTTGCAGAGTTCCCAGGGATTGCCAGCCTCACGGAACCTGCGCTGCAAATCACGCGCTGTAAAGTCAATGCCTACCGTCACCGAATCGTAATAGCGGTGTGCAAACCGTGGTGCAATATTCTTCCCCAAACGGTTGATTTGTACCACTACCTCGGTTTCATAATGAACCTCATTCGAGAAATCGGGAATAAAGAAAGGTTTTCCGTCTTTCAATATCGCCGAATCGGGTTTCATGAAGATAACCGGCTCTTTATTCACTAACGTATGCCCCAGCTCTTTATTGTGCTGCGCATAGTTCATTCCAACAGCAATTATCTTCATTATTTGATTTCGTTAAAATTCAGGCGATTGAACATCACCGCCAAGTGAGCGTATAAAGACGTGTTTTGAACTACAATATGTTCCGGCACCCGTATACGGAACGGGGTAAAGTTCCATACAGCCTTTATGCCTCCTTCTATCATTGTGTCCGTAATGTGCTGGGCTATTTCGATAGGTACGGTCAGCACACCGATATTCACGCCATATTCGCACATCTTCTGTTCAAAATCCGCCGGATGGAAGATTGGAATCCCGTTCAATGCAGTACCGACCAGCTCCGGATTGATATCGAATGCCGCCACTATCTCCAGTCCAAAGTGTTTCAAACCGGAATCGCGCAACAAAGCTCCTCCTAAACTGCCCACTCCGAACAGGAATGCTTTATGCATGTCGGTAAATCCCAGAAAGTCTTCCAGCACGGCTATCAACGTATCGACTTCATAGCCCACACGCGTACGTCCGGAGATATTTACATAGGATAAATCCTTCGCTATCTGGGAAGCATCTATATTGATTTCTTTGGATATTTGCGTAGAAGAGACATACCGCTCACCCCGCTGCTTAAGTAGCTTAACATTAGACAAATACCAAGGCAACCTGCGCAAAGTAGGCTCCGGCACTTTCATGTTATCCTTATGTTGAATCGCATGGCTTGCAGTCATTGTTCCATTCTTTTAGATTAGAGATTGACAAAAATACGTTTTTTTCCGAAAAACAATAGCCATGACAGAATACTGTTAACATTATTTCTATAAAGTGTTACTCGCCCCTGAACTGAGAGAGCGGTAAACTGACGGAAACTCCTACCGATCGGTACTTCAAACAATCAAAACCTACAAAGACTCCAATCCGCGCCACATCGGAAAGCCCGGCTGAATACCCCAGCTCCGTGTAAGGATGCTGTTTGTACGCAACTACAGAACGGATATGGAGCGATTCATCAAAAAACTTCTTTGACAGGAAAGGAAGCAGCTTCAGCAACAGGCGCGGTGTGTACCAGGATACATTCGCTTGCGCCCAACGCGTATTAGCGGACAGGGCATAATTATGCGGAAGGCTGAATCCCGTATCGAAAGAACGCTCCGTAACCCTGGTATGAGTGGATGCAAAATGTTTGAAGTCGGGGAATTGCAAGTTCTTCGCATTCCGGAACGAACCGGCATTTACAGTCCAGACGAAGCGATTGAACATCCCGAACTCAATCTCCTGCTTTGCAGAGAATTGTAGCAGATGGTACGAGGTGAGATACCGCTTTCCATCTACGGGAAAGGCTCTGTCGTACTTCAAAGTAAAAGTAGGATAACGGGAATCTTCATACACCTTCCTGCCTCGCGAGATATGATAATAATGTGCCGGCGTATACTCCAGCGCAAAGGATGCCTTCAATATATCATTCTCGGGCATCTTCCGGAAATCCTTATTCTCCGGCAGGTTCGGTTCGGCATCTCGCTTAAACCAGCTACGGCTGACGTGATTATCCAGCATCTTCCTGCGCTGCCAGGAAAGGGAAGACGAGAACAGCAATCCATTGGCGGGTTCTATCGAATGGGCAATCGTAAGATAAGTATTCTCGTAGAACTTCACATGGTTATGGCCAAACAGAGAACTGGATACTGCATTAACCAAACGGGATTCTCCGCTTTCCGCATTGTAATCAGCCGACAAGACACCGCCGGAAAGAGAAAGGTGTCCCCGGTTGCGGGGAGCATAATCCAGTGTCAACTCTCCCTGTCCTACCCATTCTTTGCGGGCAATAGTATAATAGAATGAAGGTACAAAACGAAGTGTGGAAGCCTGGGATAACTTAATACCGGTTTTGAGCTTAACGCCCAGCCAAAAGCCGTCAACGAAGTTATATTCGGGAATACAGGAAGAAAGCCCCGGCAAGGTCAACCACGCTTTCTTATTGGAAGTGGTGAAAGTCTTTCCCAACATAATCCTGTTTATTATTTCATCGCCCGCTTTCTTTTTACGAAGCTTTTTGCTGTCCAAAGAGTCCTTCGGAAGTTTCTTCCCTTGTTCCACATCAAAACCTGGCAGCTTTTCTTCTTTATATTGATAGCTCTGCAACTCTTCCAAGCGCAACGGAACGCTACGTACAGTAGTCCAGTAAAGAGAATCTCTTTTTCCGGCAAGCGAATCCACTTCTGTATCCCGGCGTCCTATCCCCGGGGTGGGACGTTCATATTTACGTTTCTGGGGACGCGCCGCTGCTGTTGCTTTCGCCGTTACCTTCGCCGGTTCATCCGCTGCTAACTTCGGCGGTTCATTCGTTGTCGCCTTTGCCGGTTCTTTCGTTGTCGCCTTTGACTGTTCTTTTGTTTCCGTCTCAGGCAGAATCCCGGTTTTAACCTCTGCATAATGCACAGCGGCGAGATAGGATGCTTCCGCTTTAAAACCCATCAAGCTAAAGGAGCTTGACATGGTTGTAGAAACCGGCAGGAAAACAGTGGGCTGAACTTCCTTACAGGTAACCTTAATCTTTGCTTTCAAGCCTCCGCCATGGACGCTGACATCGGCAGCAGATACGCACCACAGGTCTTCTACAATAAACAAATCCCCTTCCAGCAAGCGAGGGTCTTCCCTCTTGGGAATTACCCGTATCTTATTAATCATTTGCCCGGCTTCCACAAAGCAGGCGTCAAGCCGGAAGCGGTAATAGGAAAAGGCTTTCTTGTTTAAAGGGGATATCTTACCGAAAAGTTCGGGAGTGTAAAGGTTGACGGTGGTTATCCCCATTTCTATCTGCACTTCGTCAGGAAAGGAGTTCTTATAAGCTATCACCCGGCTATTCCAGGTATTAGGGGCAGTGAAGGTCACGGCTTGTTGTTCTTCCAGTACAAACAGTTTTCCGAGCCATTTCTTAGATGCATCCCTTACTTCTTTTGATACTTTCAGAACAGCCGGAATAGATGTCCCTTTTCCTGTTCCTTTCAGATAAGTACCTGCCTTGAAGCCTTTTACCTGATTTCGATAATACGAAGCGCGCGCTATTGCCTGCCGCATCACGGCATAAGCGGGGTCTTCTTTACTCTTGGTGATGTTTACTTCCGGCAAGGAATAAATGCGTTCGGAAAGAATTATGTTCTTTTCATAATCCTGTTGTTGCATTCGGAAAGAAAACACTTGCGACATAAAACCCAAAGAAGACACCTCGCAAGTATATTCTCCGGCAGGCAGCTTCATAAGAAAACGTCCGTTTTCGTCCGTGGTAAGTCCCGACTTCATCTCCTTCAGGTAGAGTGCAGCATAAGGAACCGGATTACCTTTATCATCAGCAATGGTACCTTTGAAATTCTGCGCAAAAGATAAGACTATGATAGAATTAAGTATAACCAGACATATAACTCTCTTCATGCTTCTTGTTTTTGAAGTGAATTTAACCATGTTTCTCTGTATAGACGATTAAAGTTTAAAAAGATTGCAAAGTTACATACAATATATTACTTTTGGCACTATTAAATAGAAAGAATATGAAGAATAACGACTGGAAAGAGCGGTTGAATGTGGTTTATTCCACCAATCCTAATTATGACTATGAGGTGGACAATGATGAGGAACAGGTTACATTAGACCCTTCCCGGCAGAACTTGCGCGTGCAATTGGACCGCAAGAACCGCGGTGGCAAAGTAGTTACGCTTGTCACTGGGTTTGTTGGTACGGAAAACGATTTGAAAGAGTTAGGAAAGATTCTTAAATCTAAATGCGGTGTCGGAGGAAATGCCAAAGACGGGGAAATCATCGTACAGGGGGATTTCAAGCAGAAGGTGCTGGAACTGCTGAAGAAAGAGGGATATACGCGGACTAAAGCGGTCGGCTGATTCCGGATTGGCAAACACATCTTCCATCTATCTCCCACCCTGCATCATCCTGCACTGAACAGGCATATATCCTGCACCGAACAGGGCACGCTTTTAGCCTGAATTATTCATAGTGTAAGTACTTCGTAATAATTATTTATGCTATGAATGAGAATTTAACGGTGTAAATGATTAATAGTAGT
>NZ_DBDF01000021.1 GCF_002293435.1 Bacteroides sp. UBA939 | reverse complement strand
GGAGGAGAATAGAGATAGTCCGCATTCATCCTTGAGATAGTCCGCTTTATCCTTGAGATAGTCCGCTTCATCCTTGAGATACTCCGTACCTCATTCAAAATTCAAAATTTATAATTCAAAATTCAAAAAGAACATTATGGCAGGAAAAGGAGTAAACATATTAGTGTACTTGTTGCTTGTTCTGACGCTTGGCTGCACGGACGACGGAGGAACTCCGGCGGATAAGGTAACTACTGAGCCTTCATTGACTTTTGCAATGACAAAGTCTTTGGAGGGCATTATAGGCAACACCCAGGTCTATCTCTTTGACGGAGAAGGCACGGATATGGGGCAGTTCAGACAGAAGGTGGCGGGAGTTACTTACGGGACAGACCGGCTTTCCATGTCGGTAGCAGCCGGAACGTGGGACGTGATGCTGGTAGGCGCCAATGCAGATATCAGCAGCAGACTGACACCGCCCGTCCGCGGAGAAGCGCGTTCGGGCAAAATGTGGGAAACTCAGCCTGTAGCCGGTGTGTTGCCTTCTATTCCCGAACTGCGAACAGCGTATGTAGCCAATAATGAAGTGATTGCCAACCAGCATAACGTGGCTACCGAAACCGCTGTGCTGGCACGCAATGCCACCCAGGTAAAGGTGGTGATAGTGAAAGCCGGAGGACTGGATATAAGCGGAACGCACCAACTGAAGATTACCAACGTGCCGACTACCCTCAGTTGGGAGGGAAAGTTTCTTCCCGACAAAGATAGCCCGTATGTAAGCAGCTCTCCTATGACGGGTAATTTAGTGATGCACGAGCATACGGACGGGAATCAGTATAGCGATACGCTGCGTTTCGTTATCCCTGCGCATAAAGGAGACGATTATCTGGAGGCTTCTCCAACTGATACAACTACCAACCACCTGAAGTTGAGTGTGGATATGGCTATGGAAGGAGGCGCCCGCTACGAAAAGGCCAATGTAGAAGTGCCCCGTGTGCCTCGCGCAAACGGAACGTTGCTTATACGCATTTCTTTAGGCTCGGAGTTCGAGGTATCTGCCGATATCCTGGATTGGGTGGATACGGAACTGGGTGTCGATTTGTCGCAAACCTGGCTTTATACCGATAAAGCTACGGTAGGTTTAACCAGCAGCGAAACGGTACATGTAAATACCAATGCTTCGGACTTTACAGTAGCAAAAGCGGCGGATGCCTCCTGGCTTACTGTAACCAAAAATGGGAATGCCATAGAGCTTACTGCTGATGTGAATACTTATAATAACCCGCGCACTTCTTACATCACTGTGACAGCGAATAATGTAACCAAGAAGATACCTGTAACCCAAAGGCCGGAAGAGGGGACAATTAGTGTGGATAATAAACGGCTTGTATTTTGTCCGGTGATTCATGAAACGCGTGATATTGTAGTGACGAGCCTTGGCGGCGACTGGGAGTTTGTTAACTTGACTAGTAAAGCTACGACTGGTCTCATTACGCAGGGTGTCAATGGAGATCCGGTTACATTTACCCGTAGCTCTACTACAGACTTCAATCAGTTTGATGATTATTATGGCGACGATATTGTTGTAGTAAGAAATGTGGAAACGCTCGATACGGATACTATAGAGATTGTGAATTGCTATATCAGTATTTATGAGAATACTATCAATGCAACTGCACCGACAGATAATAACCAAACGGCAGTAACTGAGACAAATGATGTCTTAGTATATGGAGGTAATCGAAATCTGATTAATATCACTCCTCTGGATACTTGGATTACTAATCCAAGTTGGAATGCTACTAACCAGAAAATGACGTTTACTACCGCTCGTAACACTCCTTCGGGGGATCCGCGTACCGGGCAGATGTCGTTTGTTCATGCAGAGTGTACGGATTATGTGGTGACTACAAATGTTTTTCAAAGTGCTGTTGCTTCGATTGAACCATTTGACTATTTCGTAATGAAGGTATATAATGACGGTTCTAATAATAATACGGTTCAGTTGATTGTTCAGTTTGAAGGTAATTCGTTGAGCGGTGTTGGAGATCATCCCGATTATGATAAACACCCGGTGGGACAAGGACATGATGATGTGCTTTCCTATAATGGAGGTGATTTATTGAAATGGGCGCAGGGAAGTACAAGTAACATTGGGCAAAATGCGTACTTTAATGCACCCCTATTTTCAGGTGATGTTAATTCTCCATGGAAAATAAAATTAGAGATTTATATTGCTTGGAGGGATGCACCTAATCCTGGTGCGGGAGTTGCATATTTGAGAATAGATGCTTTTAAGGGTGGAACAATGACTTACGTTAATAATTTATGGACGAATAGCGATCATGGAACTGTGGGCAATGTGTTTGTACAAACGTATTCATTGCCGACATTGACAAATTCGTCAAATCATGCTAATTTTGAAACAACATACGGTCATGTGGCAACTATTACCTATGATCGTACTAAGCGCGAGGCTACAGTAGATATACATTGAGCCAATTAAAATATATAAATGAAAAGTTATGTATTATAATATGAAGATACGATGTGTTATATATATGCTGATTGCCGTTCTGTTCGCTTCGTGCGAGGACGAGAATCAGAATCAGGATATGCCATCTCAGGCTATGGTCAGTGTCGCCGTTTCGGTGGCATTGCCGCAACCTGAGCCTGTAAATACATATACTCGTGCAGATAATCCTTATGCAGACACCGATATCCTGAATGTAGATATGCTGGTGTTTAATGCGGATGACAACAAGTTTATGGAGCGTATCAAAGTAGAAAGCAACAAATTGCAGGTTACTTCAACCGGTATAGACTTTACTGTACGGATGAATGCAGTCTCGCACGACCGCATCGTTCACCTGGTGGTTAATGGCAGAACCGCCGACGGACTGACAGACCGCTTGAACTTTGATGATATAGATGAAGATATGCTTGAGAGCGTAGCTATCCCTCTTTTGAAAACCACTCCGCTTGCTACCGGAACGATGATAAACCATGCAATGCCTTTGGTGATGTGGGGACGTTTTAATCTGGAAACCGGGCTTGCCTCAATCAGTGGTGTGAAACTGCTGCGCACCGCAGCCTGTATTCAAGTAAAGAAAGGAACGGGAACCGCTACGAACGGACTGGATAGATTTGTCATCAGAGAGATATCTACACACCGCGGAGTGGCGCAGGGGTTTTTAACTCCCGCAAGCTATACGTCGTCTGTAACTGCTACGCCTACCGTTGGCAATCCGGTTACTGTTGCTAACGAAAGCGATTATCTGACTAATACCCAGCAAGGATGGATAACTCACAATGCAAATGATAACCTTTCCTCTTTGTATGTCTACGAGCGTAACTGTACTGATGCAGACTACATGTCGGTGATTATTAAAGCCGGTTATCAAGTGGGTACTACCACCAAGGACGGATATTATAAGGTAGTAATGGTGGATGCGAACGGAGTTCCGCTGAATATTATACGGAATCATCGTTACAAGATTACCATTGTAGCAGTAAATGGCCCCGGTTATGCGGATGTGCAGGATGCTATTGACTCGGCTCCTTCCAATAACTTGAAAGTGGATGTGGAAGACGAAGACCCGGGGTACACTTGCATAACGGCGGACGGAGAGCATTACATGGCTGTATCAAACAATGAGTTCCACCTGTATGGCGGAACAAGTGGAACAACTTCCGGCGTGGAAATCTGTACGGTGTATTCCAGCCGCAATGTTACGCCTACTTTCGTTGAAAATAGTGACTGGCTTAATGTAACAGCTGTGTCGTTGGGAGGAGGCAAATATCAAATCCTTGGGGATTTCAACCAGACTCCTGCTTCTACTACGTTAACGGTGCTCTGCGACAATTTGACTATGGATATAGGTGTTAACTGGATATATAGTGTCAGTAGCGTAAGTGGTTATGCGTCAGACGGTGATTCGTATGTGTTTGATTTAATAAATTCGGGTGACGTGGGTTGGAATGTGCGGATTCTTGAGAATCCCAACTGGTTCGCTTTACATCCTTCGGCGGGTAGTCCCGGTGCCTATCCGGGTGCGGGTATGCAGTCCGAACTTAGTAGCAAATTCCATCCTCACGCATATTTGCATGTAGGGACGGGAACCGGAAGGCGAGGAGCCTTGCTGAAGAATTCTGTAGTTAGTGGCAACGTAAAAGTAGACAGGATTGTGATAGTTCAATAAAATATGCCAATATGAAACTGGAAGAGATATTGCAAAAAGAAGATAAGAACGCGGGTCACATCTTTCTGTATATGGAAGATGGCACATGGTATGCGTACGAGCATTCTGCTTTCTATTGCTATTCTCTTCTGAGTCTGTTGGATATGGATTGGTTATCTTCTGCTGTGGAGGTATCCGAATATGGGGTTGTCAGGGTGCGTGTTGCTGAGCCTGATCAGTTTCTTCGCACGCCTTTGCTGCGTTTGCTTGATAAGAAGAAAACGGAATACGTAATCTCATGCAAGATTGTATGTGGCGGCTTTCAGTATTGGCGTGACCAACTGCGGATGAAGTTCTTTTATAGTGGGCGCAACCGGGATAAGAAGGGAACTGCCGGTCAATCTTCCGGTAGAGATGCGTTAAGAATAGTGGGTTAGTTTAAATAGATATGATTATGAATACATTGTTTAAAAACATTTTAGTGAAGGAATCCGATAATGACACAAGTGTGCATTTATACTACTTTGCCGAGAGTGACATCTGGAAAGCGTATGAGGAATCGGCCATGCGATTGATGAATCTTATTCCCATGCTCAAAGCGGCGCTGCACGAAGTGAACATACCCGGACTAAACGTTTTGCGGTGTGTAGATATAGACTTAAACCGGAAAGAACATCATAATGCTATATTGCAATACTGCATCTCTATGAGTGATGACTATATGGAGCTGGCTGTGTAAAAGCAGCCTCTTCCATCCGCAGAGAGGAGATGGCAGGCTGATCATAAAATATATATCACTGCTAAGCTAACCGACCTTAAAGATTCTTTCTCACCTGCCATCTCCCCTCTGCGGGTGTTTTTTAAAGGATTTCATCATCTCATAGGATGATTTTCCTTCTCCCTACAAGGTTTATTTTCGGGGTTCACCCTCTTCACCTACCTCATGTAACCTCCTTATTCATCGCACTTAACGGGTGAAATCACTCTGTGAAAAGTGCCCTTTTTCAGGGTTCACCGCTTTCACCACCTCGGAAAGTGTCTTGTAAATGCCGTCATAAATGCTTCGTAAGCCCTTGTAAGTGCCTTGTAAGCCTCCCCGCATTGTTCCGGATTTCAGTTGACCGGATGGGTATTTGTTTCACAACCTCTCCATCGTATTAAATCACCGGGCGGAAAAACGGCCGACTCCAGTCGGCTAATCAGTCAACTATAGTCGTCCGATCGGTCAACTCTAGTCGTCCGATTAGCCGACTACAGTCGTCCGTTTAAATCTCTGTTGTTTAGTGATAAGTGATTAGTGATAAGTGATTAGTGATTAGTGATAAGTGTTTAGTGATAAGCAATAGTATCTCTATTCTCCTCCTCCTGGG
>NZ_DBDF01000022.1 GCF_002293435.1 Bacteroides sp. UBA939 | reverse complement strand
GTCTTAATCCTTATTCTATTGGAAGTACAAACACGAGCGTTTAAAACGATGCAAAAGTATTTGGATGCAGCTGTCTTAATCCTTATTCTATTGGAAGTACAAACACGAGCAAACGGCGTCAACAGACAATGGTTTAAGTGCAGAGTCTTAATCCTTATTCTATTGGAAGTACAAACACGAGAATTAAAAAATAGAAAAATGAAATCAATTAATCTGTCTTAATCCTTATTCTATTGGAAGTACAAACACGAGTTGCTGAAGACCTTGACAATGAGGGAATTCAAGAACTGTCTTAATCCTTATTCTATTGGAAGTACAAACACGAGTATGGAACTCTGTTAACATTATTATTTGACAAAGATAGTCTTAATCCTTATTCTATTGGAAGTACAAACACGAGAAATTAGAGGAAGATTATAAGGATATTCTTGAACTGTCTTAATCCTTATTCTATTGGAAGTACAAACACGAGGGCATCTTATCACATACCGCTAATAACCAATAAATTACCATCAAATAATTAATCAGAAACACATTGCATTAGCAAAAAAGTGCCCTTTCAAAAGCGGCGGCAAAGATAAACAATATTTCATAGAACGAATAATTAATAAAGCCTAAAAAAATAGAGTATTTTTAGACTTCATAATAATATCTACATCTATTGACTTCCCAATTATCTTCATAGCTTGAAGATAATCGGTAGAGATGGGTACAATCAAGATACTGTCATGATTGTCATAGAGCGACTGCACTTCAGCGAGGTCACTGCGAATAGATTCATACTTGTCCGCATTCAGATCCGCCAGAAATATGGAACGCTGCACACGGGTACAACCTTTACGCAACAGATACTTAGCTATCTGATTGCGAACCTTATTATTCTCTATATCGTACATCACAAAAAACAACATATTGGTAGCCGGTCTTTGAGGGTTATTAATCAATCCTAATACATGCCTGACCCGTACGTCAAGTTCCGGTATGGAAGCATAGTCGTTAGGTAAGCGGTTTATCATCTTACTATTCGCCATTCCCGCTTGCGATAATTTCATCATTTTCTGCGGAAAGGTCAACACCGTCTTCTTTTTCTTCGTGGTCATATCACACACGCAAATTATGTATTCTCATTCAAAAAGGAAGTTATCAAATCCGCCATTAACTGATTTAGCTCCGAAGACGTACCACAACGGGGAGATTGTACTACACTGAACCCACGCTTACCATAAAAAAGATTGATTTCCGCCTGCCGCAGTCCAACCTTCATCCGCAGCTTCTTGCCATACTGAATGTTGATAACTTCGTAAATCGATGTACCGGTATCCTCAATATATTTTCTCAATCCATCCATCAATTCATCAAGCTGTTCGGGAACATACACAGGTGGTTTTTCTTTCCCGCGTTTAGCAGCCTTTGGGTGAAGTACTTCTTTGATACGTGCCAAGACGTCAGCATCAGGATCAGACGACTGCATTTCTTCTTTCCCATTCCCTGCCTGCTCTTTCTCTTCTTTAGCAAACGAAGCCTTCATATCCATCATGCCAGTGATATCCGATGTATCTATATATTCATTTATATCTACAGGCGTACTATCAGGCGAGTAATAGACATCAGGATCTATACTGACAAAACAAGCCCGACAAACATCGCATGTTCGCGCATCTACCACTTGTTCCAACTGATAATGGATAGAGAACTTGCGCACAAAAGCCTTGTAAAAAAGGGAATATAACCCTGCATCATAGCAACGCTCCTTCAACCGGAATAACACTTTCAACCCATCTTCTCCGGGAGAAAGAAAACAGAGCGCTACCCGCTCATCCTGCTCTATCCGTTTACGTACATCCGCAATGTCCAGTCCCTTTTCTGTCAGATGGTCAATATCAACCATAAAATATTCTATAAAAGCGAAGTTCTCCGTTCGCCGATAAGGAGGATTGAACATGCCACACACCACATAAGGCAACATTCTCTTTAATGCCGCATATTGTTTGACATCCAAGCGGCGCACAATGCGCAGTTGCCTGATTTTCGCACTAATCTCCGGCTTAGGATTGCGGAAACTATGATACAGATACTCCACCGTTACTTTTTTTAAAGCATCAGCGGCACTCGTGATATTTGTTCCTACCAACAGCATCATTCGTAACGTTTAAATTGTTGTGCCAAATCAGTCGCATACAGTTGTATCTGAGTCAGGCGAGAACGGGAAACTGATTTCACGGATATCACTTCCTCCAGATAATCGTTGAGTGACTGTATGAGGATGCGTCTGCCCAATCCTTCCAGCCAGTAAGAGCCATCATCGCGCACGGAATAATACTCTTCGGTTACTACCCGTTGCGCTACGAGACTGTACACTACATAGTCCACCCATACACGATAAAGTTCAATTACATCGTACACTAATACCGGGCGGTTGTAGTCATCGCGATGAAGCACTCCCACATAAGGGTCGATGCCGGCTTTTATCAACGCGCCCTCTATTTTTCCATATAAGATACCATAGCCGTAGTTTAAAAAAGCATTTGTTATGTCCATTGCCGGATGTTGCGAGCGTCCGTCAAAGCGGTATTCTTCAGGGATGAACAAATTAAGCGCCTCGAAATATATTTTAGAAGCCACGCCTTCCCAGCCACGCAGCTGTGCGGCTACATCCGAAATAACCTCTCCATCCACTGTGGCGATTTTCGTACGATAATCTTCCAGCCGGGAAATAGCCTTATCACGTTTGCGTTCAATATCTGCTCCGGTAGCATTCATCATCAGCAACAACGCCTGCTGGTTTTCTATCTTCCGGCGGATAATATCCTTTATCCATGTCAGCGCATCTTTGGAAAACGTAAAGTTAAGCTGCCCTTTACGAATGGTAGATATGGAGCCGTACTTTGGACTCCAAATACGACCTATCGGCATACCTCCCTTGTCCATAAAGAGTACCTCAATTTCATTTTCTATTGCCAGCATCACAGCGTCACTTGTGATTTGAGCACCCCGGCTTATCTGTATAGACTTAATACCATCTGCCGGAATGCGCTGCCGTCCGTCTTTATGGGTGATAACAAATCCTTCGTTATCACGGCTGAGCGAGGTGCCGAATGTGTTTAAGATGAGTTCCATATAACTTTATGTATTAGTATAATCACGAAAACGCACAAAATGAAAAAACGTATGTTTCACTCCGTCTTCCGTCATTGTCACATTGCGCTCGGTACAGGATGCTATACAGCGTATGTTCCGACTTTGCAGCTTTCGCAAGAGTGAGAAACAAAAGGTGAGTTCGCCCATTAAGTGAACAGTAAGGGTACCTTCGTGTCCGTTGCTCATTACAAGAACTTTTTCCAGGTATTCATCGGAAAGTTGTTCAATCTCTTGGTCATTACACAGAGGATTAATGTCGGGGAATGGCAAATCAACACATTTGCCATAGACTTCCGCTGCTTGGTACTGCTGCTCAGACCAAGCGGAGAAGGGATGATTGGAGAGGTTAATGAGTAGCAAAGGAGTGAAAGTATTTTGCAATTCACTCTCCCGATTAAGCAAGAGAGATTCAGTACTATTTATGCGCTTCTTAATACCATCCACTATCTTTTGAGATGTCAAAGGCTGCTTTCGCATTCCTGAATGATTAAAATCATTTCTTATATCAGTTAAATGAAAAAATGCATTTGCTAATTCTTCAGCAAAAGTCTCATCATTCCAAATATTCTCAACAACTTCACGACTTTCATATCCTGTCGGTATTCCACCTTTCGTATAATAGTAAAAAGCGTCATTAACTTTTTTACGCTCCTCAGCATCTATCTCGTTAAGCTTGTGCCTCAAACAAAAAAACGTAACAATCCCTTCTTGAAGTATCGTCACAGCCTGTTCATACATTCCATGCTCAAAGCACCATCGTGCAGCAACAATTGCACATTCAGCATTACTGTATCCATCAAAGCAAGAAAAGCTTTCTTCTATTTTCGTAACGATAGGTGATAGAGGTTTGATAATATTCGCATCTACATCTTTTAGGTAAGATTTGAGTTTCTGCATATTATCTCCTTTACAAATATTAATTCCACGGCATATATTCATGTCGTTTGTTACCTGAAGTAAAGCTTTACCAAATCCTTTAATCAATCCGGCCTTTTCATCTTTTCCCGATGTAGCCCTCAAAATAGAACTAACTTTGTCGTTTGATAGTTTCTCTATTCTTTCAGCATTACCATTTTCTATAAAATTAGCTGCCGCAAAGGTCCAGTCTTGCAATGAAGACAAAGGTAACAAATCTACAATAGGAGCTTCATTTGAGACCGTATCTCGAGCCTCATAATTGCCATAAGAGATATACTTGACAGTTACTTTCTTAAGGAATTTAGCATAATTCCCCAAAACCAATACAAGCATTGGTAGATAACGAAAGCTATGTGTCAGATCAAAATACAATTCATCGTCTTTCTGTAACTCATTAAAAAGGATATTGAAGATTTCCCACATCTCAGGTTCATCTTTCCCATCAGGGATATTCAAGTCTTTCGGTTTAAAAGGTAATCCCATATCTTTCAATTCCTTTTGCAATCCTAAATAAGGGACGTCATTTCCTGTTCTATTGTCTTTGCGGACAGACAACTCTTCAGTCCAATTATCTTTTCTTGCTCTTTCTGTCAGCAAAAAGAGAGCCATATCTTTATCTCCCCAATCCTTCTTGACATTCAGCAATTCAAGCGTAGCTTGTTGTACAAAACGCGTTTCCGACGATACAAATTCACCTTTTGTGTATTTGCAATATCCATAAAAGCTTGCTCCTAAAATGGAAATAAAGACTTTTCGTGCCATACCTTTTATTCTTTAGTTTTACTATTCCTCCTCATAATAATACGAATAATCGATTCCCTTCATAAACAGTTCACGGCTATGAATATCATCCGTAAGCGAACCTTTGAGCAATCTTTTTAGCGTGGTACTATCTGTACTACTCCGGATCATTGCATCCAGATACTCTTTCTTACCTATTCGACTCCAATCCACACAACACTTAAGTCGATGCTTAAACATTAAATCCAGCCAAATACGAGTACTACGCCCATTACCTTCCATAAACGGATGAGCAATGTTCATCTCCACGTACTTGTACACAATCTCATCGAATGTATTTTTAGGCATTTGCTCAATCTGCCTCAACGTAGCACCTAAGAAACGAGCTACTGCAAATTGAAAACCACCTTTCGATATATTCTTTTGCCTGATTTGACCGGCAAAGTCATAAAGTCCACCAAACAAATAACCATGAATCTGCTGCAAACCTTGTGTAGTACCAACCTCTATGCTATCAATAAATGAACTCTCAAACAAGGCATACGCTTTTGACTTACTTTTGCCATCAATACTTTCATCACTATACGTAAACCATTCGATAAAACGGTTTGCCTTTTTGCCGGGAAACTGCTTTCCCAAAGCGATGATTCCATTGTAATCAAGCATATCGGTTAGATAACGTTTACCATCACTTGCCAGCAGTTTCAGTTGGTTAGTGGCACTAACCAACTCATCATTTTCCTTCTTTAACTTGGTCTTGAGATATTTCCAATAGTTTCGCGCTTTGCTGTAATCGTCTTGGTCAGTAAGAACTGCCACCATATCTAAAACAGAAAACCACCACTTACTATTTGCCTCATCCCAAATGGCGCGAACTTCCCGGTCGTCAAAGAAACGAATGGATATTTTGGTGTTATTGCTCATTGCTGCTTATTGCTTTTAGTTTGCTCAGTATATTGCCCTGACAACATATAAACTTTACTGTTTTTCCAAAAACTCTTCA
Source organism: Bacteroides sp. UBA939 (assembly GCF_002293435.1). Taxonomy (GTDB): domain Bacteria; phylum Bacteroidota; class Bacteroidia; order Bacteroidales; family Bacteroidaceae; genus Bacteroides. Next base: position 47,836 of record NZ_DBDF01000022.1, on the reverse strand, counting down.
TACAACGCTACCGGCCCATAGTGCCATAGTTTTGTTTCTTCTTTCTCCAATTCCTTATAAGTATTAGAATGGTAGAAGATTCTTAGCGCATCCAAAGGATTGACATGGTGCTCTTCGGTATATATAGTGGCAACCCATGCTACTTTACCCGGTAATAGCAAGTACAGATTATCATTGGTAATCGTTTGGTTCATAATAAAACCTCCTTCGCTTCAATAAAATTTAAATAACGCAATGCTTCTTCTGTATGAAACAACATTTGATCAACCAATGTGTACGCTTTCAATTCACGGATAAGCCCATCTTTATCAAGCAATCCGCTTTCATACAGAGCAAATGCTGCATACACTTTATCATTTGCTACCGGACCATATACTAAATCGTATGGATGCATATATGTTTTATCCATGCGGTTTTGCATCACAAAATCCACCCAGTCTGTCGTTGGCTTTTCAAATTTCAAAACTTTGAGAATGGCGCTGTTAAGTAGTTCGTCATCAAACTCATATATATTAATATATCCGGTATTTGCACTTGTTCTTTTACGGGTAATCCACTGTTCAGCTTGTTCATGCGAGGTGGTGGTATAGAATCCATATCCATAATCAAGCGTACGGGTTGATATAATAATATGTGGTTCTCGTACAATCTCTAAACTTCCATGATAAAGTTTCATTTCAATCCCCCTCTTTCTTTTATAAAACTTTCAATTTCCTCTATCAGCCACTGATTTCCTTGGGTATGAAGAACATCATAGTGATCAAACAAATAGTTTGTTACCCCATAACGATCAAACAGTCCCATAGTAGCGCCCCCCGTCGTACCGCTATGCTTTTTGTATTGCTCTATACAAAACGAAATGAAATAGAGCTTGTTTTGTTCCAATTTAGAAATAGTTTCACTCATCTTTTATTGCTTTTAATTTTACGAAACCTATTAAATCTCCATCAGAATCTGTACGCCTCGATTTTGGAAAAATATATTCATCATAATTACGATTATTGGGACGTGCTGCATTCACTATAGTAGAATTAAAATTAGGCAAATCCTCTGCCCAAGCTCCCGTAATAAACCGCCAACCAGAAGCATGACCTATGCGTAACACACACTCATCACTTTGGCATCTGCGAGCCTCGGATAATATTTCATCCATCTTCTCTATGTATTTATCTGCACCGGTACGTTCTTCGTAGTTTTTCCAAATATTAATTTCTTTCTCGATAAGAGTACAAGTATAAGAATTGATCAGACCAAATAGAGAATTGATACTCATCATTTCTTGAGGCATCTCTCCAATAGCATTCGGATTAGCCAATTTAGCGTTTTCGTAATGTTGTTTGTCTATCTTTAATTGAAAAAGAGCTTCTTCTTCGACTCCTATTGCTTCTACTAATTGTGGTTTCTTATTCTCTTTAGGAATAAGATTTTCAGTATTATGAGTAATATTTAAGCCCATTACAAGTTGTACTGCGATTTCCGAACCTTGTTCAAAATAGGCGTCCCCCACCTGTAAAAAACGAAATACATCAGCATTCGGATCTTTACCAAATAACCTTTTTTCTATTTGTTCTGCCCCTATTTTTTCTCTTTTGTCCCTTATATTACTTTCAATATTCGGAATCGTATTTACCAGTGAAGTAAGTATAGCTGTACGCATAGCCCCCTTGATAGAGCTTCCGGGAATATAAGGAAGTCCAAAGCCATTATGAATACATTCTTTCAACGTATCTCCTTGTTTCAAAGTTGTACTGTCAACAAAAGAGGTCAAACGTCGCTTTGAGTAATCAGCCACTTTACTTTGAGGAGCATATCGTTTTACGAACTCCTTGATATCTTCTTGCTTTTCTATGCTCAGTAACCAATCATCAAGATGTTCTTCACCTACCAATTCCAACACCTTTCGATCGTCAATGATGCGAATATACTTTTCCTGCAATGTAGCCGTTGGCACAAACTCCGTATTGAGTTGAAGCATATTCCCTGAACCAATATGCACAGGAGTCAATGTAGTTATTTTTATTCTACTCATAATCATTCACTTTTATATGCAAGCAAAATGGCTTTCCGGTACGATAAACAGGATGCAGACATTTGTCATTCCAATCTGGACGTAAGTCTACTACCTTTCCTTTAAGAGACTGAACAACAGGAAATATGGAACCACATCCAAACATATAGATCGACTTCTTCCATAAGTGACGAAATGTTTCTATATCACTCCCTGCCATGTACCCGCCACGTAAAATGAGGGTATATCGAGAATCTGTCAACCGAAGCTTCTTTAGTTCCTCTTCTGTGGGTACATATAAGGATAAAAGAAGGGTAGTGTTAGCGTCACCTATTTCCGCAAGTTCAAGAGTTCCTGTTTCGATTTCAAACTTTCCTCCCCCTACGTTTTTATCTGTCCCTACTCCTGTTTCTCCAAGTTGCCTGAACAGCCTGACTAATTCTTCAAACAATTGGTCTGTTGCACCGGTAATACAATATAGTCCTGCATCTTTGTTGAAGTATCGCCAGTCAAAAAAGAAAGGAGTAGTATCTTGTCCATTTCTTGGCACCTCCACCCGTTGGCTTACCTGATTCTTGTATGGATGACTCCATTGTTCTTCTGTTGATCCTACAAGATATGAACCTTTAAGTTGCTTCTCATCAATTTCCACAGTCTCTCCCTGAGCAAGTCGACAGAATACAGATGTTTCTATGAAGTGAATTTTCTTCAAATACTTTCTGTATTCATATTCTTCTTTACCCCTTACCTTTATGGACAACCTCCCTACAGGCGCAGGAAGAAAAAATGAATTTCCCATGTATGGGAAAGCCGAACTAAGAACAAAAGAATTCAGAAACCGTTCTAAATCTTCCGTTTGTCCACTCTGCGCCCGAATAGCAGCTAAGGCAGAAGCTAAAGTATCACTATGAAGGTCGGTAGACGAAAAATCATAGTTATCCTTACCCGAACCTATATGAACAGGGGTGGAAAACTTCATCTTCAAAATATTATACCTTACCATAATATTCATTTATTAGGCGTTCTTCGCCATCTTCATTGTCCAAAACAATTGCGACCTGTCCATATCCGCGCGACCCATGTCCACCCAAATAATCATCTTCCAACAATTTAATGGCTTGTTTCAACGTGTTCTTTAAAGCTACCTCATCTTCCTCTTCAAAGATATTGAGCACCATGTTGAGCTTAAACTTCGCTCCGGCAGGAACACGTTCAAAAGTGCGCGGATTAGCTTTTGCAGTAATGCGGTCAATAGAAACTTCTGTCTTACTTTCTGTGTATGGCAAATCTGTATGGCTGAAGTCAACATTAGGATCATCTACCAACAATTCTGCATCACGCACTATGAGACGAGAAGGGTGACTATCGTTACTATCCCCCGATATGCCGAACAAAGCACCAGCTTTATGTTTCGGGTTATTCGTTGGCTTTCCATTGTTAGTTTCACCATTGGCTATTTCTACCAATGCACGCATTTTCCCCTTCAAGGAACTTCCCGGAATATAAGGGATATTATTAATAGGATTACGAACTACAAATTTATCCGGACCACCGATATTCAATGCAGCATTTGTTCCGCCAATATGCAAACCGGTTTTCAACTCAATAGTACCGGCATAGACTACTTTCTTTATTAATTTTGTTTCCATAATTATTAGTTTTTGCTATAATTAATCACCTCCATTTGCTTTGTGATAAGCCAACATGGCTTCTATTAGGTTACAGAAGTTTTGATAACTTGTTTCATCTGTAACATCTTTAGATGCAGTGTCAAATATTAACTTAAACATTTCCAAGCCTTTGTTTTTAGAATCTCGGCCCAACGCATAAGCCATTTTGGGTCGTAACAGATAAAATGACGATCTTTCTTTTTCAAAAGTGCCCATTTGTATTCGTTTGATTTCCCCATAAACATTACGTATTTTGGAATTTGTCAACTTATTCTTAGCCAAGAATTTTCCCGTTTTTTCCGCAAAAGAAACCAAATCTTCGTTAGCTCCTTTAGTTATCCACTCAGATTGATAATTCCATTCTTGAAAGTAATCACTAATACTTCTCTCCGGATTATTATTCCAACCGCCTCCTCTGTAATTGCCACTACCTTGCCCTTGTGAAACTCTTGGGCGAAATGAATCTCTTTCTTTATCCATATTTCTTTATTTTTATGAGTTATTACTATTTGTCCTAATCTCCAATTCTGCCCATCTTGCAGCGAAAGTCCATAACTCCAACGAGTTATAATGAGTAATAATTGATTCGCCATTTAGTGTTCGACAGTTTCTGCTGCACACCTCCTTGATACAATTATTTATCAAATCCCTGCAAGTAGATACTTGTCTCGTACTTTTCATACGGCTAAGGTCATAAGTCAACATCCAATAAGTTTTAAAATTAGTTATTGTATGCCCTTTAATATCCGCATTTAAGGCATGTCCTAACAATTTAGATATAAATGATTTAGGCAACTCTTTTTGTTCTACAAAGTTGACTATTTTATTCTTTAATCGTTTAACAATAGGATATTCTTTATCCCAATTCAGTGGAGTACCCATAAAAGAGAGGGAATTTTTAGTGAGTTCCATTTGCGTTCCATCAGTTTGCACTTTCATAACTTTATGACCTTTTGCATTCTTCTCTTCTTCAGCACTGACTTCTGCCCCTTTCATAATAGGAAACTTTTTCGGTACAATAGCTATTCCCCCAGATATAGAGAAAGACGGATTTTCACAGGTAAATTCCCTAAAATCATTTCGGATACGTTCTGCCATTTCTATCATCTTGTCCCACACGCCCACGATAAACACATCATCACCGCCACTATATACAATAAATGTATTTTCTTCATCAATCTCTTGCTGTATCTTATTAAGATATCCCGAAAAGAAATAATCCAAGGAGCGACTCAAGGCAGCATAACGAGACAATGTGGCACGGTCTTCTCTTATCCCTGATTGGAACAAAGAACCTAAATTATCCACATCCATTCGCAGAACACCTAATCGGGAAAATGAATCGTTTTTGCACATCTCTTCAAAGGTTTTACCCGAAAACTTGTTGCCACCGTAAAACTCCAATGCATAGATATTATTCAGCCCATTTATACTCTTCATAAAATCGCAGTCCAAACTTCCACCTCCATTTAAAGAAACAACGGAAACTTTATCGGCAGAAGCTCGTAACAGATCTTTCATCTTGGTCACATCCGCAAATTTCAGCAGATAATAATAAATTCCCAGATTTGCAGGAGCAATAGATACCTTATCTTTCCAATAAGGAATTTCACCATCCGATACCACCATAACATCCGATTCTCTCAACATTCGTCCAAGATCTATTTGCTTACTCGTAATCCCTCTTAATGTAAGGCGATTACCGTCTTCTTCATCTATTGAGTTTTTACTACAAAGTTCCTCTTTAAGAAATTCTTCACCGGTAATAGAATCGTGCAATCGTTCTCCACCAGCAGGAATAAAGAAATTTCCATATTCGGATTCCATAAGTGAAGAGAATTTTGACCGCTTCTTTACTTCTCTCTTTTCAAACAATTGTGTCCACGCATTACGCAAGTTTTCACCTTTACGATGCATTAACATATCCTCCGTAACTTCTACGGAATCGATAGCTACAAACAAAGTAGTAGTATGCATACGAAACAAATGTTCTTCTATTTTCCGAACAGACTGTTCTAATATTCGTTTCACTTCCCCTGTATTGGGAGCTAACAAATAAAAAGAACCTCCTGAGTTATAGATCACGTTTGCTTGAAATAGCCGTAACACTTTCAATAAGTATCGCACAATACTATCAGAAAGAATTCGTAAATAGAAAGAACGACCTTTCAGATTCTTAGCTGCATGCTTTGATATAATTTGGTAAATATAATTCTGAATGCCACTAAAGTCTCCACCAATCAATAGAAAAGGAGTATCTCCTTTGGAAGTAGATTGTTCGTAGTCGTACAAACAAATTGCGATAGCCGCCGTTGTTTTGAGATGGTCATATAAAGATACATCCGGGAAATTAATGGTACTAGACGGAATTGTAGTGGTGTATTTGAATAGTAAACTTAGCAACGTTTCTGAAAAAGCGTGATACGTATTCGCTTGTATTTGTTTAAAATCCGCATTAAATCTTCCCCACAAAGTTATATAATCAGGAATTATCTCTTTATCAGTATCCGGAAAATACTCTTTCCTTAAACAAAGCGGCATTAAAGGCAAATGAAAAACACTTTCCCCCTTACGCCCATTGATATCTTGCAAGATAGAAGTCATTCGTTTCTTCTTGAAGGCATCCCAACTCTTCTCGTCCTGATCATCCTTCATTGCTTCATCATTGTTCCTATCCATACCCGAGGAAAGACAATCTGCTTTCTTTATAATTTTCCCTAATTCAGTTTGTTGTTCCAATGGTAAATGATGTCCTGCTGCCAGAAAATACAGGTTATCCTTTTGAGTCAAATTGCAGAGGTCAGCGTTTACCAGAGATTGAAATACGCTCCGGTAATCGTCTATAAATTGCGCCGTCCATAAACCGTGTTTATGTGTATAATCACCTTTCAATAAAGGAAGGATCATACTTTTTCCCTCTATTACTACTCGACCCAAATATCGACTTGAAGTTTCACTTCCTGTATCCGCACGCTGATAAAACTTCCCAATATCATGCAACAATGCAGCCAAATAAATATGTTCTCTAATTGCATTCATATTCTATATTATTTTTCTATTTTCTCCCTTATCCTCGTTATCACCCCACACCCGATACTCGCATTCTTACCTATCCCCACATAATCCGGTACGGAAAGGTTGGATTTGAACTCGATATCAAAAGCCATTAGTTTCACGTTCTTGTTCATCACGTAAAAAGGTTCACTCACCGCTGTCAACTCACATTCCAGATGTTCATCCAAGTGGATATCCAAACCTTTGGTAAAAGAAAGCAGATTACCGGTCAGTATCTTTTCCAGAAAGGTAATTCGTTCCTTTAGTCCGTCCAGTTCCATATATGTCTTGTAGTTTTCGCTATTCAGTGGTAACCACCTGCGGATACGGTATCTGAACGATATTTTCCACAATTGAATACAAAACTGTGAAGGGCGTACTGCTTCAATTTCCATTTTTATTTGTTCCGCCCCCAGTAGAAAATCTGACGAAGCACTGGAAAAGAATCTCCCTATTTTTTCCGCTCCATCGGCTATACATACAATGGCCGCTTTACCATGTATACGTTTATATTGAATGAGTGGATATGAATAACGGAAGTTTTCACCCGTATGGTTATGATATAAAATGTCTGCTTTGTCGCCTAATGACGCAATGACTGCGCCTCGAAAACGAGGTATATCAATAGAACGCAATTCGTAGGCAAACTGAACAATAAGTATAGGTATACGTTTCTCCATCTATTTTGTTACCTTAAATAATACAAAGTTCCCAAAGCTATAAAAAATAATACTTACCACAAAATATTCTTATTAAATAGTTAAGTTCTGTTTAAACAATCTTCAATAACAATCATAATTAAAGGCTATAACTTATTTTTTCATGAGAAACATCTATTTCTTAAAAGCATAACTTTACCACATCAATCATCCGCTTACAATGTGCCTTGAACGAAAACAAGTGCGCCCAAAAGCATTGCAGATACAAAGAATAACAATAAACTTGCAATTTCAGCAAATTAAAAAGTCTATTTATCGTTTTTTTTCTACCTTTGCTAAAATAAAGTTCCAAATTATGATTGCAGAAATTGGATTTAAAAATTTATTCTCTTTCAGAGATGAAGCAATATTCAGCTTTGAAGCAGATAATAGCAAAGAACTGGAGTCTTACCACGTGGTTAATTTAGCTCCCGGAGTTCGTTTGCTCAAACTTGCAGTTGTTTATGGTGCTAATGCATCAGGGAAGAGTAATTTCATAAAAGTGTGCGACTTCATAAAGAAGTTCGTTGTTCGTACTCCAATCAATAAGGGAGAGGAAACTGGAATTATCCCATTTCTTATGAATAAGAATAGTTCGAATGAGTCATCTGATTTAAGTGTATCGTTTTATATCATAAGAAGAGATGAGACACCCTTGAAGTTTATGTATAAACTTTCTCTAACAAAAGCCTATATTGTTAGAGAAGAATTATGCTATTATCCCGGTCAACAACCTGCAATGGTTTTTGACCGAACACTTGTTGGTGGAGTCTCCAGCATAAAATTTGGAAATAAGTTGAAACTGACTGCCGCTGCGAAAGAAGAGATTTCTCTGAAATGCCTGCCTAACATGTCTGTCTTAGCAGCATACACACAAGTAAATGTAAATATACCAGAGATAGAAGAAGTGCTTGCTTATTTCCGAAGTTGCATGATGCAGGCGGTAACCCCTGCATTGCCACTTAGTAAATATGCAGAAGTTCGTATCAAGGAAGAACAAACTAAAGACTATATTCTGCAGTATCTGCAAGAAGCGGATTTCAATATCTCTGATATTTCGGCAAAAGATAGAAAAACTTCCGCCGGGGTCATTCAAGACACCATTTTTCAACACAAAGTTCAAGAAAATAAAGGAGTAGATTCATTTTATGAATTCCCGGAGTTATTGGAGTCACGAGGAACCCTCCGTACCATGGGGCTTGCCGGATGCATTCAAGAGACCATAGCCAATAATGCATTTTTAGCCATTGACGAGATCGAGTCTTCCCTTCATCCCAGATTGATAGAATATATTATTGAACGATTCCTGAAAGAATCAGAAAACGCCCAGTTGCTTTTAACTACTCATTATGATGGATTATTGGCCGAAGAGGATCTGATTCGCAAAGATAATGTTTGGTTCACGGAAAAGAGTAGTGATGGAAGCACTATTCTGTATCCACTCACAGACTTCAAAGGATTGAACAGAATCAGTTCTTTGCAAAAAGCGTATAAGTTCGGTAAGTTCGGAGCAATTCCTAATATCTAAAATCGCCATGAAAAGATATAAGCATTCACAAAATACCCGTCAGGTTATTCACATCATTGGCGAAGGTCTAACAGGGTTATTCTATTTTAGCCATATTAAGAAATTATTAGGATATCGCTGTTCTATTTCGCCTCGACTATTTGAAAATAACAGCATTGAGAAAATTGAAAAAAAGCTGATTGAACTGCTTAAAGAAGATGTCTTTGTCATTTGCGTTTTCGATGCAGATGTTAGTCAACGCTCTTCTGCTGAGAGCAAAAAGTTATTATCGCTGAAGAGACGCTATGATAAGAATAAGAACGTGCTTCTATGCGACAGTATGCAATCTATTGAGTATTGGTTTTTATTGCATTATGAAGATACATGCCGATATTTCAATGATTCGGCAGCTACTGAACAAGCATTAAAACGCTATATTCCAACTTATGAAAAAAGCCGCAAATTCATGGAAAAAGAGAAATGGGTTAAAGATATGATTGCTGATGGGAAAATGGAAAATGCTTGTGAACTCGCTGAAAGATACGACGAAAGAGATTCTTACAGCAAAATTTATAAGGCGATTAGAATTTTAGTTAGAGAAGTATCTCTGTAAATATTTTATAGAAACCATACTTGCCTATCTCCCACATTCTGCGTACTTTTGAAAGCAGAAAACCATATAAACATGAAAATACTTCATACCAGCGACTGGCACTTGGGGCATACACTGTATAACTATGACCGCAGCCCGGAGCAACAAGCATTCCTGAATCAACTAACCCGCATCGTAGCGGAAGAAAAACCGGACGCAATGGTAGTGAGCGGAGACATCTACCACTACTCCACCCCATCGGCAACCACACAGAGAATGTACACCGACGGTATGCTGGAAATTCACCGGGCTTGTCCGGAAATGATTATTGTAGTGACAGCCGGAAATCATGACAGCAGTTCCAAATTAGAGATAGACAGCAACCTATGGAATCACTTCGGAGTGAAAGTAGTGGGAAACATCGAACGGACTCAGGAAGAAGTAAACTTAGAAAAGCATATCATAGAAGTAAGGGACAAAGAAGAGATACTGAAAGGATACATCATTGCCGTCCCCCACGTATATCCGCAGAATTTCCCGATGCTGGACACAGAAACCCCGCGTGAAGAACGGCAAGCACGCTTCTTCCAGGCATTGCTGGACGAAGTGGAAAAGATAAATACCGACAGCCTGCCCGTTGTACTATCGGCGCACCTCTCCATAGAAGGCAGCGACCGGACAGGCCATGATGAAACCGTGGGCGGAATAGAATATATCCCCATCAGTTCCATGGGCGAAGGATATGATTATCTGGCCCTTGGTCACATCCACTGTCCGCAGAACATCAAAGGGAATGGCCGCCACGCACGATACTGCGGCACTCCCCTGCCTGTGAACTTCGACGAAACTTATCCACATTCTGTCTCTATCGTCGAAATCCGGAAACATGAAGAACCGGAGATAAGAACGATAGAAATAGAGAATCCCATGCCATTCGTTACGTTACCCAAAGAAGCGGTGGCTTTTGATGAAGCAATGAAACTGTTAGAAGAATACCCTGACGACAAGCCTGCCTACATCCGCCTGAATGTCCTGATAAAAGATTATCTGGCGCCTGACTGCAACGAACGGGCATCCGGCGCAGTAAAAGGGAAAAGATGCAAGTACTGCTACATCAAGTCCAACCGGGAGAAGTTGGCTTCAGAGGATAAAGTCAGGCACATATCCATTCAGGAGATGCAGGAAATGTCTCCCCTGGAAATAGCGAAACTCTACTATCAGGAGGCAGAAGGAGAAGAAATGGACGAGGAACTCTGCGAGCTGATGAATGCCGCCGTGCAAAGCGTGCAGGGAACGAATGAAAGAAAAAAGTAAAGAAAAGAGTGAGGTAACGAGTGAAAGAAAAGAACAATCTGCGTTAACCCGCATAATCTGTGGTGAATCATGAAACTTCAAAAGCTTATCATAAAGAACCTGGCATCCATAGAAGATGCCGTCATCGACTTTGAGAACGGACCGCTGAGCGAGGAATCGCTGTTCCTCATCTGCGGCGAAACAGGTGCCGGAAAGACAACGTTGCTCGACGCCATCTGCCTGTCGCTCTATAATGAAACGCCCCGTATGGAACGTGCGGAAAATGAGAAGTACAGGGATATAGGACAAACCTTTTCTTCAAAGAAAGAAGAGGTGGCAATCAACGACAGCCGCCAACTGATGCGCCGGAACACCAGCGAAGCATGGACTGAACTGGAATTCACAGGGTCGAACGAGATACCTTATACCGCCAAATGGTACGTAGCCCGCGCACACCGGAAAGCATCCGGCGCCATTCAGGATGCCCGATGGACTTTAGAGAACCGGAAAACGGGTATCCTGCTCACCAAGAAGAACGAGATTAAAGCCGAAATACAAGCTGCCGTGGGGCTGACGTTCGAACAGTTTTGCCGCACCACCCTCCTGGCGCAAGGTGACTTCACCAAGTTTCTGCAAAGCAAAGAAAGCGAGAAATCGGATATTCTGGAGAAACTGACAGGCACCGGAATCTATTCTGAAATAGGCGCCGGAATTTATGCCATCACAAAAGAGAAACGCACGGATTATGAAAACCAGAACCGCAAGCTGGAAGGTATCCGCATCCTGACTGATGAAGAAACAGCCGAAATTGACGGGGCAATTACTGCGCTAAGCACCGAAATCAATGAAAACACCAGGCAGAAGGACACAGCCGTCCTGAAACGTGACTGGCTGAAGACGCATACAGACCTTACCCGCCGCCAAGAGAACCAACGGAAAGCATGGGAAGCAAAAAAGGAACAACTGCAATCGGATGACTTCCGGCAAAAAGAACTGTTGATTAAGGACTGGAACACTACAACGGATGCCCGCAACTGGACTTCTTCCCTGAAACAGCAGCAACAGCAGCAGGAAAGCAATAACCGGCAAACCGAAAGCCTGAAAACAGAATTTATCCGCCTCAACAACGGTTGCATCTGGCTACAGGTAAATATGAAAGAGCAACAGAACGAATTGGCGCTTGCCGAAGAGTATCTGACAACTCACGCCCCGCTCCTTCCCATGTTCGAACAGAGCCAGTCCATCATTGCAGACCTCAATGCCATACTCTCTTCCCACTCACGCATCGCCGCTTACGAAAAGCAGATAACGGAACTAACCCGGCAGCAACCTACCCGGGAACAGGAACGCACAGACCGTGAGAACGACTTCAACAACAAAAACAAGGAGAACCAGGACAAGCAACAAGAGATAGACCTACTGAATGCACAGCTTGAATCCATGAACCGGAATGCTTTGCAGAACAAGAAGGATACTCTGGATACCACCAAAGAGAATCTACAGAAAGCTCAAAATGCCTTAACCGTGTTGAAAGAGAAGCAAACAACACTGAATGCGGCAGAGGAAAATGAAAAGTCACTGGACAGTAAACTACAAACCTGCAAGAGCCGGTATGTGGAACTCAAAACCGGATTCGACAACAGGAAGAAAGTATATGATGACATCCAAACGCTTTATGACAAACAGAAGGAAGCTGTAGAGGAATGGGCAAAAGAAGCCCGCGCCCGCCTTTCCGTAGGAGATACCTGTCCGGTATGCGGACAAGAGATAAAGTCACTCTGCAAGGATGAAGACTTTCAGTCCGTGCTTGCTCCCATCCGGCAGTCATTGGAAGCGAAAGAGAAGGAATACAAGGAAGCGGAACAAGCCTTGAACAACAACCGGGCAGGGAGCAAGACATACGAAGACATGATGCCAGGTACTCGTCTGGCAACTGAGAAAGCTCGGAAAGGATATGACATCGCCCGGACAGAAGCATTGGATAAGTGCAGCCTGTGCCAGATTCCGGATACCTCCGGCAACACAGAAGAAGTGCTGGAAACACTGATTCGGAAAAACAAGCAAGACCTTGAGGATATCAACGCCAAGCTGAATGAAGTGCAAACCCTTGCCACCCGCATCTCCCGCCTGCAACACCTGAAAAACGAATATCAACAAGTCGTAGAAGCTGCCCGAAAAGCATTTGACACTGCCGACAAGAACTTGGCAGAACTGAAAAATGGTATCACCACCAAACATTCGCTGAAGGATAGTGAGAAAGATATTATCCGGACTACTCTGGAGCGCATCACTCCCCTGATTCTTTGGGAAGAGTGGCAGACGGAATGGAACAGCTCCCCTGTCGCATTCATCGAACGTTTACGGAAGTCCGCCGGAGATTACAAGCAGGCACAAGCCAGGCTGGCAGAGTTGAGCACCACCCTTTCAGTTACCGGAAAGGAATTGGACAGCATATCGGCAACCCGGGAAATAATCTGCAATGCCTTCCCCGAATGGGAGAATCTTCCGATAGAGGGAAAACAGGAAATCAGGAATCTGGGAATCGCCTGGAATACATTGAACTCACAGGCGGGCGGGCTGAAACAAAGCATCCTGTCCGTCCTGAAGAACATGAATGAACTACAAGCCAACCTGGCAACCTTCCATACCTCACATCCGGACATTGACGAAGCGCGTATCATCGCCCTGTCTTCTCACTCCAACGAGCAGATAGAACACCTGCGCACCGAACTACAAAGGCTTAAAGAGGAAGAAGTAGCCACACAAACGGCGTTCAAACTGACCACCGGACAACTGGAAGAACATCTGTCACGAAAGCCTGAAATGGAGGAAGAGGGAGGAAAGACAGAGAAAGAGAAAGAGACAGAGAAACAAAAGGAAGAAGGAAAGGGAGAGGAAGAGAATCAGGAGGAAAAGGGAGGAAAGACAGAAAAAGAGAAACAGGAAGAGAAAGAGAAACAAGAAGAAGGAAAGAAACAAGAAGAGGCAGAGAAGACCCTTGAGAATCTGAACAGCCTCATCCTCGCTATAGAAGACAAAATCGCAGCAGCAACCCAGACCATTCTGCGGTTGAAAATACAACTGGAAGAGAATGAGAAGAACATTGCCCGGATAAAGGATGAGAAGAAACGTGCAGACGAACTACGGGAGGTTTACCTGAAATGGGACCGCCTCTGCCACCACTTCGGCGACGAGAAAGGAAAGAACTTCCGGAATATAGCCCAGAGTTTCGTATTGAAGGAACTGCTCAACGGAGCCAACTTCTACCTGCAACGCCTGACAGAACGTTACGAACTGGAATGCCAGGCAGGTTCACTCACCATTCTGCTGCGCGATTTCTATCATGGAGGAGCTGCACGCCCTGCCTGTACCCTGTCCGGTGGAGAAAGTTTCCTGGTTTCCCTGTCGCTGGCTCTCGGACTTTCCTCCCTCAGCCGGCAAAGCCTGTCGGTAGATACGCTGTTCATTGACGAAGGATTCGGTACGCTAAGCAGCGACTACCTGAACACAGTGATGGACACACTGGAGAAACTGCATCAGATGGGCGGCAAAAAGGTAGGAATCATCAGCCATGTAGAGGGACTGCGGGAACGTATCAAAACACAGATCCAGGTGAAGCGGATTGATAATTCGAGGAGTGAAATCACGACGGTTGCCACTCTTTGAATGAAAGTTCAGCAATGCAGATGAAAGAATTCAATCCTCATCTTGATGTACCAGCATATAATCTTTAGGCGACATTCCATGTACTTCCTTAAATGAACTGGAAAAATGCGACAAGTTTGTGTAACCCGTTGCATACGCCACATCCGAGATTGTATATATCTTCTCTTTCAGTAGAATGGCTGCCTGCTGCAAGCGGATATTCCTTATAAAATCGCGTGCCGAAAGATTCGTCAGTTCTTTCAACTTCCGGTATACATGGACGCGACTCAAACCCACATTAGCTCCCAACATCTCTACATTCAAATCCGGATTGGAAAGATTCTCATTAATCACTTTCATGATTTTATCCATCAAGACTTCATCGGGCGTCTTCATCGACAATTTCCGGACTTTGTCCTCCTGCTGCTGTGCGCCACTGAATTTACTCTTCAACAGTTTCCGGTTTGCTATCAGATTGGCGATTGTGCTCTTCAACAGTTCCGTATTGAACGGTTTCACCATATAAGCGTCCGCACCGGTTGCCATGCCCTCCATAGTGTCCTCCGGCTTCGACTTGGCTGTCAACAGGATTACAGGCACATGATTAACATTCGTATTCTGCTTTATTTTCCGGCAAAGCGACAAACCGTCCATTTCAGGCATCATGATATCACTGATTACTAAGTCGGGAGCGCCCGCAAGGATAGTATCATAGGCTTCTTTCCCATTTCCACAGGTCATTATACGGTATTCCTCTTCCAATTCCTCTTTCAGGTAAGAGAGAATTTCCTCCTCATCTTCCACTATCAGGATATGCGCACGACTTTTCGCCTTACCCGTCTTTTTAGTATTCACGTCTTCTTCCGCATGCTCAAAATGTTCCTCAAACGCTGTCTTCTCCGGTTTGATATAAGCAGCACGAGGAATGGTTACCGCCATTTCCGCATCTTCCAATTCATTGATACGAAGATGCGCTGAACCTAACGGAACCCTGATAATGAAACGGCTACCCGGAGCATCTTTACGATTCTCCGCCAGAATGATGCCATGATGCAACTCTACTAACGACCGGGACAGATGCAAGCCTATCCCCGTACCGAAGTTGGATTTTGTCACATCATTATCTATTTGATAAAAACGTTCGAATATACGTTCTATTTTATTCCGGTCAAGCCCGATACCGCTATCGGTCACCGTTATTTCAAAATACTCTCTTAAGGAATCTTTGCGGGTAATGTCCCGTCCGGTAGAAAGCCTCACTGTAATCTCTCCCTGTTCCGGCGTATATTTGAAAGCATTGGAGAAGATATTCATCAATACCTTGTCGAAGTTATTCATATCAATCCACACTTTCAACTGCGGCATAGCATGTTCAAAAGTAAAATGTATCTTCTTCTTCCGGGACAGATAGTCGAAAGTAAGCATCACATCATCAATGAAGCCAACCATATCCGTCTCCCTGAACTTCATGAACATTTGCCCCTTGTCCAGCTTACGGATATCCATCAACTGATTAATCAAGCGGAGGATACGCTGTGCATTCCGGTAAATCATCAGGTAGGTCTTCTGCACCTCTTTCCCTTTGTTTTCAGCCATCAACTTCTCCAAAGGATTGATAATAAGCGTCATCGGGGTACGGATTTCATGCGAGATATTGATGAAGAACTGTAATTTCGCCTCATTCAGTTGCTCGGCATGTTCGCGTTTCATAATCTCGCGACGATGTCGCATGCGCGACAAGATATAGTTTACGATGCCCAGCACCAGTAGCCCGAACAAGAATACGTAAATGCAATACGCCCACCACATTTCATACCAGGGTGGAGCTATCTGTATTTTAACGCTACGTATGTCCGAAAAGTTACCATGACTCAAAGCGCGAACCTGAAAAGTGTACTTGCCCGGAGGAAGATTATTGTACGTCACCCTGTTTACTCCCGGCTCTGTACTGAGCCATTGGTTACTCAACTCCTCTATTTTATACTGATAGGATATCTGTTCCGGATTGTAGTACTGCAACGTAGAAAACACAATGCTGAAAGTCTTATCTTTATGAGTCAGCCGGAACAAGTCGGCATCAGGTACGGAGGTATAGACAACCGGATTCCCCGAACGGGTATTCTTATTTACAGGTTCATTAAAAATATAGAACTCCGTTATCCAAACCTGCAGATTCTTCAACGTACTGCCTATGGAAGCCGGTGAAAAGCAAGTTATGCCATTGATGCCGCCGAAATAGATTTTACCCGACCTGCCTTTATAAAATGCTCCGTGGCTAAACTCATTTCCCTGTAACCCATCGCCCGCATAATAATTGATAAAGCGACTATTTTCCACATCATACTTGCAAATTCCCATATAAGTACTGATCCATATATTATGCTGTTCGTCCTCACAGAGTCCGCAAATCACATTGTTAGGCAAACCATCCTCCATCGTGAAACGCTTAAGTTCTTCGGTTTTCTTATTAAAACAATATAATCCGTCTGTTGTACCTGCCCATATATTTCCGGCGTGGTCTTCCTGTATTACGTATCCCACGCGGTCTTCAATCAGTGAATTGACATTGCGGTAGTTTATGAAACTCTCCGTAACCGGATTGAAACAACTGACACCTTTGTAAAGCCCCAGCCAAATCAAGCCTTCACTGTCACAGAAGATGTAGTTCACCCAGTCGTTTACCAGTTCATTCCGTGTCAAATCGCCTGTTTCGTCTTTCGGGGATTCGTAGTGTTTCAATTCTTTTGTCAGCAAGTTATATTTGTAAAAGCCTGAACCGAATGTTCCGATATAAAGGTTCTTATGGCGGTCCTCGGTTATAGAAAATATTTTCTCGTTATCAATCGGCAGCGGATACTCACATTCACCTGTCTTCCGGTTTAGTTTCGCCAAACCTCTTGTATAAGAACCCAGCCAGAAATCTCCGTCCGTATCTTCATACGTACACATAATGGTACCGGCAACCGAGTGTGGGCTATTACCCGGCTGATAGTGCCGCAACCTCTTACCTTCGGCATCCAGTTCAAAGACACCTTCATTATCCGTACCTACCCAAAGATGTTGGTTGCTATCCTGATAAATCGACATCACGCATCCCTGCCCGATAGGGTTATAGTAAATGGACTTGTAGCCGTAATACTCAAACGGATTCTCTTGTTTAGGTATCAGCGCAATGCCTTTCTGAAATAAGCCCAGCCACAGATTTTTATCCCGGTCTTCCAGAATGGCGTGTATCTTCCCTTCCGAGAAATCCATAGGTGCGGAGTTAATACTGTAATCTTCCATTTGTCCCGTCATCCGGTTATAGGTTTTCAATCCCTGCCCGTCGGTACCTATCAGCAATCTGTCATCCAACAGCGTCAGGCAATAAACGGATAATGACTTCCCGCCTACGTAAGGCACGGAGACAAACAGATCCCTTTCACGGTCATAACGCAGCAGTCCTTGCTTCTGGGTTCCGACAAACAGATTTCCATACTTATCTTCCGTAATGGCAGATATGTAATTGTCATTAATCACCGGATATCTGTAAACACGAACTTCCTGGGTTGGCGGTAAAAAACAAATCACCCCTTGGCCTTCTGTCCCAATCCATATATTATGATGGGAATCTTCGTACAGGTTCGACTGGAAATTATAATTCACCTGCCTCATTATGGCATCAACGGATATCGCTTGTTTTCCCTCTTCGTCCAGCCGGAAGACTCCTTGCCCGGTAGTTGCTATCCATACTTCACCATTATGCAGTTCCTGCATCTGCGTAACATGCGGAAAGACTTGCTTGCCTGCACGTAT
Organism: Bacteroides sp. UBA939; assembly: GCF_002293435.1. GTDB lineage: Bacteria > Bacteroidota > Bacteroidia > Bacteroidales > Bacteroidaceae > Bacteroides. The sequence continues at coordinate 29,574 of NZ_DBDF01000022.1, read as the reverse complement.
CAACGGAATTTTCCGAAAGGTATCCTTCTCCGGCTCATACTTCATCAACCCGTCAATGCAACCTACCAGCAGATTCTGCCGGCTGTCTTCAAAAAGGGTACGCACATAGTTATTCATAATCGAAGTGGAATCGTGCGATATATGCTTGTAATTTGAGAAACGAAGGCCGTCGAACTTATTCAACCCGTACTCTGTAGCTATCCAGATAAAACCTTTCTTATCCTGAAATATATAATTAATAAGACTGCTGGACAACTCATTATTGGTAGAATAGAACTTACCGGTCTGTGCAGCCAAAGGCATGACTATAAAGCACAGCAGCGAAATGATGAAATAGAATTTGTTTAAAAGTGCGTTCATTGTATTCTAAAGTTAAAGTCAAGCAAAGGTAAGGAAATTTTCGGAATAAATAAAGATGATGTAGTATATAATTAAGCCCGGACATAAAAGTTCAAGAATGCATCAGGCTAAAAGTGACATGTTTGCACTTGCCTGTATTATTCATACTGCAGGAGTTAAGGGAGTTGTCAGATTGACACTTTGTATTTTAAGTTGGCTGAGAATGCGATATTTCCGCCCGAGGGCAGGCTCGGTTGGAAATATCGAAGCGAAAATCAGTAAGTGCCAGAGGGATAGACGGATATCGAAATGCTTACATTTANNACAAAACATCTCCTGAAAGTGGGCTGATAAGGGGGAAACAGGACAGGATAAGCCAACTACTTACAGGTAACAAGCCAACCACTTATAGGTAACAAGTGATCTACTTACAGGTAGTTAGTGATCTACTTANNCTACTTATAGATAGTTAGTGTTTTACTTATGGATAGTTAGTGTTTCATCCTTAAGCAACAGGCTATTTTTGCATAAATAGCTTGTAAATATACAATAATACGCATAAATACTGCATCATTATTCTTTGTTCGTTCATCAAGTATGCTAAAAGATGAATTTATAAATCAAGGCATGTTATAAAAAGCGGGATAATGCTATCATAATGAACACAAACAACGATTATTCGTTATCATTTAGATATTTCCACAAATTCTTAGCCTGTATTATTCATAGTACAGGCCTAATTCGTAGAAGCAGTTTTTACCGCGAAGCCTGTAACAAAAAAAACAGTTGGAAGCACTCAAGTATTCAAACGTTTCACTAAATTTGCAAACCGTTTCACTAAAAAACAGAATGAACTTATAAACAACTCGATGATAGAAAAACTGATTGTTCTTGAAGATATCGACCCGGTTATCTTTTACGGCGTGAATAACGCCAATATACAATTAATAAAAGCTCTGTACCCCAAGCTGCGTATCGTTGCACGCGGCAATGTCATCAAAGTGCTGGGAGACGAAGAAGAGATGTGCGCATTCGAAGAAAACATCACCAAGCTGGAGAAATATTGCGCCGAATACAATTCACTGAAAGAAGAAGTCATTATTGACATAATCAAAGGAAATGCACCCCAGGCGGAAAAGTCGGGCAACGTCATCGTATTCAGCGTGACGGGCAAACCGATTATCCCCCGCAGCGAAAACCAGATGAGACTGGTAGAGAGCTTTAGCAAGAACGATATGGTATTTGCCATCGGTCCTGCAGGCTCGGGAAAGACCTACACCGCCATCGCCCTTGCCGTGCGCGCCCTCAAGAATAAAGAGATAAAGAAAATCATCCTCAGCCGCCCCGCTGTAGAAGCAGGCGAAAAGCTCGGCTTCCTGCCCGGCGACATGAAGGATAAGATAGACCCGTACCTGCAACCCCTGTATGATGCCCTGCAGGATATGATTCCCGCCGCCAAACTGAAAGAGTATATGGAACTGAACATCATTCAGATAGCTCCCCTCGCCTTCATGCGCGGACGTACACTGAACGATGCAGTTGTTATTCTGGACGAAGCGCAGAACACCACTACTCAACAAATCAAGATGTTCCTCACCCGCATGGGCATGAATACCAAGATGATTGTAACGGGCGACATGACGCAGATTGACCTGCCACCTTCCCAAACATCGGGACTTGTGCAAGCGCTGAAAATACTGAAAGGCGTAAAAGGTATCAGCTTTGTGGAACTGAACAAGAAAGATATTGTACGGCACAAGCTGGTGACACAGATTGTGGAGGCTTATGAAAAGTTTGATAAAGAAGTGAAAGCAGACAAAACATCACAAAAATAATATGAACTTAATACATTATAAGAATGAAAGCATTAACAAAAACAGATTTCAACTTCCCGGGACAGAAGAGTGTCTATCATGGGAAAGTGCGCGATGTCTATAACATCAATGGTGAACAGTTGGTCATGGTAGCAACCGACCGCATCTCTGCCTTCGACGTTGTTCTGCCGAAAGGTATCCCCTTCAAGGGACAGATGCTGAACCAGATTGCTGCAAAGTTCTTAGATGCCACTACCGATATTTGCCCCAACTGGAAAATGGCTACGCCCGACCCAATGGTAACGGTAGGAGTAATGTGCGAAGGTTTTCCTGTCGAAATGATAGTACGCGGTTACCTTTGCGGCAGCGCATGGCGTGCGTACAAAAGCGGTGTACGTGAAATCTGCGGCATCCGGTTGCCCGAAGGAATGAAAGAGAACCAGAAGTTCCCCGAACCAATCATCACCCCAACTACCAAAGCCGAAATAGGCGAGCACGACGCTGACATTTCCAAAGAAGAAATCCTTGCTCAAGGTCTGGCTACTCCCGAAGAATATGCCGTATTGGAGAAATACACGATGGCGCTTTTCAAGAGAGGAACAGAAATCGCAGCCGAACGCGGTCTTATTCTGGTAGATACCAAATACGAATTCGGTAAGCATAAAGGCACCATCTACCTGATGGACGAAATCCACACTCCGGATTCCAGCCGCTACTTCTATTCCGAAAGCTATCAGGAACTTTTCGAAAAAGGCGAACCACAGAAACAACTTTCCAAAGAGTTTGTACGCGAATGGTTGATGGACAACGGTTTCCAGGGTAAAGCCGGACAACAGGTTCCGGAGATGACAGATGAAATCGTGACTTCCATCAGCGACCGTTACATCGAGTTGTACGAACACATCACAGGTGAGAAGTTCGTAAAAGAGGATACCGGCAACATTGCGGAACGCATCGAGAAGAATGTAACTACGTTCTTGAACGAATAAGTACATTAATTGTTTATACTATAAATGATAATTTAGGTGGGAATGGGTACGCATCGTCCGCGTATCCATCCCCACTAATAAATTATAAACCTATTGACAACAATGGATTACCCTCAGGAATCTATCAAACCCTACGGGAAAGATGGGAAAAAGAGTGAGCAGATAGAAGCAATGTTCAACAACATTGCTCCCGCTTATGACAGGTTGAACCATACCCTTTCTCTGGGCATCGACCGCAGTTGGCGCCGGAAAGCAATCAAATGGTTAAAGCCTTTCCAGCCGAAGCGCATCATGGACGTAGCTACCGGCACGGGCGACTTCGCCATCCTTGCCTGCCGCGAGTTGCAGCCCGATGAACTGACAGGCATCGACATATCGGAGGGCATGATGAACGTAGGACGTGAAAAAGTAAAACAGGCGCACCTCTCGGACAAGATATCTTTTGCCCGGGAGGACTGCACTTCCCTCTCATTTGCCAATGACACGTTTGATGCCGTAACCGTAGCGTTCGGCATCCGTAACTTTGAAGAACTGAATAAAGGATTGTCGGAAATGTGCCGTGTACTGAAAGCGGGAGGCCACCTCGTCATTCTGGAACTCTCCACGCCCCACCGCTTCCCGATGAAGCAACTCTTCACCATCTATTCCAAAGTAGTGATACCCCTGCTTGGGAAATGTTTGTCAAAAGACAACAGCGCCTATACTTACCTGCCCCAAAGCATTCGCGCTTTTCCCCAGGGAGAAGTCATGCAGGAGATTATCCGGGAAGCAGGATTCAGCCAGGTAAGTTTCCGGAGACTGACATTCGGTACATGCACCTTATACACAGCAACCAAGTAATTCTTATATTGACACTTCATCACATTACTAACATCAGCCACTAACAGAATTATGCAGAAATACGGTTTAATAGGTTATCCGCTAAAACATTCGTTTTCTATCGGATATTTCAATGCAAAGTTCAAATCGGAGAACATAGATGCCGAATATCTGAACTTTGAGATACCCAACATCAATGACTTTATGGAAGTTATAGGAGAAAACACCAATCTCTGCGGATTGAATGTGACTATTCCCTATAAGGAACAAGTCATCCCCTACCTCGATGAGCTGGACAAGGACACAGCCAAGATTGGTGCGGTAAACGTTATAAAAATAATCCGCCCGTCGAAAGGAAAGATAAAGCTTATCGGCTACAACTCGGACATCATCGGATTTACACAATCCATTGAACCTTTACTGCAACCCCACCATAAGAAGGCTCTGATTCTGGGCACGGGCGGTTCGTCGAAAGCCGTCTATCACGGATTGGCTAACCTGGGTATCAAAAGCGTATTCGTATCACGCACCAAAAGCAATCCGGACTACCTTACTTACGAAGAACTCACACCGGAGATTATACAGGAATACACGGTTATCGCCAACTGCACCCCCGTGGGTATGTATCCCAAGGTAGATTTTTGCCCGAACATACCTTACGACTCCTTAACTCCCAACCATTTGCTCTACGATTTGTTATATAATCCAAACGAAACCCTTTTCATGAAGAAGGGTGAAGCGCGCGGCGCCGTTACCAAGAACGGACTCGAGATGTTGCTATTGCAAGCATTTGCCGCATGGGAGATATGGAACAAATAGAGTAAAAGGAAGAGAATATGAAAAAAGGTATCAAATACGGTCTGATTGGGCTGTTGGCGGTTATCATTGCGGTTGTCGCAGGGGGGAGCTTTTATATGCTTGGCTTCTCGTTGAGACCGGACTATCACAATGACAGAACCTTATCCGGCTCCTACGAGTACATGTTCAACGAATATCCTCACATAAAGCCCTGGATAGACAGCCTGCAAATATCCGACGCCCTGCGCGATACCTTTATCACTAACCCGGAAGGAGTGCGACTTCATGCCATCTATGCAGCCGCCCCCGAACAGACAACTCAAACTGCCGTCATCGTACATGGATATACCGACGATTGCGTTCGTATGCTGATGATAGGCTACCTGTATAATAAAGAATTAAAGTATAACATCCTGTTGCCCGACTTGCAATATCATGGATTGAGTGACGGTAGGGCTATTCAGATGGGTTGGAAAGACCGTTTGGACGTATTGCGCTGGATGGACGTTGCCAATGAAATCTACGGCGGGAACACACAAATGGTGGTACACGGCATCTCTATGGGAGCGGCCACTATCATGATGCTATCCGGCGAACCGCAACAACCTTTTGTAAAATGCTTCGTGGAAGATTGTGGTTACACCAGTGTATGGGACGAGTTTTCGAACGAACTGAAAAGCCAGTTCGGGCTTCCCCCTTTCCCGATGATGTACACCGCCAGTTGGCTATGTAAGATGAAGTACGGTTGGAGTTTCAAGGAGGCTTCATCGCTGAACCGGGTAGCGAAGTGCCGGTTGCCCATGCTGTTTATTCATGGCGATGCGGACACTTACGTCCCTACCGGTATGGTCTATCCGCTTTATGAAGCTAAGCCGGAGCCTAAGGAGTTGTGGATTGTTCCCGGCGCCACTCACGCCACGTCCTACAAAGATTATCCTGAAGAATATACCGGATATGTGAAGAATTTCGCAGGAAAGTATATCCATTGATGTGATTTTCCCTTATATTCGCCGTATCAATATAATAAGTATGAAAAGATTCATCTCCATTAGTTTATTCCTATGCCTGCTCTTATCCGTGCAGGCGCAGAAGGTTTATACTACAAACAATATTCCTAAAGTACACCTTCAGGACAAGACGCGCTACGTTTGCAATCCGGAGCAGATTCTATCTCAAGCCGCATGCGACAGTATCGACCGTATGCTGTATGCACTGGAACAACAGACAGGTATCGAAACCGTGGTAGCCATCGTACCGTCCATTGGAGATAAAGACTGCTTCGACTTCTCGCACAGCTTGCTCAATGAGTGGGGCGTTGGGAAAAAGGGAAAGGATAATGGTTTGGTTATTCTTCTTGTGACAGACCAGCGTTGCATTCAGTTTTATACGGGATACGGCTTGGAAGGTGACTTGCCGGATGCTATCTGTAAACGTATCCAGACGCGAGATATGATTCCTTATTTGAAAGATGGTAACTGGGATGCGGGAATGGTTGCCGGTATCCGCTCCGTATGCGGCAGACTGGATGGAAGCATGGTAAATGATACGGGAAGTGATACGGGAAACGATACAGGCCTCTCTTTCTTGGTAGTTTTGGCAATAGCCATTGGCTTCCTTGTTATAGCCGGGTTGATAGGCGTATTGTCGGCGCGCGCGGCAAGCAAATGTCCTCAATGCGGTCAGTACAAGTTGCAGCGCACGGGCAGTAAACTTGTCTCCAGTAATAATGGGGTGAGAACGGAAGATGTCACCTATACATGCCTTAATTGCGGGCACACTTTGGTACGCCGGAAACAATCGTATGATGAAAACTACCGGGGAGGAGGCGGAGGAGGTCCGGTTATCTTCGGAGGTGGTTTCGGAGGAGGCGGTCTTGGTGGAGGCAGAGGCGGTTTCGGAGGAGGTAGCTTTGGAGGTGGTAGAGGAGGAGGCGGAGGAGCCGGTTCCAGATTCTGAATTTGTATAATCAATTAATATAAAAGAGTATGAAGAAGTCAACTATTATCATTCTTGTAGTCTTAGCCCTTTTGGTTATCTGGGGAATCACCAGTTATAACGGGCTGGTAAGTATGGACGAAAACGTAAGCGGACAATGGTCTAACGTCGAAACACAGTATCAACGCCGTGCCGACCTGATACCGAACTTAGTCAGCACAGTCAAAGGATACGCATCTCACGAGCAAGAAACGCTGGAAGGCGTAGTACAGGCACGCAGCCAAGCCACTCAAATCAAAGTAGACGCCAACGACCTGACTCCTGAGAAACTGGCTGAATATCAGAAAGCCCAAGGCGCAGTCACTTCCGCTTTGGGTAAGTTGCTGGCTATCACCGAGAATTATCCCGACCTGAAAGCCAACCAAAACTTCCTGGAACTGCAAGCACAGTTAGAAGGAACAGAAAACCGCATTAATGTGGCACGTACCAACTTCAACGATGCGGCAAAAGAATTTAATACTGCCATCCGCCGCTTCCCGAAGAGTATCCTTGCAAGTATGTTCGGCTTTGAAAAGCGCGCTTACTTTGAAGCTGCCGAAGGTAGCGATGTAGCGCCGCAAGTACAGTTCTAAATGTTCCCCGAACACACTTTATCTTACTGAAGAAAGTACGAATAGTTAAGTCCACTATCCTTCATCCGCAGATGAGGCGGATAACACAGATTACGCAGATTTATTCAAAACCTAATCTGTGTTCTGCGTTATCTGCGGATGAAGAATATCTTTTTGATAGTAGACTTAAACTTTGTACATATCCTCATTCCACTATCCTTTCAACTAAAGTACCCACTTACTCCAAATCCGCTATCGCATCCTGCAATTCCTTTATTCCCTTCCATGCCCTGAGAAGTAAACATATACCCACGAATAAACCTATCAGAATCCCTGTCCAGATAGCAAGTAACATGTTGCGGTCGCCAAGCCCAGCTATATCCCATACCATACTCGACAGCAAAGGCACGGCGCACAATACACTTACAACTATCCCTATCTTAAAAGACATACGGAAACGATTCTCCGCCAAGCACACTTCACGCACTGTCATCTGCAAACAGTCAATCCTCCCCAACAACCACATCCATATCAATTGCCGGCAGACTACAACAGCAATGAATACCCCCATCAATGTCCACGTCAGCACACTGAAATGAAGGTCTATATTATGGGCAAGATTAAGAGACAGAGGTAGCAAAATGCAAATAACCAAAGTTAACCGTAACAATAAACGCCGGCGTACTTGCTTCAGCTTGCTATTCACCGTTTTATTTAATTGCCGGCGGTTCTCCATTTCCAACCGTCCGAGCCTTTCTTCCATTGCAGCCCAATTATTCTTTAATTCATCCAGTTCCATAATCTATATTCTTTAGCTATTCGCTTGTTTTGTTAGTTTATCCTTAATTCGTTTCAGTCTCGAAGCAACGGTATTGCGCGGCACGCCGACAATTTCCGCAATCTCCTCATAAGAGTTTTCATCCAGCCACAGCAAGATGATGGCGCGTTCAAACTTGTTCAACCCTGCAATGAGGCGGTACATCTCTTTCAGGCGGATTGTAGTCTCGTCATTTTCAGCTTCCAGTCCATAAAGAGCATCAAGAGAAGTGTGCTCGCCCCGGCGTTGTTGCTGTCGATAAAAAGAGATACAAGTATTCAGGCCTACACGGTATATCCACGAAGAAAGTTTGCCTCTACCTTCATAAGTATCAAAACCCCTCCAAAGGTTTATCACTACTTCCTGATACAGGTCTTTAAAGTTATCTCCATCCGTAGCATACATGTAGCAGATTTTACAAATCAACCGCTTGTATTCCTCAATAAAAGAAATGAACTGCTTTTCGTTATCATTCTGTTTCATCTTAAGATAGTCTTTTTACATAAGACGCCGGCTTTGGGAATTAGTTTCAAAGGAACAAAAAATTCTGCTGCAATGCTTGATACTTGTTTGCAAAAAGACAGCAAAAGCGCCTTTTCACCAACACACTCTTCTGTTGAAAGAGGAAGAAATAGAAGTTACAGGCACGCTGTATTGAATATACATGCAGATATTATGTACAATTCGCGGCTGATATACGGGATTTATGCAATAATTGTTTGTTTCCCGTGCGAACCACATATATCCGGTGCGCGGACGGCATATATATCGTGCGCAAACCAGATATATCCCGTGCGCGAACCAGATATATCCGGTGCGCGAACCACATATATCCGGTGGGCAAACCAGATATATCCCGTACAAAAGCCACACATACCCGGCAGGAATAAACCATTAAAAAGCCCTTCGGAAGAGGTCATTCGCATTTTTTAGAGATGTATATATTTCGATATCACGCTATGTATCAACAAGATACGGATTTTTACTTCGATATTTCCAATCGTCCGTGCCTTTGGACGGAAATACGGCATTCTGAAGCTATAAAAAATGTAAAAAGTCAATCCGGAAGCGACGGTTCTCTGCCACGAGTGCCTTCATAACTACTACGTAGTAGTTGGTTAACTATTTAGTAGTAGTTAGGCAATTACTACTGGGTAGTTGGTCAACTACTACGTAGTAGTTCACACACTACTACGTAGTAAATTCAACGATCCCAATAGATACAAATATCATACATATATTTTAGTTTTTCCTGCACCTTTGTAACATCTGTTTCATCATTATCCTCCTGCACACTGTGTTGCATAAGCCAAGTAGAGGAACAACAAGCTTCCCTGCCTCTAAATTCTTAATCTAAACTCAAGGCAATAAGCAAAATAATCGCTACTTTTGCACATTCAATTGAAAATATACATATATCAACTCATGAGTAACCAAAGATACATGATGCGTGGTGTGAGCGCGTCTAAAGAAGATGTGCACAATGCCATTAAGAACATTGACAAAGGAATCTTCCCGCAAGCCTTCTGTAAAATCATCCCCGACATATTAGGCGGCGACCCGGAATACTGCAACATCATGCATGCCGACGGCGCAGGTACAAAGTCATCATTGGCCTACATGTACTGGAAAGAAACAGGCGACCTCTCCGTATGGAAAGGCATCGCACAAGATGCGCTGATTATGAATATTGACGACTTGCTTTGCGTAGGCGCGGTAGACAACATCCTGGTATCTTCCACCATCGGGCGAAACAAACTGCTGATTCCGGGCGAAGTAATCTCCGCCATCATCAACGGTACCGACGAGCTGCTCGCCGAACTCCGCAAAATGGGAGTAGGCGTATACGCCACCGGAGGCGAAACTGCCGACGTAGGCGACCTGGTACGTACAATCATCGTAGACAGTACCGTGACCTGCCGCATGAAACGCAGCGAAGTAATCGACAATGCCAATATCCGCCCGGGTGATGTAATCGTCGGCATGGCTTCCTACGGACAAGCCACTTACGAGAAAGAATACAACGGCGGCATGGGTAGCAACGGACTGACCAGCGCCCGCCACGATGTATTCTCCAAATATCTCGCAGAGAAATACCCCGAAAGTTACGACAAGGCAGTACCCCGGGAACTGGTTTATAGCGGCAAACTGAAACTGACGGATGCCGTAGAAGACAGTCCGCTGGATGCCGGCAAGCTGGTACTCTCCCCCACCCGCACGTATGCTCCGGTGGTGAAGAAGTTGCTGGACGCACTGCGCCCTGAAATTCACGGCATGGTGCACTGTTCGGGCGGCGCACAAACCAAAGTGCTGCACTTTGTAGGCGATAATTGCCGTGTAATTAAAGACAACCTGTTTCCCGTTCCTCCTTTGTTCAAGACTATTCAGGAACAAAGCGGCACGGACTGGGCGGAAATGTACAAGGTGTTCAACATGGGGCATCGCCTCGAAGTCTACCTGTCGCCCGAACATGCCGAAGAGGTAATCGTCCTCTCGAAAAGCTTCGGTATTGATGCGCAGATTGTGGGACGCGTTGAAGAAAGTGATAAAAAGGAACTGATAATCAAGAGTGAGTTCGGAATTTATAAATATTAATAGATATGCCTAAATCAACAATGCCTGTCAAGGTCGAACTGTATTTGGGTGATTGCGCTAAACACTTAACCAAACTGCCCGATAATTCGGTTGACCTAATTATCACCTCGCCTCCGTATGCCGACCAAAGAAAAAATACGTATGGAGGAATCTCTACAGAAAGATATGTAGACTGGTTTTTACCAATATCCAAAGAACTGTTACGGGTATTAAAACCAACCGGTACATTCATTCTCAACATAAAAGAAAAAGTTCAGGATGGGGAAAGAAGTACTTATGTAATGGAACTTATATTGGAAATGAGAAAACAAGGATGGTTATGGACAGAAGAATTTATCTGGCACAAAAAAAACAGTTATCCAGGGAAATGGCCCAATAGATTTAGAGATGCTTGGGAGCGGTTACTTCAATTCAATAAAAACAAAAAATTCAATATGTACCAGGAAGAAGTGATGATACCTACGGGCGACTGGGCAAAATCAAGATTAAAGAAACTAAGTTCGACAGACAAGGAAAGAGATAACTCAAAAGTAAACAGCGGATTCGGGAAAAAAATATCGAACTGGGTAGGAAGAGAATTTGCCTACCCGACCAATGTATTGCATCTGCCAACCGAATGTAACAATAAGAATCACAGCGCCGCCTTTCCGGAAGCCTTACCGGAATGGTTCATAAAACTTTTCACGAAAGAAGGAGATACGGTTTTAGATCCATTTATGGGAAGCGGAACCACGAATATCACAGCTCAAAGACTATATCGCAATAGCATAGGCATTGACATTATGCCCGATTATTATAATATGGTAAAGAGTTCATTATCCCAATACAAATTATTATTATGTGAGCCGGAATCAGAATATGGAAACAACAAGAATGATAAATCAGATTACAGCATATGTGGAACAGAATATCAGCAACTTCCACCAAAGCCGTATAAACAAATTAGAAAAACTAAAGTTAAAAACAATATTAAAGAAGAAGAACCCATATCTCTTTAAAGCAAAGTATTTCAATGCAGCTTCTGATATTGTAAAAAGTCTGACTGACGCTTTCATCTCATCAGCCGAGGAAACAATCTTTGGTGATTGGCTGGAAGGATTAGCTATCTTTGTCTGTGGGGAAGTCTATAACGGATGGAAATCTACGACAACAGGTATTGACTTGGAAGTTGACAAAGATAGTATTCGATATATTATTTCTATAAAGTCAGGACCTAACTGGGGAAATAGCAGTCAAATATCGAAAATGAGAACTGATTTTAATAAAGCAAAACGAACAATAAGGACAAGTAAATCTAAAATAGAAATTGTGGCAGTAAACGGTTGTTGCTATGGCATTGATAACCAACCGGATAAAGGAGATTACTTTAAATACTGCGGGCAAGAGTTCTGGTATTTTATCTCTGGCGAAAAAAGACTATATACAGATATTATAAAACCATTAGGGACAAAGGCAAAAGAAAGAAATGAAGAGTTCCAAGAAAATTATAATAAAATGACAAATCGGTTCACTAAAGAATTTATCGATGAATTCTGTACAAATGATGGAGCTATTGACTGGAATAAGCTTGTTCAATTCAATTCTAAAAGCAAAAATCTATAAAGAATGGCAGACAATAACACCCTATTAGAGAAATTAGAAGGCCTCGTCGCCCGCTTCGAAGAAGTATCGACACTGATTACAGACCCGGCAGTAATTGCCGACCAGAAGCGTTACGTAAAGCTCACCAAAGAATACAAGGAATTGGGAGACTTGATGAATGCCCGCAAGGAATATATACAAGTACTGAATGGCATTGAAGAGGCAAAAGAAATCTTCGCCAACGAAACCGATACGGAAATGCGGGAAATGGCACGCGAAGAACTCGATACCTGCCAAACGCGCCAACCGGAATTGGAGGAAGAAATCAAACTCCTGCTTGTACCCGCCGACCCGCAAGACAGCAAGAATGCCATTCTTGAGATTCGTGGCGGTACAGGCGGCGACGAAGCCGCCATCTTTGCCGGCGACCTTTTCCGCATGTACACCAAATACTGTGAAACCAAAGGCTGGAAGATAGAAGTATCCAGCGCCAACGAAGGCGCAGCAGGCGGATTCAAGGAAATCATTTGCAGCGTAACGGGCGACAATGTGTACGGAACTCTGAAGTACGAATCCGGCGTACACCGCGTACAGCGCGTGCCAGCCACCGAAACGCAAGGACGTGTGCATACCTCTGCCGCATCAGTAGCCGTACTTCCCGAAGCCGAAGAATTTGACGTGATAATCAACGAAGGTGAAATCAAATGGGATACCTTCCGCAGTGGTGGCGCCGGAGGGCAGAACGTAAACAAGGTAGAGTCCGGCGTACGCTTGCGCTATATATGGAAAAACCCCAATACAGGCGTTTCCGAAGAAATCCTGATTGAATGTACCGAGACACGCGACCAACCCAAAAACAAGGAACGCGCCCTCTCCCGCCTGCGTACATTCATCTACGACAAAGAGCACCAGAAATACGTGGACGACATTGCCTCCAAGCGCAAGACAATGGTTTCTACCGGAGACCGCTCCGCCAAGATTCGTACTTACAACTATCCGCAGGGACGCATCACCGACCATCGTATCAACTATACCATCTACAATCTTTCCGCCTTCATGGACGGAGACATTCAGGATTGCATCGACCACCTGATTGTAGCCGAAAACGCAGAACGACTGAAAGAAAGCGAATTATAAACAGATTAAAAACATCTGATATGAATAAACAACAACTATTTGAAAATATCAAGCGCAAGAAGTCATTCCTCTGCGTAGGCCTGGATACGGACATAAAGAAGATTCCCGAACATCTGTTGAAAGAAGAAGACCCGATCTTTGCTTTCAATAAGGCCATTATTGATGCAACAGCCGATCTTTGTATCGCCTACAAGCCCAACCTCGCATTCTACGAAAGCATGGGCGTGAAAGGTTGGATTGCCTTTGAAAAGACAGTGAAGTACATCAAGGAAAACTATCCCGACCAATTCATCATCGCCGACGCTAAACGTGGTGACATCGGAAACACATCTTCCATGTATGCCCGCACTTTCTTCGATGAACTGGATATAGACTCCGTAACCGTAGCCCCTTATATGGGCGAGGACAGTGTAACTCCATTCCTTACTTACGAAGGCAAATGGGTGATTCTCCTGGCGCTGACCAGCAACAAAGGTTCGCACGACTTCCAACTGACAGCAGACCCGAACGGCGAACGCCTCTTCGAAAAAGTACTGCGTAAATCTCAGGAATGGGCTAACGATGAACAAATGATGTACGTAGTAGGCGCTACACAAGGACGCGCTTTTGAAGACATCCGCAAGATTGTTCCTCATCACTTCCTGCTCGTGCCGGGTGTGGGTGCGCAAGGCGGCTCGCTGGAAGAAGTTTGCCGATATGGTATGAATTCCACTTGCGGACTGATTGTAAACTCCAGCCGCGGCATTATCTATGCAGACAAAACAGAGAAGTTTGCTGAGGCTGCCCGCAGTGCTGCTCAGGAGGTGCAGGTGCAGATGGAGGAGGAGTTGGGAAGGATTCTCTGATAATTGTTTAAAAAAGATAACAACACGCAAAAAATGCGTATTGTTGGCGTAAAACAAAGTGTTGCAGTTTATACCTTAAATATCATAATTAGCGTAGAGTACTCTTGTAGCGATAACCATCATGATAGCCGAATCAAAAACGGAAGAAAAAGAGATTATGACAACACTGCTTATGAACTTCTTGACATAACGCATGAGTGGAGTTGACTAAAAACAAGAGAATTATAAACCCTCAAACATGTCCTACGAACGTAAAATCATCAACGACCCGGTATTCGGGTTCATAAACATACCGAAGGGGCTATTGTACGACATCGTGCAACATCCCCTTCTGCAACGTTTGAACCGTATCAAGCAACTGGGTTTATCTTCTGTAGTTTATCCCGGTGCACAACACACTCGCTTCCAGCACTCACTGGGCGCTTTCTATCTGATGAGCGAAGCCATACAAAACCTCAGCAGTAAAGGAAACTTCATCTTCGACAGTGAAGCCGAAGCAGTACAGGCAGCCATCCTGATGCATGACATCGGACATGGCCCTTTCTCCCACGTACTGGAAAACACAATTGCACAAGGTGTATCTCACGAAGATATCTCCCTCATGCTGATGGAGCGCATCAATAAAGAGATGAACGGACAACTTACGCTCGCCATTCAAATCTTCAAGGACGAATATCATAAGAAGTTCCTGCACCAACTCGTCAGCGGACAGCTCGACATGGACCGCATGGACTACCTGCGCCGTGATAGTTTCTACACCGGCGTAACCGAAGGAAATATCGGTTCGGCACGCATCATCAAAATGCTTAATGTAAAGGAGGATCATCTCGTTGTAGATTCCAAAGGAATTTATTCTATAGAAAACTTCCTCACTTCACGCCGCCTGATGTACTGGCAAGTATATCTGCACAAAACATCCGTAGCTTATGAAAGAATGCTTATCAGTGCGTTACTCCGTGCGAAAGAGTTAGCAGGTCATGGCGTAGAATTGTTTGCTTCACCTGCCCTACGCTTTTTCCTCTATAACAACATTAATAAGGAGACTTTTTGCAGCAACCCCGACTGTCTGGAAAACTTTATCCGGCTGGATGATAACGACATCTGGACTGCGCTAAAAGTATGGAGCACCCACAGCGACAAGGTTTTATCGACATTAAGCCTCGGCATGATAAACCGCAATATCTTCAAAGTGGAAATTTCTACCGAACCTGTTAGTGAGGAAAGAAAAAAAGAACTAACTTTGCACACCAGTCAGCAACTCAACATAACACTCTCCGAAGCGAGCTATTTTATCTCTACCCCCAGTATTGAGAAGAATATGTACGACCCGGCAGATGATAGTATTGATATACTCTACAATGACGGGAGCATAAAGAATATAGCCGAGGCATCGGACATGCTCAATATATCTCTTTTGTCTAAGAAAGTAAAGAAATACTATCTTTGCTACCAACGTTTGCACAGGTAAATACAAAATATTCACCCAAGGACAAGGAAATATAAAAAAAAAGTCCGTTATTTGTGATTCGAAACTATATAACAAGAATAAGACAATGGAGTTCTCTGCCAAACAAATTGCAACATTTATCCAAGGAGAAATCGTTGGGGATGAGAATGTGACGGTACACACTTTTGCCAAAATAGAAGAAGGCATACCCGGTGCTATTTCATTTCTATCCAACCCCCAATATGCATCTTATATATATGAAACATTATCCAGTATTGTGCTGGTGAACAAAGACTTCGTACCCAAACAAGAGATAAAGGCCACTTTAATCAAAGTGGATAACGCCTATGAAAGCCTTGCCAAACTACTCAATCTTTACGAACAGAATAAGCCTAAGCGAATAGGTATAAGTCCGCTGGCTTCTATCGACGAGACCGCCAAAATTGGCAAGGATGTTTACATAGCGCCTTTCGCATGTATTGAAGCACATGCAATAGTTGGAGACAAGACAGTCATTCATCCGCATGTTACCATAGGTAGTGGCGTTAAAGTAGGCGACAATTGTATCATATATGCCAATGCAACTGTTTACCACGACTGCCGCATAGGTAATAATTGCATCCTGCATTCCGGTTGCGTCATCGGTGCAGATGGTTTTGGCTTCGCTCCCACTCCCGAAGGATATGAAAAGATTCCTCAAATTGGTATCGTAGTACTGGAAGACAATGTAGAGGTTGGCGCCAACACCTGCATAGACCGTGCTACAATGGGTGCAACCATTATACATAAAGGTGTAAAGCTGGACAATCTGATACAGATAGCTCATAATGATGAAATTGGCTCGCATACTGTTATAGCTGCGCAAGCAGGTGTAGCCGGTTCCACCAAAGTAGGCGAATGGTGCATGATAGGCGGACAAGCCGGTTTGGCCGGACATGCCAACATCGGGCACAGAGTAGGCATAGCCGGACAAAGCGGAGTACCCGGCAATGTAAAAGATGGTAGCCAGATTATGGGTTCACCCTCTTTCGATGCAAAGCAATTTTTCAAAGCCTCTGTTGTCTATAGAAGATTGCCCGACATGTCTGTCGAACTCAGCGCTCTTCGCAAAGAATTGAACGAACTAAAAAAACAATTAAATAAGTAACAAATGTTGAAACAAAAGACTCTGAAAGATAGTTTTTCTCTCAGTGGTAAAGGTCTCCATACAGGACTTGACCTGACCGTTACTTTCAATCCGGCTCCGGATAACCACGGATACAAAATCCAGCGTATCGACCTGGAAGGAAAACCTATCATTGATGCCGTTGCCGACAACGTGACTGAAACGACCCGAGGCACCGTCCTCTCCAAGAACGACGTGAAGGTTAGCACAATAGAACACGGTATGGCAGCCCTTTATGCCCTTGGCATTGACAACTGCCTGATGCAAGTAAATGGTCCTGAATTTCCCATCCTGGATGGAAGCGCCCAATACTATGCAAAGGAAATAGAGCGTGTAGGCACAGAAGAACAAAACGCCGTTAAAGATTTCTATATTATCAAGTCCAAAATAGAGTTCCGTGATGAAAAGACAGGTTCTTCCATCATTGTATTGCCCGACGAGAATTTCAGCCTGAATGTTCTGGTATCTTACGACTCTACAATCATCCCCAACCAGTTTGCCACTTTAGAGGATATGTCGAAGTTTAAAGATGAAGTGGCTGCCAGCCGTACATTCGTATTTGTACGCGAAATAGAACCGTTGTTGCAAGCAGGTCTTATCAAAGGGGGCGACTTGGACAACGCCATCGTGATATACGAGCGTGAAATGTCTCAGGAAGCTTATGATAAACTGGCTGATGTAATGGGAGTTCCTCACATGGACGCCAAGCAACTGGGATACATAAACCATAAACCGCTGGTATGGGCCAATGAATGTGCGCGCCACAAATTATTAGACGTAATCGGCGACCTGGCCTTGATTGGCAAACCTATCAAAGGGCGTATCATCGCAACCCGTCCGGGACACACCATCAATAACAAATTTGCCCGCCAGATGCGTAAGGAAATCCGCCTGCACGAAATACAGGCTCCGACTTACGATTTTAACCGCGAGCCGGTGATGGATGTAAACCGTATCCGTGAACTACTGCCGCACCGCTATCCATTCCAATTGGTAGACAAGGTGATTGAAATCGGCGCCAATTATATTGTAGGTGTAAAGAATGTAACTTCTAACGAACCATTCTTCCAGGGTCATTTCCCGCAGGAACCGGTAATGCCGGGCGTACTGCAGGTTGAAGCAATGGCTCAGGTAGGAGGTTTACTTGTACTGAACTCTGTTGATGATCCGGAGCGTTACTCCACCTACTTCATGAAAATTGACGGTGTAAAATTCCGCCAGAAAGTTGTACCTGGAGATACGTTACTTTTCCGTGTGGAATTAGTAGCTCCCATCCGCCGTGGCATCTCTACCATGAAAGGTTATGTATTCGTAGGAGAAAAAGTAGTTTGCGAAGCAGAATTTATGGCACAAATAGTTAAGAACAAGTAAATTAATTATGAATGATGAATGATATGAGACATTTATAATTCAAAATTCAAAATTCAAATCAGCATGATAAGCCCCTTAGCGTATATTCATCCCGAAGCGAAAATCGGGGAAAACGTAGAGATTGCTCCTTTCGTATTCATCGACAAGAATGTGGTAATCGGCGATAATAACAAAATTATGGCAAATGCCAATATTCTGTATGGCTCGCGTATCGGTAATGGAAACACTATTTTTCCGGGAGCCGTGATCGGCGCCATTCCTCAGGACCTGAAGTTCGTAGGAGAAGAAAGTACCGCAGAAATAGGTAATAACAATATCATTCGCGAGAATGTAACTGTCAACCGTGGTACGGCCGCCAAGGGCAAAACCGTTGTAGGTAATAACAACTTGTTGATGGAAGGTGTGCACGTTGCCCACGATGCCCTTATCGGTAACGGATGCATCATTGGTAACTCAACCAAAATGGCGGGTGAAATTGTTATTGACGACCATTCTATTATCAGCGCCAGCGTATTGATGCACCAGTTTTGCCGTGTAGGCGGGTATGGCATGATACAGGGAGGTTGTCGTTTCAGTAAGGATATTCCACCTTACATCATTGCCGGACGCGATCCTATCGTTTACAGCGGCATTAATGTCGTTGGCTTACGCCGCCGCGGATTCTCCAATGAAATGATCGAAAACATCCATAATGCATATCGTATTATTTACCAAAGCGGTTTAAATACAACAGAAGCACTAAAGAAAGTAGAGGAAGAAGTTCCTATGAGTCCGGAAATTGAATATATAATCACATTCATCCGGGACTCTGAACGGGGTATTATTAAGTGATAAGATTACAAAATAATAATATTATAACTCTAAAGTATGATTTATAGATTTACTCTTATCTCCGATGAAGTAGACGACTTCATAAGAGAAATACAAGTTGACCCGGAAGTTACATTCTACGACTTTCATGAAGCTATATTAAAGTCAGTGGGTTATACCAACGACCAGATGACCTCTTTCTTCATCTGCGACGATGATTGGGAAAAAGAAAAGGAAATCACGCTGGAAGCAATGGATGATAATCCGGAAATGGATAGTTGGGTGATGAAAGACACAACCATCAGTGAAATGATAGAAGATGAAAAGCAGAAACTATTGTATGTCTTTGACTATATGACGGAACGCTGTTTCTTCATTGAACTTTCCGAAATCATTACCGGAAAAGATATAAAAGGAACCAAATGCACCAAGAAAGAAGGAGTAGCTCCAAAGCAAACCATTGATTTCGAAGAAATGATAGCCAACAATAATTCACTCGACTTAGATGAAAGCTTCTACGGAGACCAGGACTTTGATATGGAAGAGTTCGACCAAGAAGGATTCGACATGGGTGAAGGTGGAGGTAACGGCTCATACGAAGAAGATAAATTCTAAAACTATTTTTGATTTCTCATCCGCAGATAATGCGGATAACGCAGGTCTCTTTTAGTCTTAAGCTTTTCAAACCTGTGTTATCCACGTTATCTGTGGATGAGAAATTGTCCTCTAAAATATCATCTCTTCATGAAAAACCTGATAGTGCTTATAGGCCCGACCGGAGTTGGCAAAACCGAACTCAGCCTGCGACTGGCAGAGCATTACCAGACCTGTATTATTTCTGCAGATTCACGACAACTGTATGCCGACCTGAAAGTAGGAACGGCAGCCCCCACTCCCGAACAACTGCAACGAGCAAAACACTACCTCGTCGGTACATTGCAGCTTACCGATTATTACAGCGCCGCCCAGTACGAAACAGAGGTACTGAAGCTTCTGGAAATACTGTTTGCCGGACAAGATACCGTATTGCTCACCGGAGGTTCTATGATGTACGTAGATGCTGTGTGCAAAGGGATTGATGATATTCCAACCGTAGACGCAGAAACACGCCGGTTAATGTTGCACAAGTATGAAACAGAGGGATTGGAAAAACTCTGTGCAGAATTGAAACTAATCGACCCGGAATACTATAGAATAGTAGACCTGAAAAATCCCAAACGTGTAGTCCATGCCTTAGAGATATGTTACATGACCGGGAAAACCTACACATCCTTTCGAACGCAGCAGAAAAAAGAACGCCCCTTCCGAATTGTTAAAATAGGATTGACACGTGAACGGGAAGAACTTTATGACCGCATCAACCACCGGGTGGATGGTATGATAGAAGAAGGTCTGATTGAAGAAGCCAAACAGGTATATTCTTACCGGGCGCTGAATTCTCTAAACACGGTCGGATACAAAGAAATATTCAAGTATATCGACGGAGAATGGACATTGCCTTTCGCCATAGACAAAATCAAGCAGAATTCACGTATCTATTCACGTAAACAAATGACATGGTTCAAAAAAGATGAAGAAATCCGCTGGTTTCATCCGGAACAAGAAACGGAGATACTGACGTACCTCCGTTCAATAATACAATAGAGTTTACAAAAATTTGTTACTCAACGCACGTACATGCACGTGCATGCGCATGCATACACATCGGGGAAGTCCAAAACCTGAATTCTGTAGTTTTCTATTTACACAAAATCATGGACAGCGCTTTCTCATTCCGCGTCAAGCAAACTCTGATAAATTATTTGTATTGACGCTTCCACTTCACTATAAAACTGTGGTATTGCTTTTGTATCAAGACTTCCCTTTTTGCGCCACTCTTCCAGTAATGGTTTTATGATATTGAATATTTCATCTTCCACCGGAGTAAGCGTTGTCATATAGCCATCGCCTTGCTTAGGGCTATACAACCGTTCCCAATTCAGGTAACGTCCCGTTCCCATCCCTTGTTTATAGCTGAAAACCCTGCCTGCCAAACGAAGCGACCAGTCGCTAAGTGGGGCAGCCTTATATTCCTTATTGAAACGAACCATCCCGGGAAGAAGTTTATCGGCATCTTTCACCCAAAGCGGAACGGCTATTCCGGTAGGGGGATAACCAAGCAGAGTCCATATCGTTGTAAGTTCTGCATTCTCCCCCGGCTTCACGCCTTGCACCACTACGGAGCACGATGTGCTGCTACGCGGAATGAAATCCTGGTCAACAAACCAGCCTGATGCCTGCGGACGGTTATAAGCACCACTGCGCAAATCAATATCAAGCATACGGTTACGGAATGAACGCGACAAATCATTGAAGATAAATTGCGGCGTAATGCTGCCTGTAGCCGAAGCCTTCATCAATACCTGATCGGCTTCCATATAACGGACATACCCTCCACCTTCGTTCACTTTACCCGCGAAGGAGAAGTTAGTACGAGCAACATATCCGTAAGGGGCATCTTTGGGATTGTTAGCATCATACATTACATACTTCTGATAGTCCACTTCAAACATAACCGCACCACCTTTCGCATCAATCACACCAAAATTGGCTTCAATATAGCTGGGCTTAGAGAGAGTATCCAAGAAATGACAGAAGTCCTCTACCGTTGCACAGACTTCGAGTGCACGATAGATAATACGCCCATTGGCAGCTCCCCGCTCCTCACCGTCTTTTATGTCCACCAGATTATAAGACTGGGTATTCATCAAGGCAAATCCTGCAGAATTAGTTCCCATCCACGCTTCTTTCAGATAGGCATTATCACTATTTACTACTGCGATGAAGTCATACTTTTCGCCTTTCACGCAGTCAATATGATTCCGCATGAAGTCCGTATCGCGGTGCTTCCAAAGCAAGGGACGACCATCGGGAGTAACTTTGCCTGATACAACAGCAGAAGTACAGGCCGACAGAGGGTTAGCCCAATAAAAAGTAATTGCCACAGCAAAGGCAATTTTTAAAATTCGTTTCATAGATGAGTTTCCTAAATTTCTTATTCTTAATTCTTGCTCCTAATTCCTGTTCTTATTCATATTCTCCTCTGACGGAGATTATCGGTTTGATATACACCTCTAATATTCCGTCTGCTCCGGTTTTCACATCCATTTGTTCTATGTCTGTCTGGTAAGCGGTACTTGCAGGAGCTTCTTTGCCGTCAATATAGTAACGGACATTTCGTTTGTCTACCCCCCTTGGCTTCAGAAGAGCATCAATTTTCCTGGTTGCATTTTCTCGCTTTACCTGTTCTGCGGACTTCAATGTAATAATTATAACTCCATTTGCACCACGCTCGCCATAGACTGCTGTAGCCGATGCGTCTTTTAATATTTCAATGCTTCTGATATAGTCAGGATTCAGAGCAGCAAAGATTTCGGGAGGGATTTCCAGCTTATTGACAATTAATAAGGGGTCACCGTCGGTTCGAGCAGGAGCACTATTTCTGATAACTGAAATATTGCCCTCCTCCGAAGGATGCGACACAACATTCTCATTTTTCAAGGTATCTTTAAAAAGTACCTCGCGCTCTATGAAAGGAGTTCCTGCATGGATAAATACAACCGCATGCATTACTAATAATAGAAAAAGTCCCAAAAGAAGATCATGTCTCCGGCGAATCTGATTTTTTTGTCTCATAGCATTTTCGTTTAAGTGATTAAATTCTAAATCATCTCAAACAAAATTACTTAATAGTAATGACTTAAGCAAAGAAAAAGGAAATAAAGTGTCTATTCGGCTGATAATTCCTTCAATTGGTCAAGCAGAAACTCTCGTTTACCCACATTCGTACCTTCATCCCAATAGCGGATCACACCTTTTTTATCAACCAACACGGTAGTCGGTGCCACCTGCACTTTAAACAGATTGAAAAAGAATAGTTCATCGGCAATGTGAGTAAAGAGAAAGAAGCATCCTTCAATAAGAAGATATGTATCATCGGTTGTCCGGGCAGTGCAAAGCCCTGCCCGGACAAGTATCATAAAGAGAAACAAAAAGAAAATCATTCTTTTCATACCCAAATATGCTGATTATTCGTTTTCCAAAGTAACTGTCATCTCCGGTGTTGCTTTCACCTTAACAGTCTTCATATTTATAAAGGAAACTACCATTATATCTCCCTTTGAAGCAGAGATGACAAAACGTCCGTCAGGACCAGCGACTGTTCCTCTGTTGGTACCTTCAACAACAACGGTAGCGCCCACTACCGGCTTTCCATCTTTACCCTTTACGGAACCTTCTACCTTCATATCGCCCCGGACAGACGTTTTCTCAGCGCCTTTTCCCTTTTTGGTTACGATATGTATTGTATCACTCTTGCTTTCAACAGATTCACCGACCTTAGCTTTCCCGATATTTATATAAGCAATCTGGTCAACCGGTACTATTTTATTAAGTTCCGTTTCTTTGGTATCAACCTTTACTCCATCTACAAATACCACAACATCTTTCATGTCTGCTTTCTTACTGTTACCAAGATAGATACTTGTTGCCGACATAGACATCTCCCCCGTTTTCTGGGTTCCATAACCCACAACATTCACTGTCGAGGGACTTTGTTTTCCTGGTTTCAAAGTAATCAATACTACACCATTCTTCCCTTTTTCCCCATACACCGCTGTAGCAGATTTATCTTTCAAAACAGATATGCTTTCTATATTTTCCGGTTTCAATGCATTCATTATTGACGAAGTAACTTCTTGCCCATCTACAATAACTAAAAGATTGTTCATACTGGAGAACTCTGAAGTTACCACCGCCTGGGAACCCGATGTTTTTTCATCGTCCAGTCTAAACACCACCGGCATCGTGTACTTCACCGCTACCGCCTGCCCTTTTTGCATACCCGGTTTCCATTTGGGCATCGACTTCACCACCCGAATGGCTTCAGCATCCATATCTTTATCTACCGAACGGGACACTGTAGGATTCGTCACATTCCCTTCCTTATCAACGACAAACTGCACCATAACACGCCCTTGCGTACCATTTGCTTTTGCCGATTCCGGGTAACGCAGATTCTTCTTAACATATTCCACCGCAGCAGTCATTCCACCGCCCGGGAATTCCGGCATCTGTTCAACTACATCCACAATCTGAGAACCCTGCAGCTTGTCACTCACTTCCGCAGGTTTCACCGTATCTTTCAATACTGTACCCATCTGCACAACCGTAGTTTTTGTGTGTTTTGTTTCCGCAATTGCTGCCAAATCATTAACTTTGGCGGCAGAAACGTCGTGCAAACGGGAAAAGAGCGAGCTTGCTTGTTCTATTCCAAGCGCGTTTGATACTGCTGAAATCTCTTCAACTGTTTCAGAGACTTCAGGACGGGCAAAAGCAGTCACTGCAATAGCAGCTACCGGAAGTACGTACAAATACTTCAACTTCGCCCACTGACTTGATTTTTCTTTTAACATCATAGTGATACGTTTTTTAAGTTTACTGTGATTAAAGCTGTTGGCCATAGAGTAGAGCCTTGTGCCAACAGCTTTTTTTATTAATAATAATTGATATTGTTTCGCATCGACTCCTTTTTCAATCACTGTTTCGTCTGCCTCATATTCATGAATATTCTGCAATTCCTGCTTCAGTAGCCACGAAGCCGGATTGAACCATTGAAAAAAGACACAGACATCTGCCACCAGCAAATCCAGCGAATGCCTGTTCCGGATATGTGCCAACTCATGGATAAGTATCTCCCGTCCGTTCTCTTCCAAATCCTTCTGCGAGATAACGATATACTTCATCCAACTGAACGGAGATATATTACGATCGTGTACAATCAGAGTCACTTGCTCTTTGTCACCGGTATATTTTTCAAACTGTTCTTTCTTACCCGATCTTAACAGAGCGCCCAGCTTCAACAGTGAATACCCATTGCGAAGGACAAAGAACAGGATACCGGCCAGATACACCAACAATGCCACCTGTATCCAGGTCACTGCCACTTCCTCCGCCTGCACCTCCGTAGCGCCTGCTTCGTTCATCACGTCTGCCAACATCAGCCACTGCTCCAGCGTCATCATGGTCTGATGAACCTCCGTTTGTTTCTCCACCGTCACCTCCACCAGCGGCAAAAGGCACGACAGCAGCAGTATGCCCAGCAACGCCACCCGATTGAAGCGGTGAAAAGTTTCGCGGCTCAGTAACAGCCGGTAAAACAAGTAGAATACCGCCAGGCAAACCGATGATTTCAGTATATAGACAAAGAAAATTCCCATATTCGATGTACTGTTTTATTATTTGCTCCCTCGAGTCCAGCGTGTAAGGTTGCTATTTTTTTCCTCTCTCCACTTCGGCAATCAGCCGTTTCAGGTCATCCAACGAGATATCTTCTTCTTTCACCAATGACGACACCGCACTGAGGTAAGAATTATTAAAATACTTGCTGATTACCTTCTTCAGTGTTCCCTTGCTGAAATCTTCCCTATTTACCACGGCGTAATACTGATATGTGTTGCCATACGGCGTATGTGCCAGAAAACCCTTATCCTCCAATCCCCTCACAATCGTGGATAAAGTATTGAAATGCGGTTTCGGTTCTTCATAGAAAGCTAGCATTTCTTTCACAAACAGCGGACCTTTCTCCCAGAAAAATCCCATGATTTCTTCTTCTTTCGCAGTCAATCCTTTCATTGCTATTTTTATTTTTTGCAAATAACGAGATTATTTAGTTCGCAAACTAAATAATCTCGTTAAATAAGATTAAACTCATTAAGTAGCTGTTCATAATTAGTTTATACTATCATTTTTTAGACGCAGATAACGCGGATGACGCGGATCTCTTTTTGTCTTCCGGATAGGCTAACGTAGCGCAGCTTTTAAAACGGTTTCCATAGCCCCAAACAGCCTATTTGTACTTGAAAGCTAATACATTATACACTACCATTACCATCACCATCAAGCAACTGACACCGACCATGAGCTTACTACACAGCCCTTGCGGAATACCAAATCCCATCTCCACCTTACTGAATATAAGGACAGAAAAGAGCAGAGCTATCATGATATTCTGCACCCGGACCATACGAGTTACCAAAAAAAACTGTGTGGCAACATTACGTTCTGTAATGCGCACCGGAAAACGTACAAAACGGATAGGGAAATACGCCGAAACACCCATAAGCAGAAAGACCAAAGTGCCAAGTCCGGCATACAGAAAAGAGGAATTTGCCGTTACCTTATCTTCCACATGAAAATACACCCACACTGCACATGCCCAGAAAGCAACTACCAACAGAACAGCAACACCTTCCAGAATTCGGTCTACAACAGTGGGATGTATGCGTACACCTGAGAATTCGGTAGCTGAATGAGAACCAAGTTTTAACATAAGACTATGATTTTACGATTTAACGAGTCATGATAGAAATTACTAATCACCGATAATCGGATTACGTTTCAGATTTCAGGGACGGAGGATTAATTTTAGTTTTCTTCATCCGCCCACTCTTCCGCAATGCCTCAGCAATAATCCACTGAAGCTGTCCGTTAGTACTGCGAAACTCATCGGCTGCCCATTTTTCAAGGGCATCCATAGTCTCGGCATCCACACGCAGGACAAAGCTTTTGGTTGAAGTTTCTTTTTTAGCCACGACTTTATTTATAATTTAGCGATTTACGATTTAACAAATTATGATTATCAATCTATGCCTTAAGGCAATACTATTGCAAACGACCACTACGTATAAACAAGACTATATCATCCATCACATATCCCGGTACCGGTGACACCTTGTTATACTCAAACGGAGTAGCCTTTCCACTGCCCTCCTGCAACAAGTGATTGAGCTTGGGATAAGACTTGAAGAAAACATTTCTATTACGCATCAACCCGAAGCGCCATAAGCCGAAATCTTCCATAGTAACCTGATAATCGCGTTCACCTTGCAGTATCAGCATGGGTAAAGTCAATTTAAAGGCTACCTCCACAGGTTTGTATGCATTGGCAGACTCCCAGTAAGAGCGGGGAACACTCATCAATAAGGGAATCGTGTCATTGAACTCCGGCGTGCCCAGTTTCTTTATATTATCCGCCTGCCTCCTTATTTCTGCAATCCGCTTTTTAGCAGAGTCCGAAGAATCCATCAATGAAGAAATATAGGTCATCTGTTCAACGATGGCATCTTCAAACGGGCGTGCCAGAGCAGCAACAAGAATGACACCTGCCACCCCGTCGGCCCGTTCTGCAATACGGGGAGCGAGCGTAGCACCCAGACTATGCCCCAACACATAAACGCTGTCCGCATCAACCTCCGGCAACGTCTTTGCCCAGGCTGCAATGGCTACGGCATCATCTACAGCTTCGGTGTCATAATCCATTTCCCGGCCTTCCGGCACAGAAGCCGCACCATAGACTTTGGTACGTTTCTCATAACGCACCGTTGCAATGCCGCGTTCCGCCAGCCCCCAAGCCAGGTCACGGAAAGGCTTGTTCGGCCCGAGCGTTTCATCACGATCCTGCGGGCCGGATCCATGCACAAGTATCACCACAGGAACTTTTTTCTTCCCTGCAGGAAGTGTCAGAGTTCCGGGCAATTTAAAGCCTTCCGAGCCGACGGTAATGTCCCGTTCTGTCATTTTTTCCTTATCAAAAGTTACGGTTTCTGCCGTGGATGCAGCGGGCACGGGCATCAGGCGAATTGTATTCATACCCCCGCCGGCATCAAATGATAATAAAAAACGAAGGTTGTAACGTTCAAACTTCAAATCGGAATAATAGAGCGTAATGCCTTGTGCCACATCTTTTTGCCATTCTCCATTGGATTGAAGCTTGCCAAACTGCCGTTCCGACTGACTGAGCATACCTTTAAAGATTACAGGAGACAACTTTTTTTGCAGTTCTTCATTTAGCAGCGCATGAATGCTGTCGCCTTGGTCGGCCACAAACAATTCGTACACATGCTTGGCGCGTTCCATATTTGTATCCTGGGCAAAAATCGCCGCTACATACCCCAGTAACAGGCCGAGGAGCAACGCCCACTTATATAGAAAAGAGAAGTTCATTTCCGTATTCCTTATAATCAATGATTCAATGTACCTGTATTGACAACCGGTTGCGCAGCCTCGTCGGCGCACAGTACCACCAACAGATTACTAACCATAGCCGCCTTCTTTTCTTCGTCCAGCTCAACGATTTCCTCTTCCGCAAGCTTGTGGAGAGCCATTTTCACCATAGATACCGCACCTTCCACAATCTTTTCGCGGGCAGTGATAATAGCCGAAGCCTGCTGGCGACGAAGCATCACCGCGGCAATCTCGGGTGCATAAGCCAGGTAATTAATACGTGCTTCCACAACTTCCATACCTGCCATAGCAAGGCGTTCGTTCAGTTTCTGCTCCAACTGGTCATTGATTTCCTCACCCCCCGAACGAAGAGTAAGCCCTTCAACGTCCGCCTCGTTGTCATCATAGGCATATTGCCCGGCTACCTGGCGCAAAGCGGCATCACTTTGTATCTTCACAAAGTTCTCGAAAGCGTTCATACGGCTGGCAACCGCATTACCGATACTGACTTGGTTGGCATGTCCTGTCGCAGTACCAGAGGCAGCCATCGTCTGCGAGTCAATCTCGAACATTGCCTTGTACGTATCTTTAAGTTTCCACACCAGTACAAGGCCAATCAGGATAGGGTTACCAATCTTATCATTTACCTTAATCGGTTCCACATCCAGATTGCGTGCACGGAGAGACAGTTTCTTTTTGTCCAGGAAAGGGTTAACCCAGAAGAAACCGGTTTCCTTGAACGTGCCTTTGTATTTGCCGAAGAACACCATAGCCCGCGCCTCGTTAGGTTCCAACTGCATATAACCGGCAAGCAAAATAAACCAGACGACGCAGAGAACTCCCGCCAGAATCATCATCGGGGCAGACATCGTGAAACAGTAGACTATCAGCGCAGTCAACACAATGAGATGAATAAATAAGCCCAAGAACCCATTCATTTTAAATCCTTTGAAATCCATTTCTTTCGTTTCCATAATTCATATAATTAGTTGATATCATTTTGATATCACAAATATATTGTTTTGTTTGATACGAGAGACAATAGGAACGTGCTTTTTAAAGAATATTAATATATGGTATCTGTTGGGGAGAATCATCTTCTTCCTGCTATCCTCTCCGTAACCTTCCATTCTCCTGCTATGTTTAAAATAGGGGTTCACGCGTTTCACCTTTCTCTGTAATTTGCTCATACACAGGAAGAAACGGGTGAAAGCGGTTTTTTTGCACCCTGTCTGTACGGGCTGTGGGGCGGGGGGAGGCCTTCACCGGGCTTCACATTTGGAGAATTTAAGCGAAGCGGAGCTTCGTAGTGATTAGTGATAAGTGGTTAGTGGTTAGTGATAAGTGATTAGTGATTAGTGATAAGTGATTAGTGATAAGTGATAAGTGATAAGTGATTAGTGATTAGTGATAAGTGTTTAGTGATAAGCAATAGTATCTCTATTCTCCTCCTCCTGGG
>NZ_DBDF01000030.1 GCF_002293435.1 Bacteroides sp. UBA939 | reverse complement strand
ATTCAAAATTCAAAATTCATAATTCATAATTCATAATTCATAATTCAAAATTCTCTATTTACATATTGCGCACCCTTGGCACTTGCTCAATTCTCCACGGAAACGCTTCTCTATTAACAGATGTAAGCGGTCTTTCAATGCATCCAAGCGGATGGTATCAATCACTTCGTTCACGAAAGCAAACATCAGCAACAGGCGGGCTTCACGCTCCGGTATACCGCGCTGACGCATATAGAATAAAGCTGTTTCATCCAACTGACCGACTGTAGCGCCATGACTGCACTTCACATCATCGGCATAAATCTCCAACTGCGGCTGAGTGTACATACGTGCCTCGCGGGTAGCGCAAAGGTTACGGTTCGTCTGCTGCGAACTGGTATGCTGTGCACCGGGACGCACCAGCACCAAACCGGAAAAAGCACCGACTGACTGGTCATCGAGTACGTATTTGAAAAGTTCATTACTGGTACAGTGGGGCACAGCATGGTCGATGCTTGTATGGTTATCCACATGCTGGTTCTTATCCGCAATTGCCATACCGCAAAGGTTGATTTCGGCGCCTTCGCCTGCCAGCAGCACTTCGATGTTGTTACGGGTAGTTCCATTGTATAAGGTCATGCCGTTCAGCAGCACATTACTGTTTGCTTCCTGTTTCACACAAAGGTTACTGATACGCACTGTACTGGTATGTGTTTCTTCCAGTTCATAGAGGTCTAACACGGCGTTTTCCCCTACAAAGGCTTCTACTACTTGCGTGGCAAGGAAGTTTACGTTATCCATTGCATGGTCGCAAGTCAGCAGGCATGCCTGCGCGCCACTTTCCAGTATAATCAGTACACGACGGTTTACTAAGAAGTTAACATCGCCACGCAGGATATTCACTAACTGAATGGGGCGTTCCACTACCACATTTTTGGGTACATACAGCAGCACGCCGTCCTGCGCGAAAGCGGTATTGAATGCTGTGACTCCATCTTTTGAAGTATCCGCCATCTTTCCGTAGTATTTCTTCACCAGCTCCGGATGCTTCTCCGCCATCTCTCTCAAGCTGCCAAAGATTACTCCTTCGGGCAGTTGGGATGCCGGCAATGCTTTGCTGTAAAAGGTATCGTTCACCACAAAGTACAAGGATGTGCTCATGTTGGGTACATCGCATTTGAATACTTGATACGGGTTCACCGGGATATCCAGCCGGTTCAGGTTCAGACCGTAATCGGGTTCAAAGAACTTGCCGACATCGGTATATTTATATTTCTCCTGTTTACGGGTGGGGAAGCCGAGCCGCTCGAAATCGGCAAACGCAGCGGCACGGGGTGTATTCATCACCGCAGCGCTGTGCCGGCATATCATAGCTTCCGCTTGGGAGAAAAGATCTATGTATTGTTGTTCTGCATTCATTTTTTATAATTTTGAATTATGAATGATGAATTGGTATGTAACATCTGTGAACTCATAATTTATCATTTATAATTCACAATTAAATTATTCTCCTAACTCCTTCTTAATCCAATCATACCCCTTCTCCTCCAGTTCCAGAGCCAGCTCCGGCCCCGCAGTCTTCACGATACGACCTTTGTACAGCACATGTACGATGTCAGGTTTGATATAATCCAGTAAGCGTTGGTAGTGAGTGATGACGATGGTACTGTTTTCCGGTGTCTTCAACTTATTCACACCTTCGGCAACAATACGTAAGGCATCAATATCCAGACCGGAGTCCGTTTCATCCAGAATACTTAGCTTCGGCTCCAGCATAGCCATCTGGAAGATTTCATTCCGCTTCTTCTCACCCCCCGAGAACCCCTCGTTCACAGAGCGATTGGCCAGTTTGTTATCTAATTCCACAACAGCGCGCTTCTCACGCATCAATTTCAGAAACTCACTCGCATTGAGAGCAGGCAAATGATTATACTTACGCTGTTCGTTCACCGCCGCACGCATGAAGTTCACCATGCTTACGCCGGGAATCTCCACCGGATACTGGAAACTCAGGAAGATACCCTCATGGCTACGGTTCTCCGGTGAAAGCTCTAACAGGTTCTTACCGTTGAAAGTCACACTGCCCTTTGTCACCTCAAAAGCCGGATTACCCACCAACACCGCCGAAAGGGTACTCTTGCCGGAACCATTAGGTCCCATTATGGCATGCACTTCTCCCGCTTTTATCGTGAGATCGATGCCTTTCAATATCTCTTTGCCATTTATGCAGGCATGCAGGTTTCTTATCTCTAACATCTCTTTATTTACTGATTAATCGTTTCTCAAATATTAATATTTACTCGCCAGAATAGCCTTTTGGACAATTTACTAACTACCCTACGCTTCCCTCCAACGAAATGGTAAGCAGCTTCTGCGCCTCTACCGCAAACTCCATCGGTAACTTGTTCAATACCTCCTTGGCATATCCGTTCACAATCAATCCCACAGCATCTTCTGTAGAGATACCGCGCTGGTTGCAATAGAATATCTGGTCTTCGCTGATTTTGCTGGTGGTTGCTTCATGCTCCACAACCGCTGTTTCATTATGGATATCCATATACGGGAAAGTATGCGCACCGCATTTATCCCCCAACAGCAACGAGTCGCACTGACTGTAATTACGGGCATTGTCGGCTTTCTGCGCCACACGCACCAATCCCCGGTAAGAGTTCTCGCTACGTCCGGCTGAGATGCCTTTGCTGACAATGGTACTCCTGGTGTTCTTTCCCAGATGTATCATCTTAGTGCCTGTATCTGCCTGCTGGTAATTGTTGGTTACTGCCACACTATAGAATTCTGCCGAAGAGTTATCGCCCGTAAGGATGCAGGACGGATATTTCCAGGTAATAGCCGAACCGGTTTCTACCTGCGTCCACGACAGTTTACTGTTCGCTCCTTTGCAATTGCCGCGCTTCGTCACGAAGTTATACACACCGCCTTTACCATTGGCATCGCCCGGATACCAGTTTTGCACGGTACTGTACTTCACCTCTGCACGGTCGTGCACTACAATCTCCACGATAGCGGCATGCAACTGGTTCTCATCACGCATCGGCGCCGTACAGCCTTCCAGATAAGAAACGTACGAGTCATCATCTGCTATGATTAGCGTCCGCTCGAACTGTCCCGTGTTACGGGCATTAATACGGAAATACGTCGACAACTCCATCGGGCAGCGTACACCCTTCGGGATATACACAAACGAACCGTCGGAAAACACTGCCGAGTTCAGAGCAGCAAAGAAATTATCACGGTATCCTACTACGGATCCCAGATACTTCTGTACCAAATCGGGATGTTCGCGCACGGCTTCACTGATGGAGCAGAATATAATTCCTTTCTCCATCAACGTCTCCTTAAAAGTAGTCTTTACGGAAACAGAGTCCATTACGGCATCCACAGCCATACCGCTCAACGCCATCCGTTCTTCCAGAGGAATACCCAGTTTATTAAAGGTATTTATCAGTTCAGGGTCTACTTCATCCATGCTCTTCGGAGCGTCTTTCTTCTTTGCCAATGGGTCGGCATAGTATGAGATGCCCTGATAGTCAATCTCAGGGATACGGAGGTGCGCCCATGTGGGCATTTCCATAGTCAACCAGTGACGATATGCTTTCAAGCGGAACTCTAACAGCCATTCCGGTTCATTCTTTTTCGAGGAAATCAGCCGCACCACGTTTTCATTCAGTCCTTGCTCAATGACTTCGGTGTGTACATCCGTCGTGAAACCATACTTGTACTTCTCCTCTGTAATCTTCCGGACAAAGTCGTTGGAAGGTTTCTTCTCCTCTTTCTGTTCCTTCTGTTCTTTCTCTCCTTTCTCTTCGGAGAACTGTTCAGAAAGGTTCTCAGAGGGCTTTTCAGAAGGTTTCTTATCGGAAAGTTCCTCGTCGGAAAACTCACCGGAGAGCTTTTCATCAGAAAGTATCTCATCGGAGAGCTTCTTTTCTACTTTCTTCTCTTCGTCCTGATTTGATTTTTCTTTATTATGATTTTCGGGTTGCATTGCTTAATTAAGTATATATTGTTCTGTAACTTCCTTTGCCGCAGGGAAAAATATCTCTGCAAATGACTTTATGGGATAATACAACACGGATTCTTCCTTCTTTGTTTTATCCACCAGTGTATTGTCCGAATCAATAAATTCCAGCACGTAGACAAGCAGGCTCAACAACAGCAGGAATTTCAAAGCTCCCAGTACCGCCCCCAACAAGCGGTTCAGCCAACCAAGCGAAACGGCTTCTATGGCTTTGGTAAGCAAAGCCGCCGCCAGTAGAAACAGTAACGGCACCATAACCCAAATCGCGACAAAAGCCAATATCTGGGCAAATGTCATAGAGTCGGTTATTTTAGAAAATACTTTTTCGGCAACCGACACGTACAGTGCCTTTGCCGCCAGCAGACCTACAATCAATCCCAGGATTGCCGCCAGTTGCTTGATAAATCCTTTAATGAAACCGACGACGGCTCCGACGCCGATTACTGCTAAAATAATGATATCTAATATTGTCATAAGGCTATAATTAGTGATTAATTAAATGAGAATTTAGGTGGAAATGGGTACGCGGACGACACGGAATAAGCGGACGAACGCAGATTCTTCTTAGTGATTAGCAAGAGTATCTCTATTAGCTTCGCTGACAGCTTCTCTGATTTCTTTCACTAAGGTATGTCCTCCTCCCGGGAGGAGGAGTAGGGAGGTGGTAGGCAAAAAGAGTTCCTTAGAGTTATG
>NZ_DBDF01000031.1 GCF_002293435.1 Bacteroides sp. UBA939 | reverse complement strand
AGGAGAATTAAGTTACTCTTGTTAATCACCAGTTATCTAACATTAAACACTTATCTAAAATAGAAAATTTTAGTGTAGCTACCTCAAATTAAAACAACCATGGAACAACTCGGTAAAATACTGATAGTAGACGACAACGAGGACGTACTCTTCGCCCTCAACCTGTTGCTGGAACCCTACGCCGAAAAGATAAAAGTAGCGATCAGCCCCGACCGCATCGAGCACTTCATGACCACCTTCCAACCGGACATCATACTGCTCGACATGAACTTCAGCCGCGACGCCATCAGCGGACAGGAAGGCTTCGAGAGTCTGGAACAAATCCTGCGCATCGACCCTCACGCCATCGTCATCTTCATGACCGCCTACGCCGATACCGACAAAGCCGTGCGCGCCATCAAGACCGGTGCCACCGACTTTATCCCCAAACCCTGGGAAAAGGAGAAGCTGCTCGCCACCCTCTCTGCCGGCATCAAGCTGCGGCGTTCCCGTTACGAAGTCAGCCTGCTGAAAGAACAAGTCGAAGCCTTGAGCCGTGCCGGGGGCGGTGCCGAAGAATCCATCATCGGCGAATCCGCTGCCATGCAGGAAGTCTTCCTGACAGTAGATAAACTGCGTGACACGGATGCCAACATCCTCATTCTTGGCGAGAACGGAACCGGGAAAGACGTCATAGCCCGCCTCCTCTACCGCAGTTCGCCCCGCTACGGGCGGCCGTTCGTCACCATCGACCTCGGAAGCATCCCCGAACAACTCTTCGAGAGCGAACTCTTCGGCTACGAGAAAGGCGCATTTACCGATGCCCGCAAGTCGAAAGCCGGACGAATGGAAGTCGCAACCGGCGGCACACTCTTTCTGGATGAGATAGGGAACCTCTCACTACCCATGCAGGCAAAGTTGCTGACGGCTATCGAGAAACGGCAAATCAGTCGGCTGGGAAGCACCCAGGCAGTGCCTATCGACGTGCGACTGATTTGCGCCACCAATGCCGACATACGCCGCATGGTCGAAGAAGGCGCGTTCCGGCAGGACTTGCTGTACCGCATCAATACCATTGAACTTCACATCCCGCCCCTGCGCGAACGGGAGAACGATATACTTCTCCTCGCCGATTATTTCCTGCAACGCTACGCCCGGAAGTATCAAAAGGAAATGAAAGGACTGACGCGTGAGGCAAAGTCCAAACTCCTGAAATACCCTTGGCCGGGCAACGTACGCGAGTTGCAACACACGATGGAACGTGCCGTGATTCTGGGTGATGGTTCGCTGCTGCGTCCCGACAACTTCCTGTTTCAAGCCTCCGCACCCCGCCTCAGGAAGGAAGAGGAAGTGCTTAATCTGGAACAACTGGAACGGCAGGCAGTGGAACGCGCCATGCGCCTGAGCGAAGGAAACATGACGCGGGCCGCAGAGTATCTGGGGATTACGCGGTTTGCACTGTATAGGAAGATTGAGAAACTGGGGTTGTAAATGAGAATTTATACTTGAACACAGAGGTACAGGGGCACAGAGTTTTTTTTCTCTGCGACGTAGTCACCCTCTCAGTGTACTTATGTTCAGGTTCTCTTCTTAAAAGAAAGATAAAACTCTGTGCCCCTGTGCCTCTGTGTTCAAGTACAAATTCTCATTTAATGAACAAAATATATAATTATGAAGCAGTATTCTTTGATTGTCGTTTTACACATTTGCCTCCTGGCTGTGTTTTCTGTAGGCGTATATGTGCTATTCCGTGCAGAACTGTTGTTCAGCACCATCATTGCCTTCCTGTTTCTTTCAGGAACAGGCATCCACCTCTATCATATACAGATAAAACAATTGCAAGTGATACGACGCCTGACCGACAGCCTGCGTTACAATGACATGACGCAAACCTTTCGCCCACCCTATCAAAACAAACTGATGACGGAGATGACCGCAGAACTGTCCGAAACCCTGCAAATATTTCGTGCCCGCCTGCTGGAAGAAGAAGTGAAACACCAATATTACGAAACCCTGCTGAACAAAGTCGATACCGCCGTCCTGGTCACCGATATGTCCGGACGCATCCAGTGGATGAACCGCGCCGCCATTGCCCAACTGGGACAAACCCCGCAACTGCCGCCCGAACTCTTGTTCCTCCATTCCGGCGAAACACAAGTCATGCGCATTCACCGTCATGGCGCCACTCTGGAAATGGCCGTATCCTCCACCCTTTTCATGGCTCGTGGCATCGAGCAGCGGCTCATCAGCCTGAAGAACATCCACTCCGTACTGGAACGAAACGAAATGGAAGCCTGGCAAAAGCTAATCCGCGTCCTCACCCACGAAATCATGAACTCCATCACCCCCATCATCTCCCTTTCCGAGACTTTGAGCGAACGTGGCATACCCGTCACCTTGAAAAATGCCGTCGGCGAAAAAGAATACGCCGTCATGCTCCAAGCCCTGCAAACCATCCACCGCCGCAGCAAAGGACTATTAGGCTTCGTCGAGAATTACCGTCGTCTTACCCGTCTACCTGCTCCTGTACGCACCACCGTACCCGTCCGTGAACTATTCACCGACCTGCAAAAACTCTTTCCCGACGAAACCATTCACTTCGAACTTCCTCCATCA
This sequence comes from Bacteroides sp. UBA939, assembly GCF_002293435.1. Lineage (GTDB taxonomy): Bacteria > Bacteroidota > Bacteroidia > Bacteroidales > Bacteroidaceae > Bacteroides. The sequence continues at coordinate 6,987 of NZ_DBDF01000031.1, read as the reverse complement.
GACAAAACCCTGAACGTAGACCGCGCCCAAATAGAGCAAGTACTTATCAATCTCCTGAAGAATGCCCGCGAAGCGACCGTTCGCCGCGAAACAACTGCCTGTCATGAAACAACCGACCGTCATAAAGCAACCGACCATCACGAAACAGCATCACCCCGCTTTCCTGAAACACCCAAGATTGAAGTAAAAGCCATCTTTGCCCCAAAAGCAACCTCCTCGCCTTCTTCATGGCGCTGTACCATCACAGTCCGCGACAATGGCGAAGGCATCCTACCCGAAGTGCAGGACAAGATATTTGTTCCATTCTTCACTACCAAAACAGTCGGTTCAGGCATTGGCCTAAGCCTCTGCAAGCAAATCATGAATCAACACGGAGGAAACATTTCCGTTCATTCGGAACCGGGAAAAGGAAGCTGCTTCACCCTGCAATTCAGTTAGTTCGATACCGCTATACTGCTATCCTCGGTTAGCCCGGTAGCGCTACACCAGCATCTTCGGTTAGTGGATGCTTTCAGCGGAATGTCAAGTCCGTACCAAGGCATTATCAAAGCCGTACCAAGTCCGTGTCTGCTCCGTATAAAGGTACCTCTATATGGAGCAGACACGGACTTGGTACGGAGTTGATACGGAGATGACCCTTATTTCACTGTTTTTTGGAGCCTATCCACAATCTTTTTCTTTAAAAAACATCGAATTTCTTTGCCTATTACAGAATAGTTTCTACCTTTGCACTCGCTTTTCAGAAATAAAGCATTCGGGGTGTAGCGCAGTCCGGTTAGCGCACCTGCTTTGGGAGCAGGGGGTCGTGGGTTCGAATCCCGCTACCCCGACGAAGGTCTGAAAGACTGAAAACTAATTAATTAAAACAACGTAGAGCTGATACAATTTGTATCGGCTCTTGTTATTTATAGCCCCAAAAGTGTTATTTGACACTGTTTAAAAAGGAAAAATATATAGTAAAAAGGAAAAGCGAGACTTTTTAGGTTCCGTACAAAAAAGGCTCCCATCTCGTGGAAGCCCTTTAACCAGAGGGACGAATAAAAGTGTTCAATTATTATTCAGCGTTCCTTATCCGAACTTTACCCTCAATTTTTGGTGTTTTAAAAGCGATGCTCCTTTAACAGGATAGCACTTTTCTTTATACGTTTACTTAGGTCTAATAGACCATCAGCTAATGTATTTATTTCTTCTGGTGTGAATGTTACAGCTTTGGAATTAACATGGTATCCATTCATTCTCTGACTAAACCAGGAACGTGATTTTTGAAAATATTCTTCTGCAACATATGACCAAGTTACAGCAGGAATAATATCATTTAGTACTTGTTTGAAATGGTACTCCCCTATTAACGCCTCTGACTGCCGGATTGTTTCTTTAGCATTACCAGCAAGAACCTCTCCAAATTCACGTTTTTCTTCCGCTGTCTTACCCGACAAGGTCTGAGCTATTTTACCTCGAAAAAGCTCCCGTTGCTCATCAGTCTCCAACTGAAGAAATTCATTCAATAAATTGTCTATTTCTCTTTTTGCACTCATAATCGTTTTTTTTCGGTTTTAAAGCACCCCCTCAATTCATAAGGGGGCTAATGTTAGTCTTTCAGTTGTTTGAGGAATTCAATCAACTTATCCAGCTGAATATCAATCAACCTCTCTAACTCTCTTTGCGGAAAGCCTTGCTCTAACAATTCTTCCTCACTCAGAGCATAAAACAGCAAGCATCGCTTTACATGTTCTATGTGAGCCTTTAGCTCATCCTGATTGTCAAACATCGCTTTAAAACACAGCGCAAACATAATAAACTTTTGTTTATTATCAAAATATAGAATGAATAAATTAATTATTTAACATTCAAATATAGCCCCCAAAGCGTTATTTGACACTGTTTTTATGGGTCAGCAGCTTTTGAGAAATCTCTCGTCAATGTACAAAAATGGCTGAATTATTACCTTATAAGGCACTAATCCAGCCATATTTATTGATTATTTACACCGTTCCTTTACTGTTTCAAGCATGCCTTTTTCGGCGATAGAATCCAAGTCGGCTTTGACCGCAGCGGTAAGTCCCGGAATATGATTCAAGTCCTCGTTCCAGATAGAAGTTGCGGCAAGTACGCCTTCCGCTACTTTCTGAGTGTCGCCTGTAGCCCACAAATCTTTTAATAATTGCATGATTTCGGGAGCATCATTCGGAATGATTTCCGCACCATCTTCGCGAATACCACCTTTATAGTAAGTGATAATAGCTGCCAAACCAAGAACCAAACCTTTCGGTAGTTCACCCTTACGTTGCAGATAAGTTTTCAGACCAGGCAAGTCACGAGTTTCGTATTTCGGGAAAGAATTCAGCATGATGCTGGTTACGGCATGTTCTACAAACGGATTATTGAAGCGCTCCAGCACATCTTCCGCAAATTTTTTCAATTCATCTTTCGGCAGGTTCAGAGTTTCCATCAGTTCGTCGAACATAACCTTATGGATGTATTCACCAACTACCGGATGCCGGCAAGCATCGCGTACGATATTTATACCCGACAGGTAAGCTACAGGAGAAAGAACCGTGTGAGGACCATTCAGCAAAGTTACTTTTCTTTCGTGATAAGGTGCTTCGGAAGGAACAAACAGTACATTTAAACCGGCCTTGTCGGCAGGAAACTCTTTAGCTACTTCCTGTGGAGCCTCGATTACCCAGAGGTGGAAGATTTCAGCCTGTACCACCATATTGTCATCATATTGTATCTTTTCCTTGATGGCTGCAATATCTTTACGCGGAAAGCCCGGAACAATACGGTCAACCAATGTAGCATATACACCACAAGCTTCTTCGAACCAGGTTTTGAACTCTTCGCCCAACTGCCACAATTCGATATACTGGTAAATCGTTTCTTTCAGCTTATGTCCATTCAGGAAGATAAGTTCGCAAGGGAAGATGATAAGGCCTTTGTTCTTGTCGCCGTTGAATGTTTTGAAACGGTGGTACAGCAACTGAGTCAGTTTGCCTGGATAAGAAGAAGCCGGAGCGTCGGTCAGTTTGCAGGAAGGGTCGAATGCGATACCGGCTTCGGTTGTGTTGGAGATAACAAAACGCATTTCCGGTTGCTCGGCCAGCTTCATGAATTCGTCGTTTTGGGAGTATGGGTTCAGCGCCCGGCTGATGACATCAATCAGAGTCAGGCTATTAACGGTTTCTCCTTTGTCCAGACCTTGCAGATTTACATGATAAAGGTCATCCTGTGCGTTCAGCATGTCCACCATGCCTTTATCAATAGGCTGAACCACCACCACGCTGCTGTTGAAGTCGGTTTTTTCGTTCATGTTGTAGACTATCCAGTCGATAAATGCACGTAAGAAGTTACCTTCGCCGAACTGGATGATACGTTCCGGGCGTTGCGCCTTGGGAGCGGTTTGCTTGTTTAATGCTTTCATTTTAAAATTGTTTTAAATGATTGAGGTTATATTATTTATTCGAATTCAAAATAGAAATTGATATTTTCTTTTATCAGTATGTCTATAGGCATGTATTTCACACCCGTTACAGGGCGCTTGAATACAACATGATCCGACAAAGCCTTTACTCCGCAATATCCTTGTAAACCGGGACGCTGACCTATAAGATAACTCACTTCACCCGAATTCAGATGTTCCACATTCTTTTGCAGAAGGTCATATCCGACCAGACTTTCCAATTGATGCCCTGTTGCACGCAGATATTCCGCCACCTGATATACCCGCGAATTGAATACAGCTCCCAAAACCGCATGTGGATGGGTAGTAAAGAACTCATTCAGCGTCCGGCGATTGGCTTCCGCATCCTCCTTATTCAGTATTACATCATGTACTGCCAAGCGGGGATGTTCCCGGTTGATGAAACTCATAAAGCCTTCCAGGCGGCGCTGCATCTGTATTTCCGCCGGATTACTCTTTTTGTTATTAAGAAATAATATCAGTTCTTGCCCCTCTTTGCATTCACGCATCAGGATTTTGGCGGCAATGTATCCGCTTGTCCGCGAGTCTTGCCCGATGTAACAAAGCGCATGGGTCTGCTCTATATTAAAATCAATAAATGCGTAAGGAATATCTTTACTTTCCAGATAGTCTGTGAGCACAATTGTTTCTTCACGGAAGTTGGGCGCTATCAGCACGGCATCCGCCATCTCCTTGCGAAGTTGGGCGCAAACATTCTCATAAGAAGCTTTGTCCGCATGATGGTAATACAAGAAATCGACGCCGACATTGAAAGGGTGCAACTCCTGAGATGCGCGGTTAATGCCTTTTGCCACCGAATGCCAGTAATCGTATTCTATATAATAAGGTATAACGCATAAGATACGGTAACGCTTCTTCGCCGCCAGCCCGATAGCGAACATATTCGGATGATAATCTATCTCGTCGAGAACTTTCCGAACTTTTTCCCCGCTTGAGGCAGAAACATCCCCCCGGTTGTGCAGCACACGGTCTACGGTTCCGGCGGATACCCCCGCCATACGGGCAATATCTTTAATGGTGTAATTTTTGTTTTCCATATCAAAAAGATATTTTTCATCCGCAGATGACACGGATAACACAGATTCGGTTTTAAATAAATCCGCGTAATCCGTGTAATCTGCAGATGAAAGATGTATTCAACAATCTAAATAACTTACGAAACCTCATCTGGTTAAATAATATAAATATTTGCGGCAAAGATACGAATTATTTTGTTTCTCCAAGTAAATTTTCTACTTTTGTGTTCGATAACGGTTAATAAAAGTAAAAACCTCTAAACCGCTTATTAGCTTTATTATCAATAGGATATAAGCATAAATAGAAGTAAGTAATATTTTTATATATTAAAACACAAGAAAATGAAAAACTTTATGGATGAAAACTTCCTGTTGCAGACAGAAACCGCACAGAAGTTGTATCATGAACATGCGGCTAAAATGCCGATTATCGACTATCACTGTCACTTAATCCCTAAAATGGTAGCGAGCGACTATCAATTCAAGTCATTAACGGAAATCTGGTTGGGCGGCGACCATTATAAATGGCGTGCCATGCGTACCAACGGCGTAGATGAACGTTTCTGTACGGGCAAGGATACCAGTGACTGGGAAAAGTTTGAAAAATGGGCAGGAACCGTTCCCTATACTTTCCGTAACCCGTTGTACCACTGGACTCATCTGGAATTGAAGACGGCTTTCGGCATCGAGAAAATCCTAAACCTGAGGACTGCACGTGAAATTTACGAAGAATGTAACGAGAAACTTGCCCAACCGGAATACTCTGCCCGTGGCATGATGCGCCGCTACCATGTAGAGGTGGTTTGCACTACGGACGATCCGGTGGATTCTTTGGAATACCATATCCAAACGCGTGAAAGCGGTTTTGAAGTTAAGATGTTGCCAACCTGGCGCCCGGACAAAGCAATGGCTGTGGAAGTTCCCGCCGATTTCCGCGCTTATATGGAGAAACTGTCAGAAGTTAGCGGCGTGTCTATTTCCAATTTCGGCGATATGATAACTGCTTTGTGCAAGCGTCATGACTTCTTTGCCCAACAGGGTTGCAAACTCTCCGACCACGGTATCGAAGAATTCTATGCGGAAGATTATACGGACGCCGAAATTGAAGCCATCTTTAATAAAGTATATGGCGGCGCCGAACTGACGAAAGAAGAAATCCTGAAATTCAAGTCGGCCATGCTGGTTATATTCGGCGAAATGGATTGGGAAAAAGGCTGGACGCAACAGTTCCACTACGGCGCTATCCGTAACAATAACAGCAAGATGTTCCAACTGCTTGGTCCTGATACCGGCTTTGACTCTATCGGCGAATTTACCACCGCTAAAGCAATGGCTAAATTCCTCGATCGGTTGAATTCTAAAGGCAAATTGACCAAGACTATCCTCTATAACCTCAATCCGTGTGCCAACGAGGTGATTGCCACTATGCTGGGCAACTTCCAGGATGGTACGGTTGCGGGTAAGATTCAATTCGGTTCGGGCTGGTGGTTCCTCGATCAGAAAGACGGCATGCAGAAACAAATGAATGCACTTTCCGTACTTGGTCTGTTGAGCCGTTTTGTGGGTATGTTGACGGATTCCCGGTCATTCCTCTCCTATCCGCGTCATGAGTATTTCCGCCGTACATTGTGTAACCTTGTAGGCAATGATATCGAGAATGGCGAAATCCCGGCTTCGGAAATGAGCCGTGCCAACCAGATGATTGAAGACATCAGTTATTATAACGCAAAGAACTTCTTCTTATTCTAACCTGCATTATTCGTACTACAGGCTATAAGCAGGAGTAACTTGCTTCTCCTCCTCCCGGGAGGAGGAGAATAGAGGTACTTCTGCTTATAGCCTGCATTATGAATTATTCAGGCTAACCTGCACTATTCGTACTACAGTAGTCAGAGGAGTTAAGGAGTTATCACTTCGTCAGTAGTTAAGTAGTTAAAGCCGATAGTGCTGCTTATGCCTTACGGAGTGTCGGCTTTAACTCCTAAGCCAACTTATTGGCCGATAACTTCTTTAGCTACTGATTCACATTAGATACAAACGAGGGTGTGTCAAGAATTTGGCACACCCTCGTTTTTTCAATAATTACCCGCCAAGGCTTGCCCGGAGAGCGAACAGCTTAGCCCATTCAGGTTCATTGCCGGACAACACCTGCTCCTTACCCGCTCCTTACCTGCTCCTTTCCAACTCCTCTCTATAGGACAAGGAGGAGAGACGGAGCAGGCACGGTTTTGATGAGTACCGACAGAGAGAAAAAAGCAGGCAAAAAACTCAAAAGAATCCGATAATAGTTTAAAAAAAGGAACTCAAAAGAGTTACTAATAATTGTTTTACCGAAACCTTAGAGCCTGTTTAAATTTCGCCCAGCATTAGTTTCATTCAAAACATCTTTCACTATTAATTTAAGTTTCGCATGTTTTTTATCCTGTTGATAATCAGAACTATCTCTATTGATAATCAGAACTATCTCTATTAGCTTCGCTGACAGATTAT
>NZ_DBDF01000032.1:16081-16234 GCF_002293435.1 Bacteroides sp. UBA939 | reverse complement strand
TACACCGCTAAATTCTCATTTATTACGAGACTCTTATGAATAACGCAGGTTAGGTTCAGGTAGAAATTGTTGTTGGTAGTTTCTTAAGCCGATTCAAATGTTATTCAAAACTACTACTAAGTAGTGTCTGAACTACTACGTAGTAATGACCCA
>NZ_DBDF01000032.1:9974-15981 GCF_002293435.1 Bacteroides sp. UBA939 | reverse complement strand
TTGGAAATATCGAAGCGAAAATCTGTATCTTGCTGACTGATAGGTAGATATCGAAATCTGTACATCTCTAAAAAATGCGAAAGCCTCTCCCAAAGGCTTTTTTAATGGTTTATTCCTACCGGATTTATGTAGCTTTTGTACCGAAAATGTATAGTTGTCGTACGGCATATATGCGGTTCGCACACCGGATATATCTGGTTCGCGCACGGCATATATCTGGTTCGCGCACCGGATATATGTGGTTCAACCACCGGATATATCCCGTGCGCGCTCCATCTATATGTGGTGTGCGCAGGAAGCAGACGATTGTTGCATAAACCCGGTATTTCTGTGGCTATTTATACGGAATATCCGTATATGTATTCAAAATGTTGTACCTGTAGCTCGTGAATTTTCCTTCTTTTTTTATTTTACTTTTACTAAAAACCATTACATTTGCACCATCTAATAATGCTAACTGCGAAATTCATGGAACAGCGTATAAATGAACTGGACTACTTGAAAAGCATCTTTATCCTTTTAATGGTAGCCTTTCATTTAGTATATATAGGAGATAATTACCCCTATTCCAAGCAAATCGTGTACACATTCCACATGTCGGGCTTTCTCATCATATCCGGCTATCTGGCTGTGGATAGCACAGGGAAATCTATCAGAAGTTTCGCCAGGAAACTTCTATGGATTATCATACCGTACGCAGTTATGGAAACAGGCTACGTCATAGCATCCTGTATATTACCCGTAAGAGAAGCGGTGACCGAAATCACTCCGGCTATCCTGTTGAGCAAAATATTCGTATCTCCCTTGGGACCTTACTGGTACCTGCATACTCTGATAATCTGTAGCCTTATACAATATTGTGTATTCCATTGGCTGCGGATGAAAACACTATCACGGTTAATTGTCTTTGGGCTTGCCTTGTTTGCGATATCCTGTTGCGGAGGGTTAATCGTATTCGCCAATGCCATTTATTTCCTTGCGGGAACAATCATCAAACAATGCAAACTGCCATTTACACGCGTCATTCCGCCGTCGCTACCGGCTGTCGTCCCTTTGGTTGTACTCTGTTGTTTTCCGGACAACCTGGATAGAGGAACATTGGCAGGAGTGGTTATTACTTATCTGTCCGTCAGCACATTATTATATATACACAATTACCTGCCCCGATTAATCAGGCAATACTTTTATTTCATAGGCAGAAATACACTTGTAATCCTGCTATTCTCGCCCGTATTCACAATCATAAGCAAGGCGTTTCTGCCTTTCTTGCTATTTGAACCCACCGGAATGCTGTTTATGGTAATATCTGTGGTTTTCGCGATAGGCGGTTGCATAGCAATAGCATGGACTATGGATAAACTGCGCCTCTCCCGTTTCTTCTTTGGGAAAGACGTTATACTGAACCGGCAATAAACCGCGCCGGACAAGAATAAATATATCGGTTTCTGCCGTAAGGCTTTGGATATTTCATTATCTTCTCTTTCTCTTTGAGTAGAAAACTGCTATCTTTGCACACTAAAATACGCTCATTGTAAAAGAGATACAATATCATAATGGAAAAGAAATTCAAACGCACTACCGTTACGTCGGCATTGCCTTACGCTAACGGACCGGTTCATATCGGACACCTGGCCGGTGTTTATGTACCCGCCGACATCTATGTCCGCTACCTGAGATTGAAAAAAGAAGATGTAATTTTTATCGGAGGTTCGGATGAACATGGAGTGCCCATCACCATCCGCGCCAGGAAAGAAGGCGTTACGCCGCAGGATGTGGTAGACCGTTTCCATACGCTAATCAAGGACTCGTTCAAAGACTTCGGTATCTCGTTCGATGTGTACAGTCGCACAACTTCCAAAACCCACCATGACGTAGCCTCCGGATTCTTCCGCAAACTGTATGACAAAGGCGAATTCATTGAGAAAAACAGCATGCAATACTACGACGAGGAAGCCAAGACTTTCCTTGCCGACCGCTATATCACCGGCGAATGTCCCCACTGCCACGCAGAAGGCGCTTACGGCGACCAGTGCGAGAAGTGCGGCACCAGCCTTAGCCCTACGGACTTGATTAATCCGAAAAGCACCATCAGCGGAAGCAAACCCGTGATGCGCGAAACCAAACACTGGTATTTGCCGCTCGACAAGCACGAAAACTGGCTCCGCCAATGGATTCTGGAAGACCACAAAGAATGGCGCCCCAACGTGTACGGCCAGTGCAAGAGTTGGCTCGACATGGGACTGCAACCCCGTGCCGTGAGCCGTGACCTCGACTGGGGTATTCCGGTGCCTGTAGAAGGCGCCGAAGGGAAGGTTCTCTATGTATGGTTTGACGCCCCTATCGGCTACATCAGCAATACAAAAGAGTTGTTGCCCGACACCTGGGAGACTTGGTGGAAAGACCCCGAAACACGCCTCATCCACTTCATCGGTAAAGACAATATCGTGTTCCACTGCATCGTGTTCCCTGTCATGCTAAAGGCGGAGGGTAGCTTTATCCTGCCCGATAACGTACCGGGCAATGAATTCCTGAACCTGGAAGGCGACAAGATTTCCACTTCACGCAACTGGGCGGTATGGTTGCACGAGTATCTGCTGGACTTCCCGGGCAAGCAGGATGTGCTGCGCTATGTGCTCACTGCCAATGCGCCCGAAACAAAAGATAACGACTTTACCTGGAAAGATTTCCAGGCGCGCAATAACAACGAGTTGGTAGCCGTATTCGGAAACTTCGTGAACCGCGCCCTGCAACTTACCAAGAAGTACTTCGACGGTGTAGTACCCGCCGCCGGTGAACTGACGGATTATGACCGGGAGACTTTGAAAGAGTTTTCCGACGTGAAAGTCGAAGTAGAAAAGCTATTGGATGTATTCAAGTTCCGCGACGCACAGAAAGAGGCGATGAATCTTGCCCGCATCGGAAACAAATATCTGGCAGACACCGAACCTTGGAAGCTTGCCAAGACAGACATGGCACGCGTGGCCACTATCCTGAATATCTCCCTGCAACTGGTAGCCAACCTGGCAATCGCCTTTGAACCTTTCCTGCCGTTCAGTAGCGAAAAACTGCGCAAGATGCTGAACATGCACAGCTTCGACTGGGCAACACTGGGCAGCACCGACTTGTTGTCGGCCGGACATCAACTGGGTACGCCCGAGCTGCTCTTTGAAAAGATTGAAGACAGCGTTATCGAAACGCAGGTGCAGAAGTTGCTCGATACCAGAAAGGCCAACGAAGAAGCCGACTATAAGGCAAATCCTATCCGTCCGAACATTGAATTCGACGACTTCATGAAGCTGGATATCCGTGTAGGCACCGTACTGGAATGCCAGAAAGTGCCCAAAGCCGACAAGTTGCTGCAATTCAAGATAGCCGACGGCTTGGAGAACCGTACCATCGTCAGCGGCATTGCACAGCACTACAATCCGGAGGAACTGGTAGGCAAACAAGTCTGTTTCATTGCCAACCTTGCACCGCGCAAGCTGAAAGGTATTGTCAGCGAAGGTATGATTCTCTCTGCCGAGAACTTCGACGGTTCGCTCTCTGTGGTTACTACCATGAAGGAGGTGAAGCCGGGTAGTGAGGTGAAGTAATGTTCTTACAACCTTAATGCCGAATGACAACCCAAGAACTCATAACACTTCTGGAGGATTTCATCCATTTGCCGGGAGAGAATGAAGTTGTAGAATTCAAGAAAGCCCAGAATGGATTCGACACGCTAAAGTTAGGAGAATACTTCTCGGCTCTTAGTAATGAAGCCAATCTTAGCCAAAAGGAATCTGCCTGGTTGTTATTCGGCATTCATGATAAGACTCATGCCATCTTAGGTAGTTCATATAAACCGACTCGCCCTTCACTTGACGCCCTAAAAAGGGAAATAGCCGAAGGAACCAACTACGGTATCACTTTTACGGAAATACATGAAATCATGTATCAGGGGAAAAGAGTTCTCATAGATCAGAAAACAGCCTATTCTAACAACAAAGGATTTGAAGATAGTTATTATTGTGACCTGATTCTTAAAGCGCTTACAGAGCACGGTACGCTTACAAAGAAAGAAATAATAGAATTACTTTGGAATAAGTTACCGGACGTTTTGGACGATGACCAGAAGTATTACAAGGTAGGGAATTTGCTTACGAAGCTCAAGAAGCAAGATAAAATAGAAAATATATCCAAAGGTATCCATTCTGACTGGCTTCTTAAAAAGGGATAATTTACAAGCAATTTACGAGCAATTTAATCGAGATTTATCAGAGAATTAAACGCAATTGAATGTATCTTAATCATAAATCGGGCAAGCAATGGCAGAAACATCACTGAAAGAAAAAACAGCTAAAGGATTATTCTGGGGAGGTGTAGGCAATGGCTTCATGCAATTGCTGAGTCTTGTCTTCGGGATATTCCTTGCCCGCTTATTATCCAGCACCGACTATGGTATGGTAGCTGTGCTGACTATCTTCTCCGCTATGGCCGGAGTTTTCTCTGAAAGTGGTTTCATCCTGGCACTTGTCAACAAGAAAGAGGTAAAGCACGAAGATTATAATGCTGTATTCTGGTTTAACATCAGCATCGGTGCGTCACTCTATATGATACTTTTCATCTGTGCCCCCTTGATTGCCGACTTTTATGATACTCCGGAACTGACGCGGCTGGCACGCTTTCAATTCCTCAGTTTCTTTATCGGAAGTTTCGGCACCGCACCCACAGCATACTTCTTCCGCAACCTCATGGTGAAAGAACGTAGCCAGATACAGATTGCGGCTATCATCATCTCGGGAGTTGCGGGCGTCACTTGCGCCTATCATGGTTGGGGATATTGGGGAATTGCCCTGCAAACAGTATTGTATGTCAGTACCAACACCGTGTTACTTTGGATATTTTCGCCCTGGCATCCTACGCTTTCATTCCGTATGCATCCGTTGCGGGCATTGCTGCCTTTCAGCAGTAAACTGCTTTTTACCTCGCTGTTCACACATATCAACAATAACATCTTCTCCGCCCTGTTGGGGTATTTCTATACTATCAGGCAGGCAGGTTACTACTCACAAGGAAGCAAGTGGACCACCATGGGTTACTCCACCATCTTCGGAATGATAAACAGTGTGGGGCAACCCGTATTTAGGGAAGCTTCGGAAGATTTGCAACGCCTGCAAAACATATTCCGCAAGCTGATGCGCTTCACCGCTTTCGTAAGCTTCCCCGCCATGTTGGGACTATGCATCGTTTCACGGGAATTGATTGTTATAAGCATCACCGAGAAGTGGTTGCCTTGTGTACCCGTGATGCAGATATTATGCGTATGGGGAGCCTTCATGCCCATTGCAACCCTATATACTAATCTAATGAACAGTCTCGGACGACCGAACATCTTTATGTGGAACACTATTGCACTGGGCATCTTCCAACTGTTATGCGTATGGGGCAGTTATCCATATGGATTGAATGTAATGCTGATAGTTTATACTACCGTTAATATTCTCTGGTTATTGGTCTGGCACTATTTTGCCCATAGGCTTATAGGAATCTCCCTGTTCAATACATTGAAAGATATTGTTCCTTACCTTATTATTTCTATAGCCGTAATGGCTTTCACGTATTGGGTGGGAAGTTATATAGAGAATATCTATCTTTCACTACTGGTAAAGGTTGCTTTGGCCGCTTCCCTTTACATACTTTTTATGTGGAGTCTGAAGTCTACTGTATTCCGGGAAAGCCTTCAATATCTGTTTAAAAAGAAAACTATAGAATGATGACACTGCAAAATGTAACCGTAATCATCCCTGACACAACCGCCCCGAACGCCTGCGCAGACTACTCGACTACTATAGCCGTACAGACATAAAAATCCTTGTCCCCCGACTCATCCGACCAGCCGTTTGCCGATGCGGAGAAGTACCCCGGCGTGACGTACCTGCACCGTCCCAAGCTGCACTTTCTGCCGAAGCTGAAAGAGGTGCTCCCGATGATTTGCACTCCCTATGTGCTGCGCAATACAAGCAATTCT